>JAJZVD010000001.1 GCA_021845805.1 Pseudomonadota bacterium | reverse complement strand
CTTCACGCGCCGCCGCCGACGCACCGGCCTGCACCGGGTTGGCCGGACCAGACACGGCCCGCGCGACAGAACCGAAAGCTGGAACCGCCCAGCCCGGATGCACCCGCGCCGCCGATCCGGGCCCGCAACCTGCGCGAGCCCGCCGCCGCCGACGCATAGGCCCGCACCGGGTCGGCTCGCCAGACGCAGCCCGCGCGAACGCGCCGAAGCACGGACCCTCCCAGACCGAACGTTGCGACGCCAACGCCCCCCCACTATCGGCCTTCACGCGCCGCCGCCGACGCACCGGCCTGCACCGGGTTGGCCGGACCAGACACGGCCCGCGCGACAGAACCGAAAGCTGGAACCGCCCAGCCCGGATGCACCCGCGCCGCCGATCCGGGCCGGCAGCCAGCCTTGACCCGCCACTTCCGACGCATAGGCCCGCACCGGGCTGGCTCCCGAGACCCAGCGCGCGAGAACGAGTCGAAGAACGGCGCCGCCGCACCAGCGCGGATGCGCCCATGCGGATACTCGCGCATCCCGCAAGGGCGTGGCACTCAGGCCAGAAGACAGGATGGGGGCCTGCCATCGGGGAAACAGTTTCACCGCTGCCGTCCTGCGTCCGATCGCGCGGCCTGGGGCGTCAATGCATCTGCCCCTGGACCGTCGCGGTCAATTCGCCCAGCGAGAATGGCTTGGGCAGGAAGACCGAATTCGGAATCCGGGCCTGCGTTTCGGCAAAGGTTTCCTCGGCATAGCCGGAAACAAACACGACGCGCGCGTCGGGCCGCGCCTTCAGCGCCTCGCGCACCCAGGTCGGGCCATCCATCCCCGGCATGATCACATCGGTCACGAACACGTCGACCTTGAGGCTTTCGTCCTCGAGCAGCTTCAGCGCATCTTCGGCAGACCCTGCCTCCAGCACACGATAGCCGCGCAATTGCAGCGCGCGCGCGGCGAAAGCACGCACTGGCGCCTCGTCCTCGACCAGCAGCACGACCTCTTCGCCCAGGCGTCCGCCCGCAAAGCCCGGCAGCGGCGGCGGCGCGGGCTCTGGCGCCGCCGCGTCGACGGGCGGGGCGCAATAGACCGGGAAGTAGATCGAGAAGGTCGTGCCGACCCCGACGAGACTGTCGACGAAGATGAACCCCCCCGTCTGCTTGACGATGCCATAGACAGTGGAAAGCCCGAGGCCCGTGCCTTCGCCCGGTCGCTTGGTGGTGTAGAAGGGCTCGAAGATCTTGGCGATCCGTTCGGGCGGGATCCCGATCCCCTCGTCGCGCACCCGGATCAGCACGTAGCGGCCGCGAGGCACGATCGCGCGGTCGCGGTGCAGATCTTCCGCCAGGGTCAGGACCTCGGTCTCTACCCAGATCCGCCCGCCATCGGGCATCGCGTCGCGGGCATTGACGATGAGGTTCATCATCACCTGTTCCAGTTGGCGCCGGTCAGCCCGGATCGGATCTGGCACGGCATCGTAGGCCCGCACCAGCGAGACCTTCTCGCCCACCAGCCGGTTCAAGAGGTGCATCAGGTCGCCCAACGTCTCGCGCAGGTCGATCACCTCGGGCTTCATGGTCTGCTTGCGCGAAAACGCCAGCAACTGGCGCACCAGGCTTGCCGCGCGGTTGGCGTTCTGGCGCACCTGCACCAGATCGGCATAGTCGCTGTCGTGCTTGTCGTGGCGCAGCAGAAGCAGGTCGCAATGCCCGGAGATCGCGGTCAGCAGATTGTTGAAATCATGCGCAACACCGCCGGCAAGCTGCCCGATGGCCTGCATCTTCTGGCTTTGTGCCACCTGGGCCTCGAGCGTCTTGAGCTCTGTCGCATCGGTCAGCACGGCCAGCACGCCCGGGGTCCCGCGATCCACGGTGCGGCGCAGCGAGACATGAACGAAACGGTCGCCTTCCTGCCGCCGCGCGTTCAGCACCTCGGCCCGGCCGGTCGTGCGGCCTGCGATCACCTCTCTCACCCAGTCCGAGACCGGGCGCCCGAGCCCCTCCACCAGGTCGGCCAGGGGCGGCCGCTCGTCCCGCGGCAGCGCCAGCAGTTCGCGCGCGCAGCGGTTGGCCTCCAGCACCTGGCCGTCCGGATCGACGCGGATCAGCGCCACCGGAAGTTCCTCGAACACCGCCTCGTCGGGCGCGGGCGTCCGCTCCCCCGCGACGGTGCCGGTCAGCAGGTAGATCTCGCGCCGCTCGCCGGGGCTTTCCACCTCGGCCACGATGGCCCGCAAGGGGCCATCGAGTGCCGACACCACGGTTTCCTCGCCCGAGCGCAGCGGCAGGTGCGGGAACACCCGATCGAGCGTCGTGGGGCGACTGCCCAGCAGGCGGCGCATGGCATCGTTCATGAACAGGATCGTGCCGGTCTTTGCCGCGACCAGCATCGGCAGGGCCGGGGCATCGCCACCGCGGCCGACGGTGCCACGGTCGAGCATCTCTTCCAGCCGCCAGAGAAACCGGTGCGGGCCGACCCGGTGAACCGAAAGGCGGGCGTGACCGCGACGGGTCACCACATCCTCGCGCGCGGCACCGAGCGAGGCTGCCCGCGACTGCAGGCGGAACATCACCGCCGACGGCGCGGCGAACAGGCCGCCCAGCGCGCGCACCAGCGTTTCGCCGCCCCGCTCGCCGAACCGGTCGAGCGCGGCGCGGTTCTGGAAATCGATGGCGCCGTCGCTGTCGGTGCAGAAGGTCGGCGTGGCATCATGCTGCACCATCGCCTGAACCTGACGGCGGGCGGCGCGCGCCTTGCGACGCAGCACCAAGCGCCCGCCCCCGATCAGAATCGCAAGCCCAAGGAACACCCCGCCCCCCGAGGCGGCGGCAAGCCGGCCCACCGGCGCCTCGAACATCGTCGCGGCCCCGAGGCAACAGACGGCCATGGCCATGAGCCAGCCCAGCCGAGGGGCAAGGCCCGAGACAGCCTGAGACATCGGCAGGCGGGTCAGTGCCGGTTGTGCCACGGTCCGCTCCGTTTCAGATTCGCGTTCGCGCCCAGTAGGGGGCGAAAGTCTTAATCCTCGATTAAACGGAGCCTCTCACCCGCAGTGCGGGCAACTCAAGACATTTTCGCGCCAGGATTGCACCATAAAAGCCATCGCCCCCGTCCAGCGGGGTCAGGCGCCGGTCCTGCACCAGATGCCAGCCCGGCGCGGCGCCCAGGAACGCCGCGACCTGTTGCCGGTTTTCCTCGGCCAGAAGCGAGCAGGTCGCGTAGGCGAGCACCCCCCCGGGCGCCACAAGCCCGGCCGCCTCCCGCAGGATCGCGGCCTGCACCCGACGAAGCTCCGCCAGCCGCGCCGGGGTCAGCCGCCACTTCGCCTCGGGCGCGCGGCGCCAGCTGCCGCTGCCGGAACAGGGCACGTCGGCCAGCACCAGGTCGAAGGGGGCGGCCTGCGCCAGGGCGGCGGTGGCCAGCCGCTCGACCCGGACCCCGGCACGGGCGGCCCGCACCGGCAGGTCGGCCATCCGGCCGGGATCGGCATCATGGGCAAAGAGCGTCAGCGGCGCGCGGGCGGCCATGCCCAGTGTCTTGCCGCCGCCCCCGGCGCAATAATCCAGAACGCGCATCCCGGGACGCAGCGGCAGCATCTCGACCACCGCTTGCGAGGCGGCGTCCTGCAGTTCCACCCGGCCCTGCGCATAGCATCCCCCGATCTGGATCTTGCGCGCGTTTTCCGTGACTTGTAGCGCAGAGTTCGCAAGCGGATGGGGCAGCGCAACGATCCCTTCCGCGGCGAGGCGGGCGATTGCCTCGTCGCGCGTCAGCCGGGCCAGGTTCACCCGCAGGAACACCGGCGCGCGCTGGCGCAGCGCCGCCATCACGGCCGGGGCATCGGCGCCCAGACCCTCGTGGAACAGCGGCACCAGCCAATCGGGCAGGTCTGGCGGAACCTCGGCCTCCTTAGGCAAAGGCTTGGCGAGATGAGCGATTTCCGCCTCGGACAGGGGCGTTGGCGCATGGCCTTCGCCGGTGAACAGGCTGGCCGGGTCGCGCCCGGCCGCCCGCAGCGCCCCCAGCATCAGCCCGCGCCCGGTTTCGGCCCCGCCCAGCGCGGCGAACGACCGGCGGCAGCGCAGCGCGTCGAACACATGGTCGCGGATCGCGGCGCGGTCGCCCGAACCGGCATAGCGGTTGGCCCGCGCCCAGGTGGTCAGCGCCTGTTCGGCCGCTGCCCCGGCCAGGATGCGGTCCAGCAGGCCCGCCGCCGCGGCGATGCGGGCGCCGGGGGTCATGCCTGCCTCTGCTTCGCCGCGCAAGCCATTTTCATATCGGTTGAATTCCCGATCAGCTTACGCGGTAGTTCGGGCTTTCGCGGGTGATCTGCACGTCATGCACATGGCTTTCCTTAAGCCCCGCATTGGTGATGCGCACGAACTGGCAGTTCGTACGCATCTGCGCCACGGTGGCGTTGCCGGTATAGCCCATGGCCGCGCGGAGGCCGCCCACAAGCTGGTGCACGACCGCCGCGGCCGAACCCTTGTAGGGCACCTGCCCCTCGATCCCTTCCGGCACCAGCTTGTCCGAGGCCGCATCCTTCTGGAAGTAGCGGTCGGCCGAGCCGCGCGCCATGGCGCCTAGGCTGCCCATGCCGCGATAGCTCTTGAAGCTGCGGCCCTGGTAAAGGATGACTTCGCCCGGACTTTCATCGGTGCCCGCGATGGCGGAGCCCACCATGGCGCAGGACGCACCCGCCGCGATCGCCTTGGCGAAGTCGCCCGAATACTTGATGCCGCCGTCGGCGATCACCGGCACGTCGCCTGCCGCGGCAGCGGAATCCATGATCGCGGTCAGCTGCGGCACACCCACCCCGGCCACGATGCGCGTGGTGCAGATCGAGCCGGGGCCAATCCCCACCTTCACCGCATCCGCACCGGCCCCGATCAGGGCGCGCGTCGCCTCGCCGGTGGCCACGTTGCCCGCCACCACCTGCACCGCGTTCGACAGTTTCTTGATCCGCTCGACCGCCTTGGCCACGCCTTCGGAATGGCCATGCGCGGTGTCGATCACCACCATGTCGACGCCCGCGTCGATCAGCGCCTGGCTGCGTTCGAACCCGGCATCGCCCACGGTCGAGGCCGCGGCCACCCGCAGGCGGCCCAGTTCGTCCTTGCAGGCATGCGGGTTCAGCACCGCCTTTTCGGTGTCGCGCAGCGTCAGGAGGCCGGTCAGCCTGCCTTCGGCGTTCACCACCAGCAGCTTTTCGATCCGGCGGGACTTCATCAGGTTCTTCGCCTGTTCCAGATCGGCAGGTTCACGCAGCAGAGCGAGGTTGTCGGCCGTCATCATCACCTTCACCGGCGTCCGGTCGTCGGAGGCAAAGCGCATGTCGCGGTTGGTCACGATGCCCAGCACATGGCCCGCCCCGTCCACCACCGGAAAGCCCGTGATGTTGTAGCGTTCGGCCAGCGCCTTGGCATCGGCCAGCGTCTGGTCGGGGGTCAGGGTGATCGGGTTGTAGACCACACCGGATTCGAACCGCTTCACCCGCCGCACCTGGTCGGCCTGTTCCTCGACGCCAAGGTTGCGGTGGATCACGCCGATCCCGCCCGCCTGCGCCATGGCGATGGCCATCCGCGCCTCGGTCACGGTATCCATCGCCGAGCTGAGCAGCGGGATGTTCATCCGGATCGAACGGGTGACGAAGGTCGAGGTATCCGCCTCGGACGGCAGCACCGAAGAGGCGGCCGGAACCAGAAGCACGTCATCGAAGGTCAATGCCTCGCGAATCTCCATGGGGAGCCTCCGTGGGAGTTTTCGTTTGGCGGTTCCCTATTTCACGCGGGCGGGGGAAAGGAAAGGGCGAACTGCGCCTCAGGCGACGGAAGCATTGGTCCGCCGCGCCAGATCGCCCCGGGCCCAGGCCTGCAGCACCCGCAGCGCGATCAGCGGAATGGTGGAACTGGCCGCCACCAGCATCACCACCGAAAGCACCAGCGCGGGCGTCCCCAGCCCCGACCAGCCCAGCGTGGCCGTGGCCGACACCGCCGCCGCCATCGGGAAGGTGAAGGCGCCCCAGAGCGGGCCGTAGCCCGCCTCGGTCAGCCAGCGCGCCTCGATCAGAAGGGCAAGCCCGATCACAGCCGACAACGCCCCGAACGCCAGCGTCAGCGTGCCCAGCCCAAGGCCCGCCGTCGTCATGGTGAAGAGGCAGGCGGGTGCCAGATGGATCGCCAGCAGCGGGCGCAGTGGCGCGGGCACACGCTCGCGCCGGATCTGCCGCAGGCTCGCCCCCCAGATCGCCAGGGCGATGACGCCGGACAGACCCAGCAGCCAAAGCGCCAGCCCCGGCAGATAGAGCGCCAGCGCCCCCGGCGCGGCCAGGATGAGGCCTGCGAAACTCAGGTGCCAGACCGGGTCCACCCGCCAGCCGGTCCGCGCCAGCGCGCGCAGCGCCAGCACGGCCTGCCCCGCGTGCAGCGCCAGGCCAAGCCACAGCAGCCCCGCCGCCAGCCCGCCCGAATAGGGCCCCGCCACCGCCGCCAGCAGCATCACCGTACCCGTCAGCGAGGCCAGCCCCGCCCGCCCCGGAAGGGTGCGCAGATCCTCCGTCACCGCCCCCGGGCGGCGGATCGCCTTGGCCGCATAGACCGCCAGCGCAAAGAGAAACAGCAGACTGACCGCGCCCAGGATCAGTTCGGCCGGCGCCTCGGGCAGTTGCACCGAATAGAGCACCCGCCGCCACGCCAGCCCCAGCCCCACAAGCCCCAGCAGGGGCGGAAAGACGGCTGGCGGCATGGCGCGCCACAGGCTCTGGCGGCGCGGCGGGGTCAGGGGGGGGAAACGGCTGCTCATCGGGTCCTCCGGGCTCTCTCGCCACGATGTAGCGCAGCCCCGCTCCGGCGGTACATGCGGCGCGATGCACCCTCAGCGCAGATAGGGAAACCAGTCTTCGCGCAGCCGCTGCCCGGCCTGCATGTCGTGGCCCGGATAGGGCGGCGAGGTGCGGCCCGGCCGGTCGACATAAACCGCGTCGTCGCCCACCAGCCGCAGCGAGAAGGCCCGGCGGCGGTTCTGGGTGGTGTTGCCGCGCGCCCCGTGCAGCGTGCGGTAGTTGAAGGCCACCGCGTCGCCCGGCTCCATCTCCCACTCCAGCACGCGCATGCCTTCGCTGTCGGGGTCGGGGACGGGCATGTATTTCTCGGGGTCGGGGTAGAAGTTCTCTTCCGACAGCCAGCGGGTCGGCAGCACCTCGCGCTCCCAGCGGTGCGAGCCCGCCACGCAGCGCAGGCTTGCCTCGCGCACCGGGTCCATCGGCGACCAGAAGCTGACAGTCTGCTGCCCGCCCACGAAGTAATAGGGCCCGTCCTGATGCCAGGGCGTGGGCTTCGAGGTGCCGGGTTCCTTCACCAGCACATGGTCGTGGAACATCTGCACCCGGGTCGATCGCATGAGTGCCGCCGCCACATCGGCCACGTCCGAGCCGCGGATGACCTCGGCGAATTCGGGGATGCGGGTCCAGTTGCAGTAGTCGTCGAAGAACCGCCCGCCCTCGCCCGGCTTCAGGTTCTCGGCCGCATAGGGGCCGGGCTCGGCCATGTTGCGCTCGATCCCGGCGCGGATCACCTCGACCCAGTCGGCCCAGAGCCCCTTGACCAGCACGACGCCGTCGCGCTGATAGGCCTCGATCATCTCGTCCGTCACCTGCGTTGCCATCGCCATCTCCTGTTGCGCTTGCAGGCAGCGTGGCAGGCTGGCATCATAGTTTCCAATAATACTTCACAATGCCAGATATAGGTTGATGCTATCGGTGACCCTTCGCCAGCTGGAATATGCCGTTGCCGTGGCGCGGTACGGCGGCGTTACGGCCGCCGCCGACGCGCTCCATGTCTCGCAACCCGCGCTGTCGGTGGCGCTGGGGCAGCTGGAGGCCGTGCTGGGCAAGCCGCTGTTCCTGCGCCGCAGTGGCGGGCCGATGGCGCCCACCTCGTTCGGGCGGGCCTTTCTGGAGCGTGCCGGGGCCGAACTGGCGGGGCTGGAGCGGCTGATGGCCGGCGAGGCGCTGCAGGCGGTGCCGGTCAGGCTTGCCTGTTTCGAAGATCTCGCGCCGGTGGTGCTGGCCCCGCTCTTGCGCCGCCTGGCCGCCGAGGCGCCGGGGATCACCGTCACCCCCGCGGTACTGGGCTTCGCGCCGCTGACCGAAGGGCTGCGGGCGGGGCGGATCGACCTTGCGATCACCTATGACCTGGGGCTGGACGCGACCTTTGCGCGCAGGATGCTGGTGCGGGTGCCCCCGCATGCGGTGCTGGCCGCGGACCATCCGCTGGCCACCGCCGCGCGGGTCACGCTGGCCGATCTGGCGCAGGCCCCGCTGATCCTGGCCGACCAGGGGCTGAGCCTTGGCCACATGCAGCGCCTCTTTGCCGACCGCGGTCTGGTTCCCCGCATCGCCCACCGCGCCGCCACGCTGGAGCTGATGCGCAGCCTTGCCGCCAACGGGCTGGGCGTGGGGCTGAGCTATACCCGCCCTGCCCCTGGCCACAGCGCCGACGGCCGACCGCTGGTGACGCGCACCATCGCCGATGCCGGGCCGGGAGAGCCGGTGGTTCTGGCCACGCTGGCAGGCAACGCGCTGGCGCCCGCCGCGGCCGCGCTGCTGGACCGGATCGCGGCGATGGATGGCCTGCTGCCATAGCCGGCATACCGGGCCGGATGGCGCCGATCCGCCCGCCCGACCGGGCGCGTTTCCCCCTCGTCGCGGCCGCGTTCCATGCTAGGCTCGCCCCGGTTTTCCCCCACGCAGAGCCCGCCGCGATGACCAACAGCTACGACACCGGCCGCCTGAACCTGCCCTTCGTCGGCATTTCGACCTTCGGCAAGCGCGCCTATCAGCCAGACTGGTCGGCCCTGTCCGCCGATGCCTGCATCCTGGGCGCGCCGTTCGACTTCGGCACCCAGTTCCGCGCCGGCGCCCGCTTCGGCCCGCGCGCGGTGCGCGAGGCATCCACCCTCTTTTCCTTCGGCCATGCGGGGGCTTACGACCACGAGGACGACGTGACCTACCTGGGCCCCGAGGTGCGCATCGTCGACATCGGGGATGCCGACATCGTCCATACCGACACCGAGAAAAGCCATGCCAACATCGAAACCGGCGTGCGGGCGATCCTGGATGCGGGCGCCCTGCCGGTGGTGATCGGCGGCGACCATTCGGTGAACATCCCCTGCATCCGCGCCTTCGAGGGGCGCGGGCCGATCCATATCCTCCAGATCGACGCGCATCTGGATTTCGTCGACACCCGCCACGGGGTGCGCCACGGCCACGGCAACCCGATGCGCCGCGCCGCAGAACGCGACTATGTGACCGGCATCACCGCGCTGGGCATCCGCAACGTGTCCTCGACCGCGAAGGACGGCTACGAGGCGGCGCGGGCGATGGGCGATGACATCCTGTCGGTCCGGCAGGTGCGCGCGCTGGGGCCCGACGGGGTGCTGGCGCGCATTCCGCCGGGCGCCCGGCTTTATGTGACGATCGACATTGACGGCTTCTGCCCCTCGATCGCGCCGGGCACCGGCACGCCAAGTCACGGCGGCTTCCTCTATTACGAGGTGCTCGAGATCCTGCAGGGCGCGGCGCGCGCGCATGAGATCGTGGGGGTGGACCTGGTCGAGGTGGCCCCCGACTACGACCACAGCGGCAGCACCGCGATCCTGGCCGCGCAGGTTCTGTTGAATTTTCTCGGTTTCATCTTTCACGCCCGCGCAGGGCGAACCTGAGGATCGCAGGTCAACCCATTGGTATCAAAGCATAAAAGACGGGCCTCCGAAGGCTCCGCCCGGGGGCGGATTCGCGGGCGCCTTTAACCCGGAATTCATCCGGCAGCGCAAGACTTCCCCTGCAAGGGAAGAGGAAGGGCGCGCCGAATGGACCATGCAGCAACAGGACGGGGCCGGGCCGTGGCCATCACGGCCGACAGGCCCGCGCCCCCGGCCCGCGGGCTACTTGCGGCTCTTCTGCGCCTCGTTCAGGCGCCCCGCGGTGTTCTGCACCACGGCCGCCATGCCGGCGGTCGCCAGCACCTTCGGCTTTTCCTTCTTCGGTTTCTTGGCTTCCTTGTTGGAACGCAACTGACCTTTGGCCATGGTCTTTCCTTCCCGGTCTGGCCCCGGACCGCCCGCATGGGCGGCAGGGCGAAGGGCGCGCCGGAATGCGCAGGGCGTGATGCCCCGCGCGCGCGGGCTTCCGGGCCGGTGTGCGCCCGCGGGGGCCCCGCTGTCAACCGCCGCCTACCGGTAAAGCAGCGAACGCCCGTTGGCAAAAAGGTGAACCTTCGCGGGGTCGGCCGTCAGGCGAACCCGCTTGCGGCGCAACTCGGAATGGATGCCGGGCAGCTTGCCGATGACCTGCGCCGCCTCGCCCACCCGCTTGAAGTAGAGCAGCGTGACCTCGCCCAGCGCCTCGACGATCTCGACCTCGCCTTCAAAGACATGGGCATCGCCCTCGGTCGGCAACATGTCCTCGGGGCGGACGCCCACGTTGACCTGCATCCCCCGGTCGCCGTCCTTGGTGGCGATGGCGGCGAGGACCTCACCACCGTTCTGCAGCTTCACCCGGGTCTGCGCACCGGTGGCGACGATCTCGCCCGGAAGCAGGTTCATGGCGGGCGAGCCGATGAACTGTGCGACGAATTCGTTTTCCGGACGTTCATAGAGGTCAAGCGGGGTGCCGACCTGGCTGATGCCGCCACCCGCCAGCACCACGATGCGGCTGGCGAGCGTCATCGCCTCGACCTGGTCATGGGTGACGTAGATCATGGTGGATTCGGGCATCTGCTCCTTCAGCTGCGCGATCTCGATCCGGGTTGCGACCCGCAGCGCGGCATCGAGGTTCGAGAGCGGCTCGTCGAACAGGTAGACCTTGGGGTCGCGCACGATGGCCCGCCCGATGGCCACGCGCTGCCGCTGCCCGCCCGACAGCGCCTTGGGCAGCCGGTCGAGATAGGGGGTCAGTTGCAGCACGCGGGCGGCCTTGTCGACGGCGGCGTCGATCTCGGCCCGGGGCTTCCTGGCGATCTGCAGCGCGAAGGCCATGTTGTCGCGGACCGTCATGTGCGGGTAGAGCGCGTAGCTCTGGAACACCATCGCGATCCCGCGCTGCGCTGCGGGCAGGTCGTTCACGATCCGCCCGTCGATCGACAGCGTGCCGCCCGTGATCGATTCAAGCCCGGCGATCATCCGCAGCAGCGTGGATTTTCCGCAGCCCGAGGGCCCGACGAAGACGATCAACTCGCCCTGCCTGATGTCGAGGTTGATGTTCGACAGGACCTTGACATCGCCATAGGCCTTGGCGACGCCCTTCAGGATCAGATCCGCCACGTTCGTTCCCTCCGCTCAGGTGCGCTGTCGGGCAAGGCAGACCTGCCAGGGCCCCAACGCCACCGTGTTTCCGCTGATCTCTGCCACCGTGCCCAGATCGGTGCCAAGCGGCGCCCAGGCCCCGGCAGGCAGCGCAATCCGCGCCGGTTCCGCGCCAAGGTTGAAGGCGCAGAACAGCACATCGGCCCCGTCGCGGCGCAGGAAGCTCAGCACCTCGCCGGTGGCGGCCATCGCCTCGAGGCTGCCCGTCACCAGCGCAGGATGCGCCCGGCGAAGGCGAAGCGCGCCGCGGTAATGGTTGAGCATCGAACCCGGCGCATTGTCCTGCGCGGCGACCGACAGGGGCAGATGTTCGGCCGGAACCGGCAACCAGGGCTTGGCAGTGGAAAAGCCGCCGCCCGGCGCGCTCTCCCAGACCATCGGGGTGCGGCAGCCGTCGCGGCCCTTGAACTCGGGCCAGAACTCGATGCCGTAGGGGTCCTGCAGATCCTCGAAGGCCAGCGCCGCCTCGGGCAGGCCCAACTCCTCGCCCTCGTAAAGGCAGACCGACCCGCGCAGACACAGAAGAAGCAGGGTATAGGCGCGCGCCGCCGCGTCGGTCAGCCCCCAACGGGTGACATGGCGCACCACGTCATGATTGGAATAGGCCCAGCAAGGCCAGGCGTCAGGCGCCGCGCGGTCCATCCGCGCGAAGGTCTCCACCGCCGCCGCCGCGGTCAGCCGCCGGGGCTGCAGCAGCTCGAACGGATAGCACATCTGCACCTTGTCGCCGCCCGAGGTGTACTCGGCCATGATCTCGAGCCCGCGCTGCGCGTCGCCGACCTCGCCCACCGCGGCGGCGCCGTAGGGCTCCAGCTCGGCGCGGAAGCGGCGCAGGAAGTCGAGGTTCTCGGGCTGGTTCTTGTCGAACAGGTGAAGCTGGTGATTGTAGGGGTTCACCGATGGCGCGATCGAGTCGTTGCGCAATTCCTTCGGCAGTGCCGGATTGTCACGCAGGTACGTGTCGGCAAAGTAGAAGTTGATCGTGTCCAGGCGGAAGCCATGCACGCCCCGCTTCAGCCAGAACCGCGCCACATCCAGCAGCGCGTCCTGAACCGCAGGCTCGTGCAGGTTCAGATCGGGCTGCGAGGTCAGGAAATTGTGCAGGTAATACTGCTCGCGCCGCGAATCCCAGGCCCAGGACGACCCGCCGAAGACCGACAGCCAGTTGTTCGGCGGCGTGCCATCGGGCTTCGGGTCGGCCCAGACGTACCAGTTGGCGCGCGGGTTGGTGCGGCTCTGGCGGCTTTCGACGAACCACGGGTGCTTGTCCGACGTGTGGCTGAGCACGAGGTCGATCATCACCCGCAGCCCAAGGCGCCCGGCCTGGTCCATCAGCGCATCGAAATCGGCCAGCGTTCCGAACATCGGATCGACATCGCAGTAATCCGACACGTCGTAGCCGAAATCCTTCATGGGCGAGGTGAAGAACGGGCTGATCCAGACCGCGTCGGCGCCAAGCTTCGCAATATGCGCAAGCCGCGCGGTGATCCCCTTCAGATCCCCCACCCCGTCGCCGTTGCTGTCCTGATAGCTGCGCGGATAGATCTGATAGATCACCGCGCCGCGCCACCACTCGCCTGCCGTCGTCGTCATTGTCTTTTCGTCACTTTACAGAGCCGGCCAGCAGACCGCGCACAAGGTAGCGCTGCAGGCCGAAGAACACGAGCAGCGGCACAGAGATCGACACGAAGGCCGAGGCCGCCAGAATTTCCCATTCGCCCCCGCGCGAGCCCATCAGGTCCTTCAGCTTCGCCGTCATCACCAGGCTGTCGGCCTGATGGCTGAGGAAGACGGTGGCCACCAGCAGGTCGTTCCAGGTCCAGAGGAACTGGAAGATGGCAAAGCTGGCCAGCGCCGGGAAGCTGAGCGGCAGGATGATCTTGCGGAAGATCTGGAAGTCGGTCGCCCCGTCCACGCGGCTGCTTTCGATGATGTCGCGCGGGATGCCGACCATGTAGTTGCGCAGCAGGTAGATGGCCAGCGGCAGGCCGAATCCGGTATGGGCCAGCCAGATGCCAAGGTAGCTTTTCGAGCTGAAGCCGACCATCGTGCCGTCATCGGAATGGGTGCCCAGACCGGACAGGTCGATCAGCTGGCCGATCAGGCTCTTGTCGGGGACAAGCGTGAGGTCGTGCAGGTTGTTGTACAGCCGCAGGATCGGGATGAGCGAGAGTTGCAGCGGCACCACCAGCAGGCCCACCACCACCGCCAGAAGAAGCGCACGGCCCGGAAACTTCATCCAGGCCAGCGCGAAGGCGGCATAGGCAGCCACAAGGATCGGGATGACCGTGGAGGGGATCGCCACCGTGAACGAGTTGATGAAGGCCCGCAGCATTCCGTTGGCAAACAGCACCTTGCTGTAGTTCGCCAGGGTGAACGAGGGAGGCGTGGCAGCGGTGAAGAAGATGCGCCCGCCACCGTCCAGCGCCTTCGGGCCGGTCATGGTGTAGCTGCCGTTCGCCTGCACCACCATGGTGACGCCGTCGCCCATGTCGACCGTTTCGCCCGGCGTGAACGCCTTGGGCTTCAGGCTGGTCTTGCCCCAGGCCACGACGCTGCCGCCATCGGGCAGCACGGTGCCCGACAGCGTGTAGCTGCCATCCGTCGCCTGGGTGCCCGGGCCGTCGGGCAGCCGGGTGACCTGGTTGCGCTCGGACGAGGACAGCGCCGTCCACCAGCCCGATACGGCGATCTGGTCGGCGGTCCGGAACGAGGTGATGAAGAGCCCCGCGGTGGGCAGCGTCCAGAGCAGGACGAGCAGCAGCACCGACAGATGCACGGCCCAGACAAGCGGGGATTTGCGGCCGCCGATCGCGAACATGTCAGTGCCCCTCCGTCTCGCGGCGCGCGTTGCGGATGTTCCAGACCATGATCGGGATCACGAGGATCATGATGACGATCGCCACCGTGGCCGAGCGGCCGAAATCGGGGGTGCCCTGGAACATCCAGAAATACATCTGGTTGGCCAGCACATCGGTATCCCACTGGCCGTTGGTCATCGCATAGACGATGTCGAAGACCTTCAGCACGGTGATCGTGATCGTGGTCCAGACCACGGCGATCGTGCTAAAGATCTGCGGAACCATGATGCGGAAGAAGATCTGCAACCCGTTCGCCCCGTCGAGCACGGCGGCCTCGATGGTTTCCTCGGGAATCCCGCGCAGCGCGGCCGACAGGATGACCATGGCAAAGCCGGTCTGGATCCAGATCAGGATCACCATCAGCGCGAAGTTGTTCCACGGGATCCAGGCGATCCAGGCCTCGGGCCGACCGCCCAACCCGGTGATGATGGCATTCAGAAGCCCGATCTGGGTCTGGTCGGCGCCGCGATAGTCGTAGACGAATTTCCAGATGACGGTCGCGCCGACGAAGCTGATCGCCATCGGCATGAACACCAGGCTTTTCGCGATGTTGCCCCAGGCGATCCGGTCGGTCAGCGCGGCGGTGACGAGGCCCAGGAAGGTCGAGGCCGCAGGCACCACGAGAAGCCAGAGGAAGTTGTTCAGCAGCGCCGCGCGGATGTTGCTGTCATGCACGAACCAGGTGTAGTTCGCGAACCCGACATAGGTGGACCCGGCCGCATCGAAGAAGCTCAACTGGATCGTGGCGATCACGGGGTAGACGAGGTAGAGCCCCAGCGCGAAGATCGCGGGCCCCAGGAACAGCCAGGGCCGGATCGCCCCCGCCAGGCGGATGTTGCGGGTGGCGCGGGCATCGGCGCCGCCCTGCGGCAAGAGCCTGTCGAGAAGCCAGTTCGAGCCGTAGAAATACAGCAGCGCAAGCCCCACGCCGACCGCGATGGTGGCAAGCCCGGTGTAGATTTGCTGGATCATGGCGCCCCTCCCCTGCAACCACTGCCGTCACCGGCGCGGGCCTCTGGCGGGCCCTTTCCCCCGTGCGGGGGCCGGGAAACCGGGGGCGTCGGGCGCCCCCGGCCAGGCCGGAACCGGCTTACTTCAGGCCGTCCCAGGTCTTCTGGATCTCGCCCGCGACATCTTCGGCCGACTTGCCAGAGACGTAATCGACCATCCCGGTCCAGAAGGCGCCCGCGCCGATCTTGGCGGGCATCAGGTCGGACCCGTCAAACCGGAAGGTGGTCGCATCCAGCAGGATCTGCCCTTCCCGCTTCATCACGTCGTTGGCATAGGCCTCGGGGTGCACGCCCTTGTAGGGCGTCAGGAAGGACGACTGCGCCATCCAGACTTCATGCGCGATCGGCGTCTTCAGGAACTCGATGAAGGCATCGGCCGCGGGGTTCTGCTTCTCGATGAACACCAGCGTGCCCGCGCCTTCGACCGGGTTGCCCAGTTCGGGCTTGCTGGCGTAGGGCGGGAAGTAGAAGAAGTCGGCGTCCTTTCCAAGCTGGGTGCCCTGCGGGAAGAACGACGGGATGAACGATGCCATGTGGTGCAGGTAGCACTTTGGCGGCGAGGTGAAGAGGCCCTTGGGGCTGTCGCGGAAGTCGGTGGTGGCCACAGCCTTGGCGCCGCCGTCGACATACTTGTCGTTCTTGGCGAACCAGCCGAACTCGTTGATCGCGCTGATGATGCGCGGATCGGTGAACTTCACCGAATTGTCGACCCAGCCGTCATAGACCTGCGGCGGCTGCTGACGCAGCAGGATGTCTTCGACCCAGTCGGTCGCGGGCCAGCCGGTCGCGCCGCCCGAACCAAGCCCGATGCACCACGGCGTGCCGCCATCCTTCACGATCTGCTCGGTCAGGGCCTTCAGCTCCTCCATCGTGTGGGGAACCTTGTAGCCCGCGTCCTTGAAGTTGTCGGGCGAGTACCAGACCAGCGACTTCACGTCGATCTTGAAGGGGAAGGCCATGACCGAGGCCTTGCCCTCCTTGTCCTTGAAGGTCGACAGGTCGACCCAGGACTGGCCCGCGGCATAGTTGTCCAGCAGCCACTGCTTGGTGTCGCCCGGAAGCGGCTTCACATAGCCCTTCGAGGCGAGATCCTGGATCAGGCCGGGTTGCGGCAGGATGGCGATGTTGGGCGGGCTGCCCGCCTCGGTATCGACCACGATCTGCTGTTCGTAGTTTTCCGACGAGGCATAGGAAACCTTGACGCCCGTCGCCTGCTCGAAATAGGCCAGAACGCTTTCGAACAGCGCCTGATCCTCGCCGCGCCAGGGGCCGAAGATCGTCAGGGTCTGGCCCTTCAGGTCCGCGTGATCCTTGGCAAACTGGGTGTAGCTGTCCCAGTGGAAGCGCTGCGGGTCCGAGCCCGGCGCGAATTTGAGGTCGGCCGCCGAGGCCGCCCCGGCAACGAGCGCAAGGCCCGCGACCGCCGACAAAAGTTTCCCGATCATTACATCCTCCCGCTCGTGCCGGGTCGGGCCCGGCACTTCGTTGACCTTAGGGCCCGGAATCATTTCCAAACCGCTTTGGGTAGCCCAAAGTCGCCGATCGTCCCTTTCAAGTCAATCCGCAGCGCAACTTGCGCGGGACACAGCCCGGCATTTTCTCGGGGGCAGAACCGCGCGGGGCGTCGGATTGCTTTTGACGCCGCCAGCGCCCGCGGTTAGATTCGCGCTCGTTTGAAACCGCTTTGGACGCCTCGCCCAGATGAATCTGAAGGAACTGGCCACACGGCTCGGGCTTTCGACCACGACCGTCAGCCGGGCGCTGAACGGCTACCCCGAGGTGAACGAGGAAACCCGCGAGCGGGTGATGGCGGCGGCCAAGCGGCACAACTACCGCCCGAACGCGCGTGCGATCCGGCTGGCGACGGGCCGGGCGATGGCGATCGGGCATGTGATCACGGTGTCCTCGAAGCATGAGATCGTGAACCCGGTCTTTGCCGATTTCATCGCCGGCGCGGGCGAGACCTATTCGCGGCGCGGCTATGACATGCTCCTAAGCGTGGTGAACGACGCCGACGAGCCGCGCGCCTATCGCGAACTGAAAAGCCGCGGCACCGTCGATGGCATCATCGTTCATGCCCCCCGCGCCAACGACCCGCGCATCCACCTGCTGCACGAGATCGGGCTGCCCTTCGTGGTGCATGGCCGCGCCACCGGCGCCGCCGACCCCTATTCCTGGCTTGACGTGAACAACCGCCGTTCGTTCCGCCGTGCGGCCGAATTCCTGATCGACCTGGGCCACCGGCGCATCGCACTGGTCAACGGGCTGGAATTCATGGATTTCGCCATCCGCCGCCGCGCGGGCTATGAAGAGGCGATGGCCGCCCGTGGCCTGCCGCTGGACCCCGCGCTGATGTTCAGCGACGAGATGACCGAAACCTACGGCTACAGCGCCGCCTGCCGTGCGCTGGATCAGGCCGACCCGCCGACCGCCTTCCTGGTCTCGTCGCTCATCATCGCCATCGGCGTGCGGCGCGCGCTGGAGGAACGCGGGCTGAAGCTGGGCCGCGACGTGTCGCTGATCACCCATGACGACGAGCTGAGCTACCTGCGCAACGGCGAGGACATCCCGATCTTCACCGCAACCCGGTCTTCGGTGCGCGAGGCAGGGCGGCAGGCGGCAGAGATGCTGATCGACCGCATCCAGACCCCCGGCCTGCCGCCACAGCAGCGGATGCTGGAGGCCGAACTGATGGTGGGCCTGTCCACCGGCCCCGCCCCCACCCGAGGATGAACATGAACGTCACGCGCAAGGATTTCCCCGAAGGTTTCCTGTTCGGGGCCGCGACCTCCAGTTACCAGATCGAGGGGCATGCCTTCGGCGGCGCGGGGCGCACCCATTGGGATGATTTTGCCGCCACCCCGGGCAATGTGGTGCGCGCGGAAGACGGCGCGGTGGCCTGCGACCACTTTCACCGGCTGGACGAAGACCTTGACCTGCTGAAGGCCGGCAACTTCGATGTCTACCGCTTTTCCACCTCCTGGGCGCGGGTGCTGCCCGAGGGGCGGGGGGCGGTGAACGCGGCGGGGCTCGACTTCTACGACCGGCTGGTCGACGGGCTTCTGGCGCGCGGGCTGAAACCGGCGGCCACGCTCTATCACTGGGAACTGCCCTCGCCGCTGGCGGATGCGGGCGGCTGGCGCAACCGCGACATCGCGGGCTGGTTCGCCGATTTCGCCGAGGTGCTGATGCGCCGGATCGGCGACCGCATGTGGTCGGTCGCACCGATCAACGAGCCCTGGTGCGTGGGCTGGCTGTCGCATTTCATGGGCCTGCACGCGCCGGGGCTGCGCGACATCCGCGCCACCGCGCGGGCGATGCACCATGTGCTGCTGGCGCATGGCCGGGCCATTCAGGCGATGCGCGGGCTAGGCATGTCCAATCTGGGCGCGGTCTGCAATTTCGAATGGGCCACCCCCGCCGATGCCAGCCCCGAGGCGGCCGAGGCGGCGCGGCTCTACGACGGCTACTACAACCGCTGGTTCATCGAGGGGCTGTTCAAGGGCGCATATCCGGCCAACGTTCTGGACGGCCTTGGCCCGCACATGCCCGCGGGCTGGCAGGACGATTTCGCGGTGATCGGCCAGAAGCTCGACTGGTTCGGGCTGAACTACTACACCCGCAAGCTGATCGCGCCCGCCCCCGGGCCCTGGCCCGCCCACACAGAGGTGGAAGGCCCGTTGCCCAAGACCCAGGTCGGCTGGGAGATCTATCCCGAGGGGCTCTATCAGTTCCTGAAGCGGACGGCGGCCGAATACACCGGGACGCTGCCGCTTTACGTCACCGAAAACGGGATGGCCAATGCCGACGTTCTGGTGAACGGCGCCTGCGACGATGCCCCCCGCAGCGCCTATCTGGAGGCCCATCTGGCCGTGGTTCGGCGCGCCATCGCCGAGGGCGTGCCGGTCAAGGGCTATTACGTCTGGTCGCTGATGGACAATTACGAATGGTCGCTGGGCTACGAGAAACGCTTCGGACTGGTCCATGTCGATTTCAAAACCTTGAACCGGGTGCCGAAAGCGTCCTATCACGCCCTCGCCCGCGCTCTGGCGCGATAGACCGGAGAGCCTGATGCCCCTGCCTGCCAATATCTTCACGCTCGTCGCCGATATCGGGGGCACGAACACCCGCGTCGCCCTGGCCGCGGGGCGCCGCCTGAAGGCGGGCTCGATCCGCCGCTACCGCAACGCCGAGTTTCCCGGGCTGGAATCGGTCTTGCGCCGCTACATCGACGAGGAAGGCGGCGTGGATTGCGCGGGCGCCTGCGTGGCGGCCGCGGGGCCGGTGCGCGATGGCGTGGCGCATATGACGAACCTCAGCTGGACGATCGAACCCGAGATGCTGGCGCGCGCCACCGGGGCCGAGAAGGTCGCGATCCTGAACGACCTTCAGGCGCAGGGCCACGCGCTGGGGGCGCTGGCGCCCGAAAGCCTCCGGGTGGTGATCGAAGGGCCCGCGGCGCCCGCCCACGCCGCCAAGCTGGTGATCGGGGTGGGCACCGGCTTCAACGCGGCGCCGGTGCACGAGGCGCCGGGGGGCCGGGTGGTTGCGGCCTCGGAATGCGGCCACGTCAACCTGCCGGTCCGGACCGAGGCCGACCTGCGGCTGGCGAGGTTCGTGGAAACCGCGCATGGCTTCCCGGGGGTGGAAGACGTGCTGTCGGGCCGCGGGCTGGAACGGCTTTATGCCTGGGTCGCGACCGAGGCGGGCGCGCCCGCGGAAAAGACCGCCGCCGAGATCATGGCCGGGCTTGATGCGGGCACCGACCCGCTGGCCGAAGAGACGGCGCGCACCTTCTTGCGGCTATTCGGAACCGAGGCGGGCAACCTTGCGCTGACCCACCTGCCCTTCGGCGGGGTCTACCTGGTGGGGGGCGTGGCGCGGGCCTTCACCGCGCATTACGCCCGGCTGGGCTTTGCCGAGGCGTTCCGCGACAAGGGGCGCTTTGCGGGCTTCATGCAGAACTTCCCCGTGGCGATCATCGAGGATGACTATGCCGCGCTGACCGGCTGCGCATCCTATCTGGCCGGTCCGGGCTGAACAGGCTGCGGACCCGGGCGCGAACAGCAATGGGGCCCCCGCTTGCACGGGGGCCCTTGTCGTTCCGGGGCCCTTGCCCCGGGGCTTGGCCGCGGCTCAGCCAGCCGCGGCCACCGCGCGTGCCGTCAGCACCCCGATCAGATGCGCGCGGTAGGCGGCCGTGCCGTGCAGGTCGGCGATCAGGTCGGCGGCCGTCGCCTTCAGCCCCTTGACCGCCCCTGCCGAGAAGTTGGCCGACAGCGCGGCTTCGGCCTCGGTCCAGCGGAACACGCCGTTGTTCGAGGCGCCGGTGACCGCGACGCGCACGCCGCCTGCGTATTTCGCCACGAACACCCCCACCAGCGCGAAACGCGAGGCGGGCTGCTCGAACTTCACATAGGCCGCCTTCTGCGGGATCGGCAGGCGGACCGATGTGATGATCTCACCGGGTTCCAGGGCGGTGGTGAACATGCCCTGGAAGTAGTCGTCCGCCGCGATCTTGCGGCTGTTCGTCACGATGGTCGCGCCCGAGGCGAGCGCGGCCGAGGGGTAGCAGGCCGACGGGTCGTTATTGGCCAGGCTGCCGCCGATGGTGCCACGGTTGCGCACCGCCGGATCGCCGATGTTGCCCGCCAGCGCGGCAAGGGCCGGGTAATGCGCCCGCGCCTCACGCGCCACGGTGGCATGCAGCGTACCGCCGCCGATCACCAGCACGTCGCCGTCGCGGCAGACGCCCTTCATCTCGTCGATGCCGGTCAGGCTGACAAGCACCGAAGGTTGCGCCAGCCGCTGCTTCAGCGTGGGGATCAGGGTCTGCCCGCCCCCCAGCGCCTGCGCGTCTTCGGCCTGAAGCGCCTTCACGGCATCGGCCACGGTCTTGGGCCGCACGAAGTCGAATGCGTACATGGGCGTTCTCCTCAGGCGTTCTGGATCGCGGACCAGACCCGGGCGGGGCTGACCGGCATGTCGATGTGGCTGACCTTGATGCCGCCGCGGTGAAGCGCATCGATCACCGCGTTGACCACGGCAGGGGGCGAGCCGATGGCCCCCGCCTCGCCGCAGCCCTTGACCCCCAGCGGGTTGTGGGTGCAGGGCGTCTGGCAGGAATAGTCGACCGTGTAGAACGGCACGTCCGAGGCGCGCGGCATCGCGTAATCCATGTACGACCCGGTCACGAGCTGGCCGTTCTCGTCGTAATGGGTGTTCTCGCACAGCGCCTGTCCGATGCCCTGCCCCACGCCGCCATGCACCTGACCTTCGACCACCATCGGGTTCATGATGTTGCCGAAGTCATCCGCGCAGGTGAACGAGCAGACCTGCACCTTGCCGGTGTCGGGGTCCACCTCGACCTCGCACAGATAGGCGCCCGCGGGATAGGTGAAGTTGTTGGGGTCGTAGAAGGCGGTTTCCTCCAGCCCCGGCTCCAGCGTTTCCAGCGGGTAGTTGTGCGGCACATAGGCCGAGAAGGCGATCTCGCCGAAGGTCTTGGCCTTGTCGGTGCCCGCCACCGAGAACTTGCCGTTCTCGAAGCTGATGTCGGCCTCGCTGGCTTCCAGCATGTGGGCTGCGATCTTCTTGCCCTTGGCCACGATCTTGTCGACCGCCTTGGTCATCGCCACGCCGCAGACCGCAAGGCTGCGCGAGCCGTAGGAGCC
Source organism: Pseudomonadota bacterium (assembly GCA_021845805.1). Lineage (GTDB taxonomy): Bacteria > Pseudomonadota > Alphaproteobacteria > Rhodobacterales > Rhodobacteraceae > Solirhodobacter. Next base: position 112,623 of record JAJZVD010000001.1, on the reverse strand, counting down.
CATGCCGAAGGGGATCTTCGACGTGTCGCCGTGCACGATTTCCACCGAGGCTTCGGGGATGCCCAGCTTGTCGGCCACGATCTGGGCAAAGACGGTTTCATGCCCCTGCCCGTGGCTGTGCGCCCCCACCATCACGCTGATGTTGCCGGTGGCGTTCACCCGGACGGTCGCCGCGTCGTAAAGGCCCACGCGGCTGCCCAGCACGCCCACCAGGTGGCTGGGCGCGATGCCGCAGGCCTCGATCCAGGTGGACAGCCCAAGCCCGCGCAGCTTGCCGCGCTTCGCGCTTTCCGCCCGTCGCGCCTCGAAGCCCTTCACGTCGCCCACCTCGATCGCCTTGTCGAGCGTCGCCTGATAGTTGCCCGTGTCATAGACCAGCCCGACGGGGGTGGTGTAGGGGAACATGTCGGTGGTGATGAAGTTCTTCCGCCGCACCTCGAACGGGTCAAGGTTCAGTTCGCGGCACATCTTGTCGATCACCCGTTCCAGGCTGAAGGTCGCCTCGGGGCGGCCCGCGCCGCGATAGGCGTCGACCGGTGCGGTGTTGGTGAAGACCGTCTTCACGTTCACATAGACAGCGGGCACCTTGTAGGGGCCGGCCATCAGCGTGCCATGCAGGAAGGTGGGCGTGGCGGTCGAGAAGTTCGACAGATACGCCCCCACATTGGCGAGCGTCTCCGTGCGGAAGGCCAGGAAGTTGCCCTGCTTGTCGCAGGCCAGCTCGATCTTGGTCACATGGTCGCGGCCGTGGGCGTCCGACAGGAAGCTTTCGGTGCGTTCCGCCGTCCAGCGCACCGGGCGGCCCAGCTTCTTGGCGGCGGCCAGCACCAGCGCCTCTTCGCCGTAGTGATAGATCTTGGACCCGAAGCCGCCGCCCACGTCGGGGGCCACCACGGTCAGCTTGTTTTCCGGGATGCCCAGCACGAAGGCCGCCACCAGAAGGCGGGTCAGGTGCGGGTTCTGGCTGGTCGTCGTCAGCTTGTAGTCGCCGGTGCCGGGGAAATACTCCCCGATCGAGGCGCGCGGCTCCATCGCGTTCGGCACCAGGCGGTTGTTCACCAGTTCCAGCGTGGTCACATGCGGCGCGGTCTTGAAGACCTCTTCGACCTTGGCGCGGTTGTCCTCGATCCAGCCCCAGTCGAAGCAGAGGTTGTCGGGGATCTCGTCATGCACCCGGTTGCTGGCGTCGGCCACCGCGGCGGCCATGTCGACGATGGCGGGCAGCTCGTCGATCACCGTATCGGCGGCAAGCTGTTCGGCGGCATCCTTGGCCTGCTGGTAGGTCTCTGCGATCACCGCGGCATAGGCATCGCCCACATGGCGCACCTTGCCATGCGCCAGCACCGGGCGCTTGGGCTCGCGCATCGGCTCGCCGTTGCGGCTCTTGATCAGCCAGCCCGCGGGGTTGCCGCCGACATCCTTGAAATCCTCGCCCGTGAACACCGCCAGCACGCCCGGCATCGCCGCGGTCGCGGTCGTGTCGATCGAGACGATGCGGCCATGCGCCACCTGGCTGCGGCAGAAGACGGCATAGGTCTGGCCCGCGATCTTCAGGTCATCGGTGTAGACGCCGCGCCCGGTCAGGAAGCGGATATCCTCGCGGCGCTTCTGCGGTGCGCCAATTCCGAAATCCTTCGGCATGATGATCCTCCCTTATTCGGCCGCGATGGCGGAGACGTCCTGCCCGCTGGCCGCGAGCACCGCCTTGACGATGTTGTGGTAGCCCGTGCAGCGGCAGATGTTGCCTTCCAGATGGTGGCGAACCTCGGCCTCGGTGGGCTTGGGGTTCTCGGCCAGAAGCGCGGCCGCGGCCATCACCATGCCGGGGGTGCAGAAGCCGCACTGAAGCCCATGGTGGTCCTGGAACGCCTGCTGGATGCGGCCCAGCGTGCCGTCGGGGTTGGCCATGCCCTCGATCGTGGTCACCTCGGCCCCGTCCACGTCCAGCGCGAAGACCGTGCAGCTTTTCACCTGCGCGCCGTTCACATGCACGGTGCAGGCGCCGCACTGGCTGGTGTCGCAGCCCACATGCGTGCCGGTCAGGCCCTGCCCCTCGCGCAGGAACTGAACCAGCAGCGTGCGCCCCTCCACCTCGCCCGAAACTGCGCGCCCGTTCACGCGCATCGTCACTTTCGGCATCGTTTCCTCCCTTTTCAAACCCTGGCCGGGGCCATGCCCTCAGCCGATGATCCGCTTGAACCAGCCCTTCTTCGGGGCCTCGCCCTCAGGCGCCTCGGCCCCTTCGCCGTCGCCCTCGGGCTCTGCGGGGCCCTCGACGGCCTGCTGGAACCGTTCGAAGAAATCGTCGGCCAGCTTCTTGGCAAAGCCGTCGATCAGCCGGCTGCCAAGCTGGGCCAGCTTGCCGCCCACCGAGGCATCGACCTGATAGCCAAGCTTCGTGCCCCCCTCCTCGGCCGTCAGCGTCACCCGCGCGCTCCCCCTGGCAAAGCCCGCGGGGCCGCCCTTGCCCTCGCCAGAGATGGTGACGGACTGGCCCGGCACGATGTCCGACAGGTGAACAACACCGGTGAACCGGGCCTTCACCGGCCCGACCTTCTGCACCACCACAGCCTCGAACCCCTCTTCGGGCGAGCCGGTCATCGATTCGCAGCCGGGGATGCAGTCCCGCAGGATTTCGGGATCGAGGATCGCGGCCCAGACGACATCCGGTGGCGCGGCGATCTGGCGCGCGTCTTGCAGTTCCATGGGTCTCCTCCCCTGTTGGGAAAACTCTAGGCCCCGGGCGGCGGCCGCGCCATTCGACCGAAGTCGTAGCCCAGCCCCGTGGCGGGGGCGGCGCGGGCTTGCTAGACTGTTCCCCGGAGCCCGGAGAACCATGGATCAGCCAGACACGCCGCAGACCTATCAGCTTGCCCTGGTGATCGACGATCATCCGCTGTTCTGCGAGGCGCTGGCCATGACGCTCAAGACGGTGGCGGGCATCGCGCAGGTGGAAACGGCGGGCCGTCTTGATACCGCGCTGGCCCGGCTGGGGCTGAGCCCGCGGCCCGATGTGGTGGTGCTGGACCTCAACCTGCCCGACGTGACCGGCTTTGACGGGCTGATCCGGCTGACCGCGGCCGCGCCGGGGGTGCCGGTGGCGGTCGTGTCCTCGATGGCCGACGCACGCGCCATCGGCGCGGCGCTCAGCGCGGGTGCGGCGGCCTTCGTGCCCAAGCATAGCCCGCGCGAAGCCTTCCGCGCCGCCTTTGCCGCCCTTCGGCAGGGGCGCCCCTGGGTGCCCGAAGGCTTCAGCCCGCCCGATGCCGCCACCCCCGCGACCGAGCGGGAAGAGGCGATCCGGCGGCTGACGCTGCTGACCCGGCAGCAGGCGAAGATCCTGCAACTGATCTGCGAGGGCAAGCTGAACAAGCAGATCGCCTATGAACTGGCCATCGCCGAGACCACGGTGAAGGCCCATGTGACGGCGATCATGCGCAAGCTCGGGGTGCAAAGCCGCACCCAGGCCGTGCTGATCGCGCGCGAGACCAGCTTCGAGCGGCTCTTGCCAGACGGATGAGGCGCCGCATACTGCACCCGATGCAAGGGAGGCGCGCGCGATGACACCTGCCGGGGCGCTGCCCCCCGACGCCACGCCCGACGACCGGGTGCTGCCCACCGCGCATGTCGATGCGCGTGCCCCCGACGCGATCGAACGGCTGGCCCGCGCGCTGGGGCCCGGGCCCTTCGCGCTGGTGATCCTGTTCGTCTCGCCCCTGGCCGACATCGCGGCCCTGGCCCCGCGCACGACCCGCGCCTTCCGCGGCGCGCCGGTGATGGGCTGCACTACGGCGGGCGAGATTTCCCCCGCCGGCTATGCCGAAGGCGAGATCGTCGCCGTGGGCCTGCCCGCCCGGCATTTCGCGGTGGACCTGCTGCCGGTTCCCGATCTTCAACGGCTGGCCCCGCAGGCACTGATCGCCGCGCTGGGGCGCAGCCGCCAGCGGCTGATGCGGATGCGGCCCGAATGGGGGCACGAATTCGCCTTCCTGCTGGTCGACGGGCTGTCGACGCGCGAAGACGCCCTGACCTCGGCGCTGGCCGCGGGGCTGGGGCCGGTGCCGCTGTTCGGCGGCTCGGCGGGCGATGGCATCCGATTCGCCGAAACCTTCGTGCTGCATGACGGCGCGGCGCTTCAGAACGCGGCGGTGCTGGCCTTCGTGCGCACCGAATGCCCGGTCAGGGTGTTCAACCTCGATCACCTGCGCCCCACCGACACCCGCATGGTGGTGACCGAGGCCGACCCCGCGCAGCGCATCGTGCGGCGCATCAATGCCGAACCCGCCGCGCAGGAATATGCCCGCATCCTGGGCAAGGACCCGGGCCAGTTGACCACCTTCACCTTTGCCGCGCATCCCGTGGTGGTGCGGGTGGGCGGCAAGCACCATGTGCGCGCGATCCAGCAGATGGCGCCGAACGGCGATCTGGTCTTCTTTTCCGCCATCGACGAAGGGCTGGTGCTGACGCTCGCCGAGCCGATGGACATGGTGGCGCATCTGTCGGCGGAACTGGGTCGCCTGCACCGCCCCGCCCCGCCCGAGGCGATCCTGGCCTGCGACTGCATCCTGCGGCGGATGGAGGCCGAGGAGAAGCAGATGACCGGTGCGATCTCGGCGCTCTTGCGGCGGCATGGGGTCGTGGGGTTTTCCACCTATGGCGAGCAACTGAACGGGATGCACGTCAACCAGACGATGACGGGTGTCGCGATCTACCGGCCGGGGCACGGGCCATGACCTTCACGCTGGTCAACCCGGCCGACCCGCCAGAGCGGCAGGCCGCCAAGCTGCGCGAGATCGCCGAGGTGCTGATGCGCCGCGTGGAACAGGCCACCGACGCGTCGGGCGCGGCCTATGCCCAGTTCCAGCGCGCGGCCCTGCTGGAAGAACAGGTGCGCGACCGCACGCGCGATCTGGAACGCGCGCTGGACCTGCTGAACGATTCCAACGCCCGGCTGGAACGCGCGAACCGTGACGCCGAGGCCGCGCGGCAGAACCTGGCCAGCGCCATCGAGACGGTGCAGGAAGGCTTTGCCCTGTTCGACGCGCAGGACGTGCTGGTGATGTGCAATTCCCGCTTCGGGATGCACATGCTGGACCTGCGCGACGCGCTGAAGCCGGGCCTGAGCTTTGCCGACTACATCGACCGGGTCAGCCGCTCGCGCTTTCTCGAACTGCCCGAGGGCGACACGCCCGAAGCCTGGGCCGAGCGGCGCCACCAGCGCCACCAGGACCGCCACGTGATCTTCAACGTGCGGATGCTGCGCGACCGCTGGGTGCAGGTGTCGGAACACCGCACCGCCGATGGCGGCACCGTGATCCTGCAGACCGACGTGACCGAGATCATCCGGCTGGAACGCGAGGAACGCGGCAAGCTGCTGGACGACCAGGCCCGGATGATCCGCGCCACGCTCGACCACCTGAACCAGGGGGTGGCGATCTTCGACGCCGACCGGCGGCTGATCGGCTGGAACCAGCGGCTGTCGGCGCTGCTGGCGCTGCCGGTCACCCGGCTGCGGCTGGGCATCAGCTTCGACTACCTGCTGGCCCGCTTCCGCGACGAAGTGAGCTTCGGCCCCGGGATGACCGAGGCGGGCCTGCGCCGCTGGATCGACCGCGCGACGCTGCGCGGCCCGCTCAGCTTCGAGCTGCGCCGGGCGGGCACCATCCTGGATGTGTTCGCGCAGGAAATGCCCGACCGCGGCTTCGTGATCTCGTTCACCGATGTCACCGCCGAACGCGCCGCCATCGCCGCGCTGGCGCAGACGAACGAGACGCTGGAAGCCCGGGTGGCCGCGCGCACGGGGGAACTGGCGGCGGCGCTGGCGCAGGCCGAACGCGCCAACGCGACCCGCGCGCGTTTTGTGGCCGCGGCCAGCCACGACCTGTTGCAGCCGCTGTCGGCCGCGCGGCTGTTCCTGGCCTCGCTGATCGACGACACGCTGCCCGAAGCCGCCCGGCAGACGGTGGAAAAGGCCGAAAACGCGCTGGTCAGCGTGGGGCAGATCCTGGATGCACTGCTCGACATCTCGCGGCTCGAGGCGGGGCGGGCCGAAGTGCAGGTGCGCGCCGTGCGGCTGGACAGGCTTCTGGGTCAGCTCAGCGACGAATTCGCGCCGGTGGCGGCGCGAAAGGGGCTGGACCTGCGCATCCTGCCCTGCGTGGCCGAGGTGGAAAGCGACCCGACCTATCTGCGCCGCATCCTGCAGAACCTGATCGGCAACGCGCTGCGCTATACCGAAACGGGGCGCGTGCTGGTCGGCGCGCGGCGGGTGGGCGGGGGACTCCGGCTGGAGGTGCACGACACCGGGCCCGGCATCCCGGCCGAGGAACAGGCCAATGTGTTCAAGGAGTTCCACCGGCTGAACGCGCGCGCCTCGGCGTCCGAGGGGATGGGGCTGGGCCTGGCCATCGTCGACCGGGCCTGCGCGCTTCTGGGCCATCCGCTGACCCTGCGATCGACCCCGGGGCGGGGCACCTGCTTCGGGCTTGGGCTGCGCCACGCGGCGCGCCCCGCCGGGGCGCCGCATCCGGCCGGACGCCACGCGGCCCCACCCCAGCAGGACCGGATCGTGCTTCTGGTGGAAAACGACGACGCGGTGCGGCTGGCTCTGGGGCAATTGCTGGAGAAATGGGGGCTGAACGTCATCGACGCCCGCACCGGCGACGAGGCGCTGGCGCTGGTCGACGAGATCGGCATCACGCCCGACGTGGCCCTTGTGGATCTGCATCTGGGCGAAGGCATGGACGGGCTGGCCACCGTGCGGGCGCTCAGGGCGCGTCACGGGCCGGTGCCCGCCCGCATCCTGACCGCCGACCGCGCCGCCGCACTGGCCCCGGCCTGCGCGGCCGAAGGCGTGGTCATCATGCCGAAGCCGGTCGACCCCGCCGCGCTTGAAGCCTACTTGGCCGCGCTGGCACCTGGCTGAGGTTCAGTACCAGGCGTCCGCCATCCCGGCCTTCCGCCGCGCCATGAAATCGCGCAGCGCCTCGTCGATGGCGGCATCAAGCGGCGGCGCCTCGTAGTCGGCCAGCGCCCGCTTCCAGGCCCGGTTCGCCCGCGTTGCGGCATCGACCGAGCCATTGGCCTCCCATTTCTCGAAGGGCTCGTTGTCGGCCAGCGACGAATCCCAGAACGCCGTCTGGTAGTTCGCCATCGTGTGGCTGCACCCGAAGAAGTGGTTGCCCGGCCCCACCTCGGCAAAGGCGTCGACCGCAAGCTGGTTGTCATCGATCTTCACGCCGTCAAGGTAGCTGTGCAGCGCCCCGCAAAGGTCGGCATCCAGCATGAACTTCTCGTAGGACATGCTCAGAAGCCCGTCGAGGAAGCCCGCCGAATGCAGGATGAAGTTCGCCCCGCAATGGATCGCGGCCAGCATCGACATCGTGCCTTCCGTCATCGCCTGCGCGTCCGGCAGTTTCGAGGTGGTGAAGTTGCCCGAGCAGCGCAGCGGCAGGTTCAGCCGGCGCGCAAGCTGCCCGATCACCATGCTGCCGATGGCAGGTTCCGGCGTGCCGAAGGTGGGGGCGCCCGAGCGCAGCGACATCGACGACAGGAAGTTGCCGAAGATCACCGGCGCGCCCGGTCGTTCAAGCTGCGTCAGCGCGCAACCCGCCATGGTTTCGGCCAGGCTTTGCGCGATCGCCCCCGCGTTGGTCACCGGCCCCATGGCGCCGCCCAGGATGAAGGGCACGATCACCGCCGCCTGGTTGGCGCGGGCATAGGCGCGCAGGGATGTGGTCATCGTGGCATCCCAGACCAGCGGAGAATTCACATTCACATTGCCCAGGATCACACAGTTATCATTGACGAAATCGTCACCAAAGACGATCCGCGCCATGGCGATGGAATCCTCGGCCCGCGCTTCGGCGGTGACCGATCCCATGAAGGCGCGGTCGGAATAGCGGATATGGGAATAGACCATGTCCAGATGGCGCTTGTTCACCGGCACGTCGGTCGGTTCGCAGATCGTACCGCCCGAGTGATGGAACCAGGGCGACGACTGTGCAAGCTTGATGAAGTTGACGAAATCCTCCAGCGTGCCGAACCGCCGGCCGCGGTCCAGATCCATCACGAAGGGCGACCCGTAGGCGGGCGAAAAGATGACGGATTTCCCACCGATTTCAATGGAATGCGCCGGGTTTCTGGCGTGTTGCATGAAGCGCGCGGGGGCGGTTTTCAGCAGCTCTCGCAAGAGCCCCGGGGGAAACTTCACCAGCTCTCCCGCCACCTCGGCCCCCGCCCGCCGCCAATGGTCCAGCGCCACCGGGTCGCCACGGAACTCGATCCCCGTTTCCGCCAGGATGCGGTCGGCCGCGGCCTCGATGCGGGTCAGGTTCTCGTCCGACAGGATGTCATAGGTCGGGATGTTGCGCAGGATGTAGGGCCGCCCCGGCCCGGCGCTGCGGTGGCTGCGTTCCTCGGCGCGCGCAGCCCGGCCCGCGCGGTGCGGGCGGGTCGGGGTATCGGTGTCCATGATCCTCTCCCTGCTTTTGCACAGGATAGACCCCGTCCACCGCCCCGCTGAGCCGCTTGCGTCACCGGCGCGTCGCTGCCGCGCCATTTGCCGCGCGCGCGGCTCAGGTGATGACGTTCGGCCGGTCGCGCCCGATCTGCTCCTTGATGCCCGCCAGCGCATGCGCCGCGCGGATCACCGGGGCCAGCGCCTCTTGCGGGTCAAGCCCGTGACGGGCCGGGTCGGCCTCGTACCGTTCCAGATAGAGCCGCAGCGTCGCCCCTTCGGTCCCCGTGCCCGACAGCCGCAGCACGATGCGCGAGCCGTCCTCGAAGCGGATGCGCACGCCTTGCCCGCGGCTGGTCGTGCCGTCGACCGGGTCGTGATAGGCGAAATCGTCGGCGGCGGCGATGGCCATGCCCTCGATCTCGGTCCCCGGCAGCGTGGGGATCGAGGCTTTCAGCCGGCTCATCATTTCCTCGGCCGCCTTCGCGTCCAGCGCCTCGAAATCGTGGCGCGAGTAGTAGTTGCGCCCGAACCGCGCCCAGTGGTCGCGCAGGATCTCGGCCACACCCTGCCTGCGCACGGCCAGGATGTTCAGCCACAACAGCACCGCCCAGAGCCCGTCCTTTTCCCGCACATGGTCCGAGCCGGTGCCGAACGACTCTTCGCCGCACAGCGTCGCGCGCCCCGCGTCCAGCAGGTTGCCGAAGAACTTCCAGCCGGTGGGTGTTTCGTACTTGTCGATCCCCAGCGCGTCGGCCACCCGGTCGGCCGCGCAAGAGGTCGGCATCGACCGCGCCACCCCCTTCAGCCCCGCCTTGTAGGCGGGAGCCAGATGCGCGTTGGCCGCCAGCACCGCCAGACTGTCAGAGGGCGAGACATAGATGCCGCGGCCCACGATCATGTTGCGGTCGCCGTCGCCATCCGAGGCCGCGCCGAAATCGGGGGCGGCGGGGCCCATCATCTCGTCCATCAGGGCATGGGCCCAGGTGGGATTCGGGTCGGGGTGATGGCCCCCGAAATCCGGCAGCGGCGTGCCGTTGACCACCGTCCCCGCAGGCAGGCCAAGGCGGCCTTCCAGAATCTCCTGCGCATAGGGCCCGGTCACCGCGCACATCGCGTCGAACCGCATGCGGAAGCCACCCTTCACCATGCCGCGGATCGCGTCGAAATCGAACAGCCCCTCCATCAGCGCCGCGTAATCCGCGACCGGGTCCACGACATCCACCGTCATTCCGCCCAGCCGCGTCCGCCCGATCACGGCCAGGTCGATGTCGTCGGCCTCTTCCAGCCGGTATTCGGTGATCGCCTGCGTGCGCGCGAAGATCGCCTCGGTCACCGCCTCGGGGGCGGGGCCGCCGTTCGGCATGTTGAACTTCACCCCGAAATCCTCGGTCAGCCCGCCGGGGTTGTGGCTGGCTGACATGATGATCCCGCCATCCGTCCGGTTCAGCCGGATCAGGTGGCTGGCCGCCGGGGTCGACAGGATCGCGCCCTGCCCCACGATCACCCGCGCCGCACCATTGGCCGCCGCCATCCGCAGGATCACCTGCGCCGCCCGGTCGTTGAAATAGCGCCCGTCGCCCCCCAGGACGAAGGTCTTGCCCTTGGCCCCGACCACGTCGAAGATCGACTGGACGAAATTCTCCAGATAATGCGGTTTCATGAAGACCGGGGTCTTCTTGCGCAGCCCGCTGGTGCCGGGCTTCTGCCCCTCGATCGGATGGGTTGCGTGGGTCACGGCGGGCATGTCGGGCCTTTCCTCCTCGGATCAGATGCGGTGGCTCTGCACCAGAACCTGCACCGATCCGGCCGCCGCCATCACGCGCGGCCGGTCGATGCCACAGGGTTCCAGCGCGGGGCGCGCGGTGTCAAGCAAGAGCCGCCATTGCATCGACGGCGGCAGCGGCGGCAGGGTGACTTCGGTCGCCGCGCCCGAATTGAAGATGGCGTAAAGCACCTCGCCCGGCACCTCGGCGGCCGGGGTGCCGCCCGCCATGCGCATCTCGGCGCAGAGCGTGCGCAAGGCCGGGTTCTGCCAATCGGTCGGCCCCGGCTCGGTCCCGTCGGGCTTGCGCCACACAAGGTCGCGCTGCCCGTCGGCGGCCCGCAGCCGGCCATGCAGGAAGGCGCGCTGGCGCAGCACCGGATGCGCCCGGCGCAGCGCGATCAGCCGCACCACGAACGACAGCAGCGCGGCATCGGCATTGGCCCAGTCGATCCAGCCGATGGGGTTGTCCTGCGCATAGGCGTTGTTGTTGCCATCCTGGCTGTTGCCGATCTCGTCGCCCGCCAGCAGCATCGGGGTGCCCTGGCTGAACATCAGCGTGGCCAGCAGCGCGCGTTTGCGCGCATCGCGGGCGGCGCGGATGCGGGGGTCCGTGGCCGGCCCCTCGACACCCATGTTGTCCGAGTGGTTCTCGGAATGCCCGTCGCGATTGCCCTCGCCATTGGCCTCGTTGTGCTTGACCGCGTAGCTGACCAGATCGTCCAGCGTGAAGCCGTCATGCGCGGTGATGAAGTTGACCGAGGCGGTCGCCGCGCGGTGGTGGCGGTCGAACTCGTCGGCCGAACCCAGAAGCCGCTTGGCCAGTTCCGCCGTCATCCCCGGATCGCCGCGCCAGAAGCGGCGCACGCCGTCGCGGAACCGGTCGTTCCATTCCAGGAACGGGTGCGGCCAGTTCCCAAGCTGATAGCCGCCGGGCCCGATGTCCCAGGGCTCGGCGATCAGCTTCACCCGGCTCAGCACCGGGTCCTGCCGGATCGCGTCCAGAAATCCCGACCGCCGGTCGAACCCGCCCGCCTCGCGCGCAAGCGTCGTGGCAAGATCGAAGCGGAAGCCGTCGACGTGGTAGGTTTCCACCCAATAGCGGAGCGAATCCATCACCATCCGCAGCACCATCGGATGGGTCAGATCCAGCGTGTTGCCGGTGCCGGTATCGTTGACGTAATAGCGCCCGCCATCGCGCAGCCGGTAATAGCTGCGGTTGTCGAGCCCGCGGAAGGCCAGCGTCGGGCCCAGCTCGTCGCCCTCGCCCGTGTGGTTGTAGACGACATCAAGGATCACCTCGATCCCGGCGCCATGCAGGCGGCGCACCATCGTCTGCATCTCCCAGACCGCGTTCTGGCTCATGTAGCGCGGCTCGGGGGCAAAGAAGCCCAGCGTCTGGTAGCCCCAGTAGTTGCGCAGGCCCGCCGACACCAGGAAGCGGTCATCCACATGGGCATGCACCGGCAGAAGCTCGATCGCCGTCACGCCAAGCCTGACCAGATGCTCCAGCATGGGCTCTGACGCCACGCCCAGGTAGGTGCCGCGCAGCCCCGGGTCCACCCCCGGATGCGCCGCGGTCAGGCCCTTCACATGCGCCTCGTAGATCACGCTGCGCTCGGGCGGATGGGCAAGCGGCGCGTCATGGCCCCAGGGAAAGCCCGGGTCCACCACCACCGATTTCGGCATCGCAAAGGCGCTGTCACGCGGGTCGAAGGACAGATCCGCCCGCGGGCTGCCCACCCGGTAGCCCATCAGCGCGTCCGACCATTTCAGCCGCCCGTCCAGTTGCTTGGCATAGGGGTCCACCAGCAGCTTGTTGGGGTTGAAACGGTGCCCCGCCTCCGGCTGATAGGGCCCGTGCGCGCGAAAGCCATAGCGCGTGCCCGGCGTCAGCCCGCCCACATGCAGATGCCAGACGTCGCCGTCACGGTCCTGGAACGGCAGCCGCGCCAGTTCCTTGCGGCCGTCCTCGGAAAACAGGCACAGGTCCATCCGTTCGGCATTGGCGGAAAAGACGGCAAAGTTCACCCCCTCGCCATCGAAGGTGGCGCCCATCGGCCAGGGTTTGCCCGGGCGCAGGGCATGGCCGCGCAGCCGCGCAGGCAGGCTTCGGGGGCTGGCGTTCATCCGCGCAGCTCCGCGTAAAGCGCGGCATAGGCGGCGGACGAGGCCTCCCAGCCCACCGGCTGGCGCATGGCCGCGCGCTGCATCCCGGCCCAGACCGCGGGCTCGGCAAAAAGCGCGCAGAGCCGCCGCAGCGCCTGCCCGAAGGCCAGCGCATCGGTCGGATGAAAGGCGATGCCGGTCGCCGCCCCCGCAGCCAGCGCCATCGGGCTGGCCGAGATCACCGTATCGGCCAGCCCGCCGGTCGCCGCCACCACCGGCAGCGTGCCATAGCGCAGCCCGTACATCTGGGTCAGCCCGCAAGGCTCGAAGCGCGAGGGCACCAGCACCGCGTCGCCGCCCGCGAACATCCGGTGGCTCAGCCGCTCGTCATAGCCGATCTTCACCGCCACCCGGCCGGGGAAGCGGCGCGCGGCCTCGTGCAGCGCGCCCTCGAGCCCCGGATCGCCCGAGCCCAGCACCGCAAGCCCGCCCCCCGCCGCGACGAAATCGGGCAGGACGGCGGGGATCAGGTCGATCCCCTTCTGGTCGGTCAGGCGGCTGACCACGATCGCCAGCGGCCCGGTCACGCCCGACAGCCCGAACTCCTCCATCAGCCGCGCCCGGTTCGCGGCCTTGGCCTTCAGCCGGCGCAGGTCATAGGGCAGGATCTCGGTGTCGGTGGCGGGGTCCCAGACCTCGGCATCCACCCCGTTCAGGATGCCCCGCACCCGCGCCGCCCGCGCGGCGATGACACCCTGCAACCCCATCCCGAACTCGGGGCGCATCAGCTCTTCGGCATAGGTGGGCGAGACGGTGGTGATCGCATCCGCCGTCACCAGACCCGCCTTCAGCGCGCTGATGTTGCCGTAATACTCCAACGCGTCGGGATAGAACTGGCTGCCCGGCAGCTGCAGCCCCGCCAGTTTCCAGGCGGGCGCCAGACCCTGGAAGGCGATGTTGTGGATGGTGATGACGCTCTTCACCCCGCCCGCGCCGCCATAGCGCAGATAGGCGGGCGCAAGCCCCCCCTGCCAGTCATGCGCATGCAGGATGTCGGGCCGCCAGCCGTCACCCAGACCGCCGCGCGCGATCTCGGCCGCCACCCAGCTCAGCGCCGCGAAGCGTTCGGGGTTGTCCGGGTGGTCGCGCCCGCCCGCCGAATAGGGGCCGCCCTCGCGGTCATAAAGATGCGGCGCCGACAAGAGCAGCATCGCCACCCCGTCGACCCGGCCGCCCAGCACGATCGCCGGGCCGCCGAACACGTCGCCGCCGGTCCAGACCTCGGTCGCGCCCTCAAGCCGCCCGGCAAGGCCCCGATAGGCCGGCATCAGCACCCGCATGTCCCAGCCATGCGCGGCCAGCGCCTTGGGCAGCGCCCCCACCACATCGGCCAGCCCGCCCGTCTTCAGCAGCGGCACGCATTCCGACGCGACCGACAGCACCCGCCCCGCGACCGCCTGTTCCGGCATCCCCTGCCCCTTCTTTCTGGTGAAAATATCCTCGGGGGGCGTGGGGGGCAGACAGCCCCCCACCCTTTGGCCTAAAGCCCCAGCTTCGCCGCCCGCGCGGCCAGCATCGTGTCGGTGATCAGCACGATGCCGCTTTCGGTGCGGCGGAACCAGCGGGCATCCTCCTCGGGGTCCTCGCCGACCACCAGCCCTTCCGGGATCACCACACCGCGGTCGATCACGCAGTTCTTCAGCTGCGCCTTGCGATGCACCGTGACGTACGGCAGCGCCACCACATATTCCAGCGCCGAATAGGAATGCGTCCGCACCCCGGTGAACAACAGCGAGTTGCGCACCTCGGACCCCGAGACGATGCAGTCGCCCGACACCAGCGAGGAAATCGCCATGCCGCGGCGGCCGTCCTCGTCATGGATGAACTTGGCGGGCGGCACGATCTCGGCATAGGTCCAGATCGGCCAGGCGTTGTCGTACAGGTCCAGCTTCGGCACGAAATCGGTCAGGTCGATATTGGCCTGCCAGAAGGCGTCGATGGTCCCCACGTCGCGCCAGTAGGGCTCGGTCTCCAGCCCCGACTTCACGCAGCTTTCCGAAAAGCGATGCGCCATCGCCTTGCCGTTCTTCACGATCTGCGGGATCAGGTCGTTGCCGAAATCATGGCTGGAATTGCGATCCTCGGCATCGCGGATCAGAAGGTCGCGCAGGAAGGCCCAGTCGAAGACATAGATCCCCATCGAGGCCAGCGCGTGATCGGGGTCGCCCGGGATGCCCGGCGGGTCCTTGGGCTTTTCAAGAAACGCGGTGATGCGCCCCGCCCCGTCGACATCCATCACCCCGAAGGCCGTGGCCTCCATCCGGGGAACGGTCAGGCAGCCGATGGTCACATCCGCGCCCGTCTCCACATGCTGGCGCAGCATGATCTCGTAATCCATCTTGTAGACGTGGTCGCCCGCCAGCACGATGACGTATTTCACGTCATAGCTGTCCACGATGTCGATGTTCTGCGTCACCGCATCGGCCGTGCCGAGGTACCACTTCGTCTCGTCCACCCGCTGGCTGGCGGGCAGGATGTCCAGATATTCGTTCCGCTCGGCGCGGAAGAAGCCCCAGCCGCGCTGCATGTGCCGGATCAGGCTGTGGGCCTTGTACTGCGTGGCGATCGCCATCTTGCGGATGCCGGAATTGAGCGCGTTCGACAGGGCAAAGTCGATGATCCGGGTCTTGCCGCCGAAATAGACGGCCGGCTTGGCGCGGCGGTCGGTCAGTTCCTTGAGGCGGCTGCCACGCCCCCCGGCAAGGACGAAGGCCATGGCCTGGCTCGACAGGCGTGCGTTCGGTCTGGGTTGCATGCGTTCCTCCCCTGGACGCAGGTTATTCCTGCTTGAAGATGATGGCGGACAAGGGCGGCAGCGTGATGGCCGCCGACTGCATCTGGTTGTGCCAGCCCAGGGGCTCGGTCTCGATGCCGCCCAGGTTGCCACGGTTGCCGCCGCCGTAATGCGCGGAATCCGAATTGAAGACCTCGTGCCAATGCCCCGCGGCGGGAAAGCCCAGCCGGTAGCCGCGGCGTTCGACCGGGGTGAAATTGATCGCCACCACCACCTGCGCATCCTTCGGCCCGCCGCGCCGCACGAAGGCGAAGACCGAGTTTTCCGCGTCATTCGCCTCGAGCCACTGGAAGCCCTCGGGGGCGCAGTCGTTCACATGCAGCGCGGGTGTGGCGCGATAGAGGTGGTTCAGGTCGCGGATCAGATGCTGCACCCCGCGGTGCTGCGGGCGGTCCAGCAGATGCCAGTCGAGGCTGCGCGAATGGTTCCATTCGGCCCCTTGCGCGAACTCGCAGCCCATGAACAGCAGCTTCTTGCCCGGATGGGTCCACATGAAGCTGTAATAGGCCCGCAGATGGGCGAATTTCTCGTCGCCCTCGCCCGGCATCTTGGCGATCATGCTGCCCTTGCCGTGCACCACCTCGTCATGGCTGATCGGCAGGATGTAATTCTCGCTCCAGGCATAGTGCAGGCTGAACGTCATCTGGTGATGGTGATGCTTGCGGTAGATCGGGTCCTTCTGGATGTAGCCCAGGCTGTCGTTCATCCAGCCCATGTTCCACTTGAACCCGAACCCCAGCCCGCCGTGATTGACCGGCCGCGAGACGCCGGGAAAGGCGGTCGATTCCTCGGCCACCATCATCACGCCGGGGCAGTCGCCATAGGCGGTGACGTTGGTTTTCTGCAGCAGGGCGATGGCTTCGTAATTCTCGCGCCCGCCGTCCTTGTTGGGCACCCACTGGCCTTCCGGGCGGGAATAGTCGCGGTAGAGCATCGAGGCCACCGCATCCACCCGCAGCCCGTCGGCGTGATATTCCTCCAGCCAGTAGAGCGCGTTGGAAATCAGGTAGTTGGCCACCTCGACCCGGCCGTAGTTGTAGATCAAGGTGTTCCAGTCCTGGTGGAACCCCTCGCGCGGGTCGGCGTGTTCGTAAAGCGGTGTGCCGTCGAACCGGCCCAGCCCGTGCGGGTCGGTCGGGAAATGCCCCGGCACCCAGTCCAGCAGCACGCCCAGCCCCTTGCGATGCGCGGCATCGACCAGTTCGCGGAATTCGTCCGGCGTGCCGTGGCGGATCGTGGGCGCGAACATGCCTGTGGGCTGGTAGCCCCAGCTTCCGTCGAACGGGTGCTCCGACACCGGAAGGAATTCCAGATGGGTGAACCCCATGTCGGCGGCATAATCCACCAGTTCGGTGGCAAGCTCGTGATAGCTGAGCGGGCGGGCCCCGCCGTCGGCCTTGCGCCAGCTTCCCAGATGCACCTCGTAGACCGAGATCGGCGCGTCGATGGCCTGCCGCTTGTCGCGGCCCTTCATCCATTTCGCGTCACCCCAGACGGCGCGGTCGATCCGGCGCACGACTGAACCCGTCGCGGGCGGGTGTTCCGACCCGAAGCCGACCGGATCGGCCTTCAGCGGCTCGCGCTTGCCGCCGCGGCCGCGGATTTCGTACTTGTAAACCGTGCCCTCGCCCAGACCGGGGATGAAGATCTCCCACACCCCGGTCTGCCCGCGCAGCCGCATCGGGTGGCGGCGGCCGTCCCACAGGTTGAAATCGCCCACGACCGAGACCCGCTCGGCATTCGGGGCCCAGACCGCGAAATGCACGCCCTCGGCCCCTTCATGGGCGATCACATGCGCGCCCAGCGCGTGCCAGATACGGCGGTGGGTGCCCTCGCCCAGCAGGTATTCGTCCATCTCGCCCAGAACGGGGCCGAACCGGTAGGGGTCTTCGAAGGCCCAGGTCGCCTCGGCATTGGCGGCCTGAAGGCTGTAGGCGCCATCGTCCGGCAGCTCGCCCGCGAAAAAGCCCGAGCCCCCGTCGATGTCCGCCAGCGCCACCTCGGCCCCCGAGGCCATCCGCGCGGTCAGCCGGTCGGCCCCCGGCACGAAGGCCGCCAGCACCCGCCGACCGCCCCGCCGATGCGCGCCCAGAACCGAGAACGGATCGCCGTGGGCCCCGCCCACGATCGCCCGCACCGCCTCGGGCGCCACCAGGGGCTCGTCGGGTTTCGGTTTCCGTGCCATCGGGCGCGCCTCCCTAAAGGGCCGATTCCGTCGACCATATCTCTTGCATATAGCCACGGATCGTGCGGTCGGAGGAGAAAAACCCGCCTCGTGCGGTGTTCATGGCTGCCATGCGCAACCAGCGCTTGCGGTCGCGGTAGGCGTTGTCCACGGCGGCCTGCGCTGCCTCGTAGGCCGCGAAATCGGAGGCGACCAGGAAATAGTCGTGGTGCCACATCCGGTCCACGATGCCGTGATAGCGGTCCGGCTGGTCGGGCGAAAAGCGGCCCTCGGCGATCATCTGCAACACGTCCTGCAACGACTGGCTGGCCACAATCGCGTGGCGGGCGTGTTCCACGTCCTTGCGGCGCTCGACCACCTGTTCGGCCGTCAGCCCGAACAGGAAGAAGTTCTCGGCCCCCACCTCCTGCAGGATTTCCACGTTGGCGCCGTCCAGCGTGCCGATGGTGGGCGCGCCGTTCAGCATGAACTTCATGTTGCCGGTGCCGCTCGCCTCTTTCCCGGCGGTCGAGATCTGTTCGCTGAGGTCGGCCGCGGGCACCAGCTTTTCCGCCATCGAGACGTTGTAGTTCGCGGGATAGATCACCTTCAGCCGGTCCCCCACCACCGGGTCGCTGTTGACCACGCGCGCCACGTCGTTGATCAGGTGGATGATCTCCTTGGCCACCCAGTAGCCCGGCGCCGACTTGCCGCCGAACACCTTCACCCGCGGCACCCAGTCGGCCTGCGGGTTCTGGCGGATCGCATGCCAGCGCGCGATGGTCTGCAGGATGTTCAGCAACTGGCGCTTGTATTCGTGGATGCGCTTGATCTGCACGTCGAACAGCGCATCCGGGCTGACCCGCACGCCGCATTCGCGTTCGATCCATCCCGCGATGGCCACCTTGTTCGCGCGCTTGGCCTTCCCGAAGGCGTCGCGGAAGGCCTTGTCCTTGATATGCGGCTCCAGATCGCGCAGCCGGTCCAGATCGCCCACCCAGGCATCGCCGATCGTCTCGGTGATGAGGCCCGCCAGCGGGCGGTTGCACATGTTCAGCCAGCGCCGCGGGGTGACGCCGTTGGTCTGGTTCACGATGCGCCCGGGATGCAGCGCCGCAAGCTCGGGGAACAGCGTCTTCTTCACCAGTTCGGTGTGCAGCGCCGAAACGCCGTTGACCTTGTGCGACATGATGAAGGCCAGTTCGCCCATGTGGACTTCCTGGAACTTCACGATCCCAACATAATGCGGCCGGTCGGGGTATTTCGCCTTGTGCCAGGCGTCCAGCCGTTCGACGATCTGCATGTGCCGCGGCAGGGTCGTGCCGAAGAGGTAGGTCGACCAGCGCTCCAGCGCCTCGGGCAGAAGCGTGTGGTTGGTATAGCCCAGCACCCGCTGCGCGATGTCCAGCGCCGCCTCGAACCCCATCCCGTGGTCGTCCATCAACAGCCGCATCAACTCGGGCCCGGCGATGGCGGGGTGCGTGTCGTTCATCTGGATGGCGACATGGTCGGGCAGCTTCGACAAATCGTCATGATCGGCGAGGAAGCGGCGCAGGATGTCCTGCAACGCGGCCGAGGTCATGAAGAATTCCTGCTTCAGCCGCAGTTCCTTGCCCGCATAGGTCGTGTCATCGGGGTACAGCACGCGGCTGATGGTGCGCGCCAGCGCCTCGGGGGCCGCGGCGGCGGTGTAGTCGCCCCGGTTGAAGCGGTCGAGGTCGAACAGCGTGGTGGGCTTTGCCGCCCAAAGCCTGAGCGTGTTGGCCCAGGCGCCCCGCCAGCCCACCACCGGCGTGTCATAGGCCGAGGCGATGACGGTTTCCCCCGGCACCCAGCGCTCGCGCCCGTCGATGGTTTCCACATGGCCCTTGAAGCCGATGGTGTAGGCGCTTTCGGGCCGGTCGAATTCCCAGGGGTTGGTCTGGGTCAGCCAGTCCTCGGGGGTTTCCACCTGCTGTCCGTCGCGGAAATACTGCCGGAACAGCCCGTGTTCATAGCGGATACCGTAGCCATAGGCCGGGCAGCCCAGCGTCGCCATGCTTTCCATGAAACAGGCCGCCAGGCGGCCAAGCCCGCCATTGCCCAGCGCCGCATCGGGTTCTTCCTCGACCAGCGCGCGGAACTCGACGCCGAAGCCGCCCAGCACCTCGACCGCGACATCGCGCAAGCCAAGGTTGATCGTCGCATCCTCCAGAATGCGGCCGATCAGGAATTCCATCGACAGGTAATAGACGCGCTTGCGCCCCTCGGCCCAGGTCCGGCGGGTCGAGGCGAACCAGGGCTCCACGATCCGGTCGCGGATCGCATAGGACAGCGCCATCCGCCAGTCGTGCAGGCTGGCGTGCGAGGCGTCCTTTCCGATCGTGTAGGTCAGGTGGTGCAGGATCGAGGAGCGCAGGCCCTCGGCGGTCAGCGGGAAATCGGTCACGCGCGTTTCTTCCGGTTCGGGGGGGCCGACAGGCGGCCCGACATGGCTGTCCGGGCACCATCCGAACCGCTTTCGACACGGGACGACGGCGCACCACTTGCCCGGCGATTAATCGAAGAAACGGCGGGATCTGCAAGCCCAAACCGCTTTGGACGCCAATCTGCGCGCCAAAGTCCTGCCCCGGCGCCCCCCGCGGCCACGGATCAACGCCCCCCGGCGCCCAATTCCTGAGCGGATGCTCAGCCCGGCAGGGCCAGAAGCGCGGCCCGCAGCGCGGCGGTGTCGGACACCGGCACGCCCGTGAACAGCCGGAACGCCTCGATCCCCTGATGGAAGAACAGCTCCCAGCCGCTCAGGCAATCGACCCCGGCCGCCGCGGCCTCTTGCAGGAAACGGGTGTCCGACGGCGTGTAAACCGCGTCGAAGGCCCAGACCCGCCCGGGCCAGAGCGCGGCGGGCACCGGCGTGCCGGGCTGGCCCACCATCCCGACCGGGGTCGCGTTGATCACGCCCCGGGCCCCCTCCAGCGCCTCGGCCGCGCTGGCCGCGGGGCGCACGGCCATGCCCTGCCCCGCCAGCGCCGCCGCCAGTGCCGCGACCTTGGCCGGGTCGCTGTCGACCAGCCGCAGTTCGGCCGCGCCCAGCCCGGCCAGCGCGAAGGCGATCGCCCGCCCCACGCCGCCCGCCCCGATCATCGCCACCGCCCCCGGCGCCGCCGCGCCGTACCGGGCGCGGAAGGCCGCCGCGAAGCCGGTGCAATCGGTGTTGTGCCCGGCAAGCCCCGCGGGCCCGAACAGCACCGTGTTCACCGCGCCAAGCCGCCGCAGCGCGGGATCGGCCAGGGTCACGCGCGGCACCACCGCCTCCTTGTAGGGATAGGTGACGTTCACCCCGCCAAACCCGTTGGCGCCGCACCAGTCCAGAACGGCGTCCAGGTCCATCCCCATCTCGGCCGGGATCAGCAGGTCGTAGGTGACCGCAAGCCCCGCCATCTCGCCCGCGATCCGGTGCAGCGCGGGCGACCGCGAGGCGCGGATGTTGCCGCCGATCAGGCCAAGTTTCACCCTGCCCATCGCCGCGGTCTAGCTCTTGTAACCCAGCGCATGCGGCAGCCAGAGCACGACACCCGGGAACAGGATCATGATCAGCAGCGCCAGCACCAGGACGCCCACAAAGACCCAGATCTCGCGGATCATCTCGCGCAGCGGGATGCCGGTGATCCCGTTCAGCACGAACAGCACCACGCCATAGGGCGGCGTGATCAGCCCGATCATGCAGTTCACCACGATCACCACCCCGAAATGCACCAGATCGATGCCCAGCGCCTTCGCCGTGGGCAGGAACAGCGGCACGATCACCAGGATGATCGTCGAGGCGTCCAGCAGGCAGCCCAGCAGCAGCACCAGCGCGTTGACGATCAGAAGGAAGGCCAGCGGCGAGACGTTCAGCGTGTCGATGAAGCCCTGAAGCTTCGCGGGCACGTTCTCGGATGCCACGATGTAGTTGAAGATCAGCGCCCCGCCGATGATGAGCCCGACCGAGGCCGAGGACATGACCGAGCCGCGCAGGACCTCGTAAAGCGCCCTGGGCGACAGCGCGCGATAGAAGATCGCCGCCAGCAGCAGCGCGTAGAAGGCCGCGACCGCCGCCGCCTCGGTCGGCGTGGTGACGCCGCCATAGATGCCGTAAAGCAGGATCGCGGGCATCAAGAGCGCGGGAAATGCATTGACCGTCAGCTTCGGCACCTCGCGCAGCGGCACGGGCTCGTCCAGCCCGAAGCCCCGGCGGCGGGCGGCGACATAGTTCATCGCCATCAGCACCAGCCCCATCAGCAGCCCGGGCAGCACGCCCCCGGCAAAGAGCGCGCCGATCGAGGTGTTCGAGACCAGCGAATACATCACCATCGGGATCGAGGGCGGGATGATCGGCCCGATGGTCGAGGCGGCGGCGGTGATCGCGGCGGCATAGCCGGGCGGATAGCGCCCGTCCTTGCGCATCATGTCGATGATGACCTTGCCCAAGCCCGCCGCATCGGCCACGGCCGACCCCGACATGCCCGCGAAGATGATGTTGGCCACCACGTTCACCAGCCCGAGCCCGCCGCGGAACCGGCCCACCAGCGCCACGCAGAACCGCAGCAGCCGGTCCGATATGCTGCCCGCGTTCATGATGTTCGCGGCCACGATGAACAGCGGCACGGCCAGGATGATGAAGTTGTCGTAAAGCCCCTGCACCATCTGTTCGGCAGGCAGCGACAGATCCTGCCCGGCAAGGGCGACATAGCCGATGGCCGAGACGATCATCGCCAGCGCGATGGGCATCCCGAGCGCCGCCAGCAGCAAGAGCAGGACGATGCAGGCCGTGAAGGCGATTGTCATTGCAGGTGAACCTCTTCGCCTTCCACCAGCCGGTCATGGCCGGGCGGGACAGCATCGGGCGAGGCGCCGCGGATCAGCGCGATGGCGCGCAGGCCATAGCGCAGGACCATCGTGACCAGGAACAGCCCGAAGACGGAATAGACATAGCCCAGCGGCAGTTGCAGGGTGGAACTGCGCTGGATGGTGTAGAAGCTCAGATAGCTCCAGGTGTCGGGCGCCGAGACGACAAAGGCCACCACCACCGACACCGCCGCGATCAGCGCGAAGACGCGCCGCACCCGCAACGGCGTGGCCAGATAAAGCGTGTCGAACTTGATGTGGTCGCGGTCGTCCAGACAGAAGGCGCCGGCCCAGAACACGATCCAGAGCCACAGCGTCGAGCACAGCTCCTGTGTCCAGTCCATCGCGAACAGGCCCGACCAGCGCGCGAAGATCTGCAACAGGAACGTTGCGAAAATGGCGGCCATCAGGATGACCGCCACGTTCTCTGCCCGCGCCCTGAGCCACGGCAGCAGCGTGTTCATGCCAGCCCCCGGTCAGAGCGCGTTGATCTGATCGACCATGCCCTTCGGCCAGTCCTTCGAGAAGTCCGAGCTGAGATAGGCGTCCTGCACATGCTTGCGGAAGGCCGCGACATCGGGGGTGTAGACGTCAAGCCCCTGCTGCTTGAAGAACGCCTCCAGGTCGTTTTCCAGCGCAAGCTGCTTTTGCCGGGCGCTTTCGGCGGCGTCGTCGGCGGCCTTCTGCACCGTCGCCTGCTCTTCGGGCGACAGCTTGTCCCAGACCTTCTTCGAGAAGGCCAGGTAGTTCTGGTCCACCAGATGCGAGGTCAGCACGATCTGCTTGGTCACTTCGTAGAACTTCATGTCCTTGTCCGACGGCAGCGGGTTGTCCTGCCCGTCGATCGCGCCGGTCTGCAATGCGGTATAGACCTCGGTGAAGGCCACCGGCACCGGGTTCGCGCCCAGCGCCTTGCCCAGGAACATCCACGCATCCGTCCCCGGCATCCTGAGCTTGATCCCCGCCATGTCGGCCGGGGTATTGATCGTGCGCTCGGCCTTGGGCATCCGCAGGTTCACCTGGCGGCGGCCAAGATACATCACCGTCAGCAGCTTCACCCCCAGCTTGTCTTCCACGCCCTTCTTCATCGCGTCCATGAACGGGGCGGCAAAGACCTTCTTCTGATGCTCGGCATCCTTCATCAGGTAGCCGGCCGTGAAGATCGACCATTCCGGAATGATCTGCGCCAGTTCCTGCGGCGAGGTGATCGACATCTCCAGGTTGCCGCGGGCGATCGACGCCAGCTCGGTGCCCTGTTTGAACAGCGTGGCGTTCCAGTGCGGGTCGAAACTGGCAAAGCCCGCCACCGCGGGGCCGAAGACGTTGATCATGGCCACGGCGCGCTGGTCGGTCTCGGACATCGGGCCCGACAGGCGCAGCGTCACCTTGTCGGCGGCGCGCAGGATCCGGGGGGCTGCGGCCACGAAGGCCCCGGCGGCGGACGCGGACAGAAGGGTCCGGCGGCTGATGGTCGTCATTGGTTTTCCTCCCTGAAAACAGATGCGCGGACTGGCCTTGGCCGCCCCCTTCATCCAGCGAAAACATGGCACGGCTTGAAAATCGAGTCTACCGAAAATCGATTATTATCGCTATGACTGACAAAATCAGGATTATCCGCCTGCCCGGATGCCGT
Organism: Pseudomonadota bacterium; assembly: GCA_021845805.1. Lineage (GTDB taxonomy): Bacteria > Pseudomonadota > Alphaproteobacteria > Rhodobacterales > Rhodobacteraceae > Solirhodobacter. Next base: position 88,774 of record JAJZVD010000001.1, on the reverse strand, counting down.
GCCGCCGTCCCTTGCGGCGCCGTTTCCGGCGCGGGCGCCAACAAGGACGCCCCATGGGCAAGCCGCCCGCCTTCCGGCCCTCCGAGGCCCGCAAGGAAACCATCGCGACGCGCGTCGCGGGGGTGCTTCGGGCCGAGATCCTGGCCGCGGACCTGCCCCCGGGGGGAAAGATCAACCTCGACCGCCTGCGCGAACGGCTGGGTGTGTCGCTGGCCCCCGTGCGCGAGGCGATGACGCGGCTGGTGGCCGACGGGCTGGTCGAGGTCGAGGACCAGCGCGGCTATCGGGTGGCGCCCGTCTCGTCCGCCAACCTGACCGAGATCACCCAGCTGCGGCTGGCGCTGGAGCCGCTGGCGCTGGAGACCGCCATCGCCCGGGGCTCGCTGGAATGGGAGGGCGCGGTGCTGGCCGCCCTGCACCGGCTGGAGCGGACGCCGCCTGCCGATCCCGGCCGCGCCGCGGCCCACCGGGCCTTCCACGCGGCCCTTGCCGACGGGGCGGCCATGCCGATGCTGGCCGCCTTCTGCCTGCGCCTGCTGGACCTGACAGGACGCTATCTGGCGCTGCTGGGCCCGGTGCAGGTCGAAGCCCCCGACCACGCCGCCATCGCCGCCGCCGCCGTGTCCCGCCGCGGGGCCGAGGCGTGCGACCTGCTGACCCGTCACATCGCGGCCAGCGGCGCGGCCCTTGCCGCCGCCCGCGCCGCCCGCCCCGCAGCCTTCGAGGAGGAACGCCCATGAAACCCGTCGTGATGGTCCTGAACGGGCCGAACCTGAACCTGCTGGGCAAGCGCCAGCCCGAGATCTACGGGCACGAGACGCTGGATGACGTGCGGGCCGACCTTCAGGCGCTGGCGGGCGAGCTGGGGGTTCAGGTGCGCTTTCACCAGTCGAACCGGGAATACGAGCTGATCGACTGGATCCACGAGGCGCGCGAAACCTGCGCCGCCATCATCATCAACCCCGCCGCCTTCACCCACACCTCGGTCGCCATCCTCGATGCGCTGAACACCTTCGAGGGGCCGGTGCTGGAGGTGCATATCTCCAACGTCCACAAGCGCGAGGCCTTCCGCCACCACTCCTACGTCTCGCTCCGCGCCGACGGGGTGATCGCGGGCTTCGGCACGCAGGGCTACGCGCTGGCGCTGCGCCGCGCGGCGCGGCTGGCCACACCGGCCTGAGCACCCGATTTTCATCCAACCGCCCGCACGGGTACCGAGGAGACGCCGATGCACCATCCGCACAACACCTTCAAGACCGCCATCGCCGAGGGGCGCCAGCAGATCGGCCTCTGGGTAACGCTGCCCTCGGGCTTCACGGCCGAAGCGCTGGCCACCTGCGGCTATGACTGGCTGCTGTTCGACACCGAACACGCGATCGGCGACCCGATCTCGGTCTTCGAGCAGTTGCAGGCGGCGGCCCCCTACCCCGTGCATTCCATCGTGCGACCGTCGGCCAACGACCCCGCGCTGATCAAGCGCATCCTCGATGCCGGCGCGCAATCGCTGATCGTGCCCTATGTGCAGACGGTGGAAGAGGCAAAGGCCGCCGTGGCCGCCGTGCGCTATGCCCCGCAGGGGATGCGCGGGGTGGCGGGCATCACCCGCGCGACCCGCTACGGCGCGGTCGAGAATTACACCCGGAACGCCAACCGCGAGATCTGCCTGATCGTGCAATGCGAAAGCGCCGCCACCCTGCCCCGGATCGAAGAGATCGCGGCGGTCGACGGGGTGGACGGCATCTTCATCGGCCCCGCCGATCTGGCCGCGACCATGGGCCATCCGGGCAACCCCGGCCACCCCGAGGTGGTCGCCGCCATCGAGGACGCCATCCGCCGCATCCGCAAGGCCGGAAAGCCCGCGGGCATCCTGACGCTGGACCCGGTCTTCGTGCGCCGCTGCATGGAGATCGGCAGCGTCTTCACCGCGGTGGACGTGGACGCGGCCATCCTCTTGCGCCACGCGCGCCAGATCGCGACCGAGTTCAAGGCGCTGGCCTGACCGCAGGCGGGCGCGCCACCGGCGCGCCCTTATCAGCGGGCTGCCCGCGCCCTATCTCTCGCCATGTCCCATGCCCCGCCCCCCGCCGAGATCGCCATGACTCTCATGCCCTCCCCCCCGACCGTCGCGGACGAACTGCACACGCAGATCCGGCGCGACATCATCTTCGGCCGGCTGAAACCCGCGACCAAGCTGAAGCTTGAAGGGCTGCGCGCGCGCTACGGGGCCTCGGTCTCGACGCTGCGGGAAACGCTGAACCGGCTGGCGGCCGAAGGCTTCGTGCTGGCCGAGGGGCAGAAGGGCTTCGACGTGGCGGGGGTGACGGCGGCGAACCTTCAGGAAGTGGCCACGCTCAGGGCGCTTCTGGAATCCCACGCGCTGGCGCTCTCGTTTGCCGCAGGGGGCCTTGACTGGGAAGCGGGCGTTGTTGCGGCCCACCACAAGCTGCACCAGTTCGAACGCCGGATGCTGGCGGGCGACCATTCCGTGCGCGAGGACTGGAAGCGCTATGACTTCGAATTCCACCGCGCCCTGATCGCGGCCTGCGGCTCGCAGGAACTGGCGGCGGTCTATGCGTCCACCTTCGACAAGTACCTGCGCTACCAGATGCTGTGCCTGACCTTCCGCGCCGAGGCCGCCGAGGCCGAGCACCGCGCCCTGCTGGAGGCGGCGCTGGCGCGCGATACCGAACGGGCGCACCGGGTGCTGGCCCAGCATATCGAAAGCGGTGTGAGCCATTGCATCGCCTCGGGCGTGCTGCCGGGCTGAACCCGCCCGCGCGGCGGCCCCGTTGCGCGACCCGGGCGGCACGGCTAGTGTCGCGGGCACCAAGCCCGGTCCGGGCGGGCGCGCCCCGCCGCCAGACGGATGCGACCGGCCAGATCAGGGATGACCAGATGACCACCAACGCAGAGCTTCTTGCCCGCCGCCAGACGGCGGTGCCCCGCGGCGTCGTGACCGGCGCGCCGATCTTCCTGGAGCGCGCGAAGAACGCCGAGCTGTGGGACATCGAGGGCAACCGCTACATCGACTTCGGCTCGGGGATCGCGGTCACCAACACCGGCCACCTGCATCCTAAGGTTGTCGCCGCCGCCAAGGCGCAGATGGACCGCTTCGCCCATGTCGCCTGGCAGGTGACGGGCTATGACAGCTATGTGGATCTGGCCGAACGGCTGAACGCGCTGGCGCCCATCGCCGACGCCAAGACGATCTTCTTCACCACCGGCGCCGAGGCGACCGAGAACGCGGTGAAGATCGCCCGCGCCCATACCAAGCGTCAGGGCATCATCACCTTCACCGGCGCCTTCCACGGCCGCACGCAGCTGACCGTGCAGATGACCGGCAAGGCCGCGCCCTACCGCACGCCCGGCATGCCGCCCGCGGTGGGCATCTACCACTGCCCCTTCCCGATCCCGCACCACGGCACGACCGAGGAAGAGTCGCTGCACGCGCTTTACCACATCTTCAAGGCGGACATCCCGCCCACCGACGTGGCTGCCATCGTGATCGAGCCCGTTCAGGGCGAAGGCGGGTTCTACCAGACCCCGGTCAGCTTCATGAAGAAGCTGCGCGAGATCTGCGACCAGCACGGCATCTGCCTGGTGTCCGACGAGGTGCAGACCGGCTTCGCCCGCACCGGCAAGGTGTTCGCCACCGAGCATTTCGGAATCGAGCCCGACCTGATCCCGGTGGCCAAGGCGCTGGGCGGCGGCTTCCCGATCTCGGGCGTCATCGGCAAGCGGCACATCATGGACGCCGCCGAACCGGGCGGGCTGGGCGGCACCTATGCGGGCTCGCCCATCTCCTGCGCGGCGGCGCTGGCGGTGCTGGACGTGATCGCCGAGGAAAAGCTGTGCGACCGCGCCAACTGGATGGGCGAGGTGATGCTGAAGCGGCTGCACGCCTTCAAGCAGTCGAACACCCTGCGCCCGATCGGCGACGTGCGCGGCCTGGGCGCCATGGTGGCCTTTGAACTGGTGAAGGAACGCGGCGGCAACGAGCCCGACCCCGATGCCACCAAGGCGGTGACGACGGCGGCGCTGGATGCGGGGTTGATCCTGCTGAGCTGCGGCTACTACGCCAACACCATCCGCCTGCTTGCCCCGCTGACGATCCCCGAGGCCCATCTGCACGAAGGGCTCGACAAGCTGGAAATGGCGCTGAAGCTGGTCTGAGGCCCGGCGGGCACCGGATCGCCACATGGGCCCTGCGTACCGCCAACGGGACGCGGGGCCTTTTCGTTTGCGCCTGGCGCCCGACCACAGTAGCGGCCCGACCACCGGCACGGGGCGGCGCGTCAGAACGGACGCTCTTCCCCGACCACGTCGCCGCGGCGGTTGTGCCGGACCGAGGACCAGAGCGCGGCCAGAATCACCGCCATGCCCACCCCGCCGGTGGCAAGTTCCGACACGTCGATCTGGGTTTCCAGGAACATCACCAGCGACAGGAACAAGACCGCGTAGAAGGCGCCATGTTCCAGATAGCGGAACTGCGAAAGCGTGCCGCGTTCGACGAAGAGGATGGTCAGCGAGCGGACATAGATCGCCCCGATGCCAAGGCCGATGGCGATCAGGAACAGGTCGTTCGTCATCGCGAAGGCGCCCACCACCCCGTCGAAGGAAAAGCTCGCGTCCAGCAGTTCGAGGTAGAGGAACGCGCCCAGACCCTGGCGCACGACCGCCTCGCCCGCCCCCTCGCAGCGCCCGTCAAGCACGCGCCCGACCGCGCGCACGGCCCAGAAGCTCAGCACCCCCGCCAGCGCAGGGACCATGAAACGATCCATCCGGTCCGGCGGCAGGAAGGCCCCGAAGCTCAGGATGATGATCAGGACAATGGCGATTTCCAGCCCCCGGGCCGAGGCGCAGGCGCGCATCTTGCACTCGATGCGGCCGATCCAGTCCACGTCCTTGTGCTCGTCCACGAAGTAGTCGACTGCGACCATCATCAGGAAGGCCCCGCCGAAGGCCGCGATGGACAGATGCGCCTCTTCCAGCCGGTGGGCGTAGACCTCGGGATCGAACAGCGCCAGATGCAGCGCCTGCAACGGCCCCATGTGCGCGGCGATGGCCACCACCGCCAGCGGAAAGACCAGTCGCATCCCCACCACGGCGATCAGGATGCCCCAGGTCAGGAAGCGGCGGCGCCAGACCTCGTCCATGTGCTTGAGGGTCCGCGCATTGACAATCGCGTTGTCGAAGGACAGCGAGATTTCCAGGACCGCCAGCGCCGTACCCACGATCAGGAACGAAAGACCGTCCGACAGCTTGCCGTCGTCGGCCAGGCCCAGCAGGAATGCCGCCAGAAGCCCCGACAGGGTGACCGCGATGGCGGAACGGAAATATGTCAGCGTCGTCTTCACGCGCACCTCGGAGCCCGGGCATTCTGCCGGCGCGGCGGCAAGCCAGTGAGGTGCAGATAGGGACCGGGGGCGGCGGCCTCAAGGGACGGGCGCCGATGTTCCGGCCGGAGGTCGGCGTTACTGTACATCCGTCTCAGACTGTTGCCGCCGTGCACAGGGGCAGCAGGCGGTCCACCTCGTCACGGCGGCAAAGCTGCGTGCCCGGCGTCGTGACGGCGGACGCGGCGGCGGCATTGCCCCGGCGCAGCGCCATCTCGAAGCTTTCGCCCCGCGCGACGGCCAGCGTGAAGGCCCCCACGAAACTGTCGCCCGCGCCCACCTTGCTGACCACCCGCACCTTGGCCGTGCCCGCCTGCAGGCGCCCTTCGGCCGAGGCCAGCACCGCCCCTTCGGAGCCGCGGGCGACGATCACCACCTCGGCCACCCCGCGGTTCACCAGTTCTTCGGCAAAGGCCGCGCTTTCGCTGACGCCGGGCAGCGGATAGCCGGCCAGTTCCTCGGCCTCGACATCGTCCATCCGCAAGAGCCAGGGGGCCGCCCCCGCCGCGCGGGCCAGCGCGCGCAGGGGGGCGCCCGAGGTATCGACGATCAGCCGCGCGCGCCCTTCCAACCGGGCGGCCAGGCGGGCGGGGAAATCCTCGGGCACGCCCGGCGGCTGGCTGCCCGACAGCACGACCAGCCCGCCATCGCGCGCGGCACCGGCAATGGCGGCCAGCGCGTGATCTGCGTCGCTGGGGTGCCATTCCGGCCCCGGCAGCACGAAGCGGAACTGTTCGCCCGTGCCACGGTCGGTCACCGCAAGGCTCTGGCGGGTTTCGCCCGGGCCGCGCAGCGCCACGGTGCCGATGCCCTGGGTGTTCAGAAGCGTCAGCAGCCGGTCGCCCGTGGGCCCGCCCACCGCCACCAGCGCGCGGCTGGCCCCGCCGAGGATCTTGATGGCGCGCGAGACATTCGTGCCCCCGCCACCCGGCTCCACGTCCGGCAGGGCGCAGCGCAGCTTGGGCCCCGCGACCACATGGGGCACCGAGGTGGTCAGGTCGATCGTCGGATTGAGCGTGACGGTGAGGATGTCGAGCACGGGCAATTTCCTTTCGGCGGCCGAAAGGCTCGCCGATTCTGCGCCGCCGCGCAATCACCTTGCCCGAAATTTCCGCAGCGCGGAAACGCCGCCGACGCCCGCTATTCGGCCGCCGCGCGCTTGCGGCCCAAGAGCGGCTTCAGATAGCGGCCGGTATGGCTTTCGGGAACCTCGGCCACCTCTTCCGGCGTGCCGGTCGCCACGATCCGCCCGCCGCCGTCGCCGCCCTCTGGGCCGATGTCGATCAGCCAGTCGGCGGTCTTGATGACATCGAGGTTGTGCTCGATCACCACCACCGAGTTGCCCTGATCGACCAGCGCGTGCAGCACCTCGAGCAGCTTGCGCACATCCTCGAAATGCAGCCCCGTGGTGGGCTCGTCGAGGATGTAGAGCGTCCGCCCCGTGGCGCGTCGGCTGAGTTCCTTTGACAGCTTCACCCGCTGCGCCTCGCCGCCCGACAGGGTGGTGGCCTGCTGGCCGACCTTGATGTAGCCCAGACCCACCTCGCAGAGCGCGTCCATCTTTTCGCGGATGCTCGGCACCGCCTGGAAGAAATCGCGCGCGTCCTCGCAGGTCATGTCGAGCACGTCGGCGATGGACTTGCCCTTGAACCGGATCTCCAGCGTCTCGCGGTTGTAGCGGTGGCCCTTGCAGGTCTCGCAGGTCACATAGACATCGGGCAGGAAGTTCATCTCGATCTTCAGCACCCCGTCGCCCTGGCAGGCCTCGCACCGCCCGCCCTTCACGTTGAAGCTGAAGCGCCCGGGCTGGTAGCCGCGCGCCTTCGCTTCGGGCAGGCCCGCGAACCAGTCTCGGATCGGACCGAAGGCGCCGGTGTAGGTGGCGGGGTTCGACCGCGGGGTGCGGCCGATCGGGCGCTGGTCGATGTCGATCACCTTGTCGAGATGCTCGAATCCCTTGATCGTCTCGCAGGGGGCGGGCGTCTCATGCGCGCCGTTCAGCCGGGTTGCGGCGGTCTTGAACAGCGTCTCGATCGTCAGCGTCGACTTGCCGCCGCCCGAGACGCCGGTGACGCAGACGAATTTCCCCAGCGGGAAATCCACCGTCACCTCTTTCAGGTTGTTGCCGGTGGCCTTCACCACGGTCAGTTTCTTGCCGCTGCCCTTGCGCCGTTCGGCAGGCACCGCGATTTCGCGCAGCCCGGCCAGATATTGGCCGGTCAGGCTGGCCGGGTCGGCGGCCAGCGCCGCAGGCGTGCCATGCGCGACCACCCGGCCGCCATGCACGCCCGCGCCGGGGCCGATGTCGAAGACGTAATCGGCGGTGCGGATCGCGTCTTCGTCATGTTCCACCACCAGCACCGTGTTGCCCTGGTCGCGCAGGTTCTTCAGCGTGGTCAAGAGCCGGTCGTTATCGCGCTGGTGCAACCCGATCGAGGGTTCGTCGAGCACGTAAAGCACCCCCGTCAGCCCCGAGCCGATCTGGCTGGCCAGCCGGATCCGCTGGCTTTCCCCGCCCGAGAGCGTGCCCGCGCTGCGGCTCATGGTCAGGTATTCCAGACCCACGTTGTTCAGGAAGCCCAGCCGCTCGCGGATCTCTTTCAGGATCGCCCGCGCGATCTCGTTCTTCTGCTTCGTCAGGCTGGCGGGCACCGTCTCGACCCAGGCGAAGGCCTCCTTGATCGACATCTCGACCACATGGCCCACATGCAGGCCCGCGATCTTCACGGCCAGCGCCTCGGGCTTCAGCCGGTAGCCGCCGCAGGTGCCGCAGGGGCGGGTGTTCTGGTAGCGCTCGAATTCCTCGCGGACCCAGGCGCTGTCGGTCTCGCGGTAGCGGCGTTCCATGTTCGGCAACACGCCCTCGAACACCCGGCTGACCGTGTAGACGCGGCCGCCCTCGTCGAAGCGGAACTCGATCTCCTGCTCGCCCGAGCCGCGCAGGAAGACCTCGCGCACGGTGTCGGGCAGGTCCTTCCAGGCCTTGCGCTTGTCAAAGCCGTAGTGGCGGGCCAGCGCGTCGATCGTCTGGGTGAAATAGGGGCTCTTGCCCTTGCGCCAGGGCGCGATGGCGCCATGCGTCAGGCTGAGCGCCGCATCGGGCACCACAAGGCGTTCGTCGAAGAACAGTTCCTGCCCCAGCCCGTCGCAGGCCGGGCAGGCGCCATAGGGGGCGTTGAACGAAAAAAGCCGCGGCTCGATTTCGGGGATGGTGAAGCCCGACACCGGGCAGGCGAACTTTTCGGAAAACAGGATGCGCACGGGCTCGCCCTCGCCCTCGGCGGGGGCGGTTTCCAGCACGGCGATGCCGTCGGCGTGGTTCAGCGCGGTGCGCAGGGAATCGGCCAGCCGGGTCTGCAACCCCTCGCGCACCACGATCCGGTCCACCACCACATCGATGTCATGGCGCAGCTTCTTGTCCAGCACGGGCGGTTCCTCCAGCTCGTAGAACTGGCCATCCACCTTCACCCGCTGGAAGCCTTCCTTGCGCAACTCCAGGAATTCCTTGCGGTATTCCCCCTTCCGGTCGCGCACGATCGGCGCCAGCAGATAGGCGCGCGTGCCTTCGGGCAGGGCCATGATGCGATCCACCATGTCCTGCACCTGCTGCGCCTCGATCGGCAGGCCGGTCGCGGGGCTGTAGGGCGTCCCCGCGCGGGCGAAGAGAAGCCGCAGGTAGTCGTAGATCTCGGTCACCGTGCCCACGGTGGACCGGGGGTTCTTGCTGGTGGTCTTCTGCTCGATGGAAATCGCGGGCGACAGGCCCGAGATATGGTCCACATCGGGCTTCTGCATCATGTCAAGGAACTGGCGCGCATAGGCCGAGAGCGACTCGACATAGCGGCGCTGGCCTTCGGCATAGATCGTGTCGAACGCCAGGCTCGACTTGCCGGACCCCGACAGCCCCGTCAGCACGACCAGCTGATCGCGCGGGATGTCCACGTCGACGTTCTTGAGGTTGTGTTCGCGCGCGCCGCGCACCTCGATGAACTTCTGCTCGGCCATCAGCTGCCCCCGGGTTGACTGGCGAACACATAGGCCACGGCGACCGAGTCTCCAACCGAAAAGCGTGAACGATAGGTGAACACGGGCAGGAATGCCGAAAATTACCGGGTGCGGGTCGTGGCCCGGCGATCACATATTCGATATTTTGAATATTTTTCCGCCAAAACCGCACCGGGCATCTTGCGGGCACGGCAACTCTGTCCAAATCTCGGCCATCGCTTCCCCGACCCGCATGAAAGGTTCCTGCATGTTCTCCTTCCTGAAAGCTTCCCCGGGCCCCCGCGTGGAACGGATCGCCGGCGCCGACGCCGTCGCCCGTGCCCAGAAGGGCGACCTGGTCGTGATCGACGTGCGCGACATCAACGAACTGCGCGCCACGGGCAAGGCCAGGGGTGCGCTGCACATCCCGCTGATGCTGCTGAAGACCAAGGCCGATCCGGCCAGCGACGAACGGATGGCGGGCCTTTCGGTAGACAAGCCGGTGGCGCTTTACTGTGCCTCGGGCGCGCGCAGCCAGGCGGCGGCCACCATGATGCTGCAGATGGGCTACACGCAGGTCTACAACATCGGCGGCCTTTCCGACTGGAAGGCCGGCGGCGGCCTCGTCAACCCGGCCTGACCGTCGCCCGGCGTCGGCGCGCCGCCATCCAGACGTGCATCGCGATCCCGCCCGCGCAGAGCGGCGCGACGAAGGCCGGAACGCCCGCCAGCCCCTGCCCTGCGATCAGCAGCGCCAGGATCGGCGTGCCGCTGGCGGTGCCAAGGTTGCCAAGCTGGGCCACCGCCCCCGCGGCGCGGGCCCGATCCTCGGCCGTGGCGTTCAACTGCGGGATGGCGGCAAAGCTGCCGCCCTGCACCAGCCCCAGCGCGGCGCCCAGCACCAGCGCCGCGCCAAGGCCCGCCGCGCTGCCCCAAAGCGCGACCATCGCCAGCACGGCGACCAGCCCCAGCGCGAACCCGGCCTGCACCAGCCGCACGGCGGGCACCACCCGCAGCAGCCAGACCCCCAGCGTCAGCGAGGCGGCAATGCTGGCCAGGGGCATCAGGATGGCGATGGCCTCGGTCTGCGCGCCGGCCAGCGGCGGCAGAAGCGTGATGACCGCGACATAGCTGAGCGTGTAGAACAGAAAGCCCGCCGCCGGGGCCGCGACGCGGGGCGAGGCATAGATGGCCAGATGCTGCGCGGCCAGATCGGCCAGCCGCAGGGGCTGCGCCTGCCCAGGCGGATCGGCGGGCAAAAGCCACCAGAGCAGCAGCGCGAAGGCCGCCAGCCAGTCGGCATGGGCCAGGAACAGCCCCGGCACCCCGAAACGCGCCACCAACGGCGGCGCGATCAGCGCGGTTGCGGTCAGCGAGACGCCGAAGAAGCTGGCCCAGAGCGACATCGACAGCCCCTGCCAGCGCGGTGTCGCGGCCTGGGCGATCAGCACCGGCCCCGCCACCACGATGGCCAGTTGCGACAGCCCCTCCAGCGCGCGCAGCGCCAGCAGCAGCGGATAGGCGGGCAGCGTGGCCTGCAACGCCGAAAGCGCGGCACCCAGCACCAGCCCGGCCACCAGCATCCGGCGGAGCCCGACGCGTTCGACCACGAGCCCGGCCGTGGTGCCGAAGATCAGCCCTACCACCCCCACGACAGAGACAAGCAGGCCAAGGCCCGCGGGCCCCGCCTGCCCGCCGTAAAGGGCACGGATGGTCTGGAAGATGACACCGACCTTGCCGAACTGGGCCGCGGCGCCAAGGCCCGCGCCCCAGATGGCCAGAACGATCAGGGCAGGATGCCGGGCGCGCGTCGTCATGCGCCCGGCCTAGCCGATCCTGCGCGGCGGCGCCAGCCTGTCAGGCGCGGGCGCGGCGACGGCGGCGCAGCAGCGCGAGCAGGCCGAAGGCACCGCCCATCGTGGCCGCCCCCGCCGGCAGCGGCACGGGCGCCAGCGCCACGCTGACGTTATCCAGCGCGGGGCCGTAGGCGTTGTTGGTGTTGCTGGTGAAGCGCAGCGTCGCCGAATTGCCAGAGGCGGTGAACCCCAGCGTCTCGGTCGTCCATCCCATCGCGCTGCGGCTCTTGCCGGTCGAATCGAAGGTATAGGTGCCCGAGGTCCCGCCCACTTCGGCGGTCAACGACTTCACGCCCGCCCGGTCGGGGTTGCCCGCCAGCGCGAAGGACAGGATGTAGCTCTTGCCGGTCAGCAGGCCGCTGATCGTCTGCCAGATGCTGCCAGCGCTGCCGCCCGACATGTCAAGGCTGTAGCTGCCATCGGCGGCCTGCCAGTAGCTGTTGATCAGGTCAACGCTGCCCGATCCCACGGTCCAGCCGGTGATCGCCGTGCTGCCCGCGTTGTAGGTCTTGAACGAGCCGGCGAAGCTACCGGGCGATTCGAAACTGCCATTGGTCACGATCGATGCGTGGGCCGCACCCGCCAGAAGAATTGCCGCGACCGCAATCGCCTTGCCGAACATCATTTCTGCATGTCTCCGTCAAACCTGCCCACCACCGAATTGCGCCACAATGCGCGCGCATTGAGGCATTTTCAAGGCGGCCGCGCATCAGAAATGGATTGCGCGCCCCCAGGCATCCAGCACCGCCTCGTGCATCATCTCGCTGAGCGTGGGATGCGGGAACACGGTTTCCATCAGGTCGGCCTCGGTCGTCTCGAGCTGGCGGCCGATGACATAGCCCTGGATCAGCTCGGTCACCTCGGCGCCGACCATGTGGGCGCCCAGCAGCTCGCCGGTCTTGGCATCGAACACGGTCTTCACCAGCCCCTCGGGTTCGCCCAGCGCGATGGCCTTGCCGTTCCCGATGAAGGGGAAGCGGCCGACCTTCACGTCATGGCCCGCAGCCCTGGCCTTTTCCTCGGTCAGGCCCACGCTGGCCACCTGCGGGTGGCAGTAGGTGCAGCCCGCGATGCTGCCCGGCTTGATCGGATGCGGATGGCCCCCCGCGATCAGTTCGGCCACCATCACGCCTTCATGGCTGGCCTTGTGCGCCAGCCACGGGGCGCCCGCGATGTCGCCGATGGCGTAAAGCCCCGGCAGGCCGGTGCGGCAGAATTCGTCCGTCACCACATGGGTGCGGTCGATCTTCACGCCCAGCGATTCAAGCCCCAGGTTCTCGACATTTCCGACGATGCCCACAGCGGAAATCACGGTGTCGAACGCCTGCGTTTCCACCTTGCCGCCCACCTCGATATGCGCGGTCACGCTGCCTTCGGCGCGGTCCAGCTTCTTCACCGTGGCCTTCTCGAGGATCTTCATCCCCTGCTTCACGAACTGCTTCCTGGCAAAGGCGCTGATCTCGGCATCTTCCACCGGCAGCACGCGGTCCATCACCTCGACCACCGTCGTGTCGGCGCCAAGGGTATTGTAGAAGCTCGCGAACTCGATCCCGATCGCGCCCGAGCCGATGACCAGCAGCTTCCTGGGCATGTGCGGCGGCATCAGCGCGTGCTTGTAGGCCCAGACCCGCTTGCCGTCGGCCTCGAGCCCCGGCAATTCGCGCGCCCGCGCGCCGGTGGCCAGCACCACGGCCCTGGCGGTCAGCTCTTCGCTGCCCTTGTCGGTCTTGACCGTCACCGCATTGGCGCCGGTCAGGCTGGCGGTGCCCATGATGACGGTGACCTTGTTCTTCTTCAGCAGATGGCCCACGCCGCCCGACAGCTGCTTGGCCACCCCGCGCGACCGCTGGACGACCGCGTTCAGGTCATAGCCGATGCCCGTGGCAGTCAGCCCAAAATCCTTGGCGCGGTGCATCAGGTGGAACACTTCGGCCGAGCGCAGCATCGCCTTGGTCGGGATGCAGCCCCAGTTCAGGCAGATGCCGCCCAGATGCTCGCGTTCGACAACGGCCACGTTCAGGCCCAGTTGCGCGCCGCGAATGGCGCAGACGTAGCCGCCGGGGCCCGCCCCGATCACGATCATGTCAAAGGCCTTGGCAGCCATCGCGTCTCCCCCTCAGAAAAACTGGTTTAGCCTTAAACTATTTCTTCCAGCCAAGCAATGAAGCCTGCGCCGCAGGCCCCTTCGCTCAGCGCATGGCTTGTTCGGGCGGCCAGCCCTGAGCGACGGTGACGGGTGCGTCGAACACATGCGCCACGCAGGGCGTGCCGTCGTTCGTCATCTCATGCGCGGCAAAGGCCCGGATGGCGGGCAGGATCACCGCATCCGGCCGCGCCGAGTCGAGAAAGATCTGCTTTGACGTGACCGGATCGAGCGCGATCCAGCCGGGCGCGTCAAAGGTGCCCGCGTAGATGCCCACGTAGCCCGGCGCGCGCTCGAAGGTCATGTGAAGCTTCGTGCCGCAGTCGGGGCAGAAGTGGACGTGCAGGATCTTGCCGCTGCCTTCCGAACGGTGGTCATGCACCCGCGGCGCGCCTTTCGTCACGCGGTGCGCGGCCTGGGTGAAATTGGCGTTGATCATGAAGCCCGCCCCCGTCGCCCGCTGGCAATACCGGCAATGGCAGATCGTGACCCGGATCGGCGCGCCCGCGGTCTCGTAGCGGATCGCGCCGCACAGACAGCCGCCCTCATGCCGCTCCATCGCCGCCTGCCCCCTTCAGGCGTTCGACCACCGCACCATAGCCGCCGGTGGCCAGAAACGTCTCTTCGTCGGGTGTGCTGGGCCGGCCCAGGGCCGCGTTGCGGAAGGGAAAGCGGCCGAAGCGCGCGATGATGTCGCGATGCGCGCGGGCGTGCAGCAGGTTCTCGGCCCCGGTTTCGGGCATCCGTTCGGCAAACAGCGCCACCGAACGGTCCTGGTCGGGAAGGTGTTCGGAATGCTCGAACGGCAGGTAGAAGAACTGCCGGTCAGGCTCGGGGGCCTGCAAATCCCACCCGGCCTCGATCGCGCGGGCCGCCGCCGCGCGTGCCAGCGTGTCGGTCTCGAACGCGGCCGCCTGCCCGCGCCACATGTTGCGCGGGAACTGGTCGGTCAGCACGATGTAGGCCAGCGCGGGTCCCGCCCCGTCGATCCAGTGATCCAGCCCGCCGCGCGTGGCCGCCGACCACAGATCGGCAAACCGGTCGCGGATCTCGGTGTCCAGCAGCACGCCCCCGGCATACCAGCCCTCGGGGCCCACGTCGCCCAGCCAGTAGTCCAGCACCTCTTCCGGATCGGACATCGCGGCCTCCCTTGCAATCCGGGGTCAGCCTGACAGGTTTGCGCGGACGGTGCAACGCGGGCTCAGGACCGCGCCGCCTCACCTTCATGTGCGGCTTCCACCGCCGCCCCCACGCTGAGCGCCGAGGCCGAGGGCGACAGCGCGGTGAACGGCCCGGCCTTCGGCGCGTTGCGCCGCGTCATCCGCCAGCCGGCATAGGATGCCATCAGCACGAACAGGATGACGGTGAAAAGGAAGAACCCCGACGGCCCGATCCGCTGCATCATCCAGCCAGTGATCATCGGCCCGCCGATGGCCCCAAGCCCGTTGATGAAGATCAGCCCGGCCGAGGCGGCGGCCATGTCCGGGCCGTCGAGGTAGTCGTTCACATAGGCGACCAGCAGCGAATAGAGCGGATTGGTGATCGCGCCCGACAGCGCCGCGACCCCCAGCAGCACATAGAACCCCGGGTGCAGCATGCCCACCGACATCACCAGCGCCCCCGCGACCGACAGCCCCAGGATCAGCTTGCGCCGGTCGATCCGGTCCGACAGCCAGCCGATCGGATACTGGAACACCAGCCCGCCCACATAGATCATCGCCACGAAGATCGAGATTTCGCGTACGCCAAGCCCCGCCTGCGTGCCCCAGACCGAGGCCATCCCGAACTGGGCCGAGAACACGCCCCCCAGCAGGAACATCGCCACGCAGCCCAGCGGCGAGGTGTGGTAGAGCCGCGAGAAGCTGAGCGCCTTGGTCTCGGCGAAGGCCGGCGCCTGCGAGACGGTCAGCAGGATCGGCGTGAAGGCCACCGAGACGAGGATCGAGGGGATGATGAACAGCGTGTAGCCCGCCGGGTCGCCGAAGTTCAGCAGCACCTGCGCGCCGATGATGCCGATCATCTGGACGATGATGTAAAGCGACAGCGCCTTGCCGCGCGTCGCATTGGTCGACGCGTTGTTCAGCCAGCTTTCCGCGGTGATGTACATCCCCGAGAAGCTGAAGCCGATCAGCACCCGCTCGGCCGACCAGGCGATCCAGTTCGGCGCCACCGCATACATCAGAAGCACCGCCGAGATAAGCGAGCCCAGCGCCGCGAAGACCCGCACATGGCCGACGCGGCGGATCATCGTGGGGGTGACCCGGCTGCCGAACAGGAAGCCCAGGAAGTACGAGGCCATCACCACCGACATGTGCAGCGTCGAGATCCCCTCGATCCCGCCGCGGATGCCAAGCAGGGTGCCCTGCATGCCGTTGCCCAGCATCAGAAGCGTGATGCCGAGCAGAAGCGCCCAGGAATTGCGGAAAACGGCGATCATGGCGACCCCTTTTGGCTGTGCCGGGCCAGAGTGCCGGACGGCGGGACGAAGAGCTTGGGCGCGGGCGACGGCTGGCGGCAAAAACCGCCGTCAGGGAATCAGAAGCGAGGCATCGCCATAGGAAAAGAACCGGTAGCCCTTCGCGATGGCATGAGCGTAGATCCGGCGCACCCGGTCCATCCCCATCAGCGCCGAGATCAGCATCATCAGCGTGGATTTCGGCAGGTGGAAATTGGTCATCAGCGCGTCGGTGATGCGGAAGCGGTAGCCGGGATAGATGAAGATGTCGGTCGTCCCCCGCCAGGGCTGAAGACTGCCCTGGGCGTCGGCCGCGCTTTCGATCAGCCGCAGCGCCGTGGTGCCGACCGGGATGATGCGGTGCCCGGCCGCCTTGGCGGCGTTGATGCGGGCGGCCGCCGTCTCGGTCACCTCGCCCCATTCGGCATGCATCCGGTGGGTCGTCACGTCATCGACCTTCACCGGCAGGAAGGTGCCCGCACCCACATGCAGCGTCACCTCGACGAACTGCACCCCGCGCGCGCGCAGCGCCTCCAGCAGGGGGGCATCGAAATGCAGGCTGGCAGTGGGGGCGGCCACGGCGCCCGCGTGGCGGGCGAAGACGGTCTGGTAGTCGTCCTTGTCCTGCGCGTCGGCCGGGCGCTTGGCCGCGATGTAGGGCGGCAGCGGCATCGCCCCTGCCTCGGCCAGCGCGGCATCGAAATCGGCGCCGGTCAGGTTGAAGGACAGCCGCACCGTGGTCTCGTCGCGCCCGGCGACGGTGGCCGACAGGCTGCCGGAAAACGCCACCACCTCGCCCGCGGCAAGCTTCTTCATCGGTTTGGCCAGCGCCGTCCAGCACCCGTCGGCCTGCGGTTCCAGCAGCGTCACCTCGATCTTCGCCCGCGCGGTGCCCTGCCCGGTCTGGCGCGCGCGGGTGCCGGTCAGGCGGGCGGGGA
Organism: Pseudomonadota bacterium; assembly: GCA_021845805.1. Taxonomy (GTDB): domain Bacteria; phylum Pseudomonadota; class Alphaproteobacteria; order Rhodobacterales; family Rhodobacteraceae; genus Solirhodobacter. The sequence goes on along the minus strand of JAJZVD010000001.1, from coordinate 72,002 downwards.
TGACCTTGGTGTTGTTCAAGACCAGCAGGTCGCCCGGCCCCAGGATCTCGGCCAGATCGCGGACCACGCGGTCTTCGATCCCGTCGCCGCGCGCCACCAGCAGGCGCGCCGAACTGCGCGGCCGGGCCGGGCGGGTGGCGATCAGCGTTTCGGGCAGGTGAAAATCGAAATCGGACAGGTTCATTGTCAGTGGCCAAGCGTGGGCGGGGGCGCGCGGAACAGGTCGCGGAACATCCCCGGCGTCAGGATGGAAAACGGATTGACCGACACCTTCGGAGAGGCCGAGGTGCCGCTCAGGTGGTAGTTGAAGCCGAAGAGCCCCTCGCCCGCGCGGGTCAGGATGCTGCCGATTCCGTTCAGGATATAGATCGGCGAGATCACGCCCTGCATGTCGAACACACTTGTCCCGAGGTTGAAGAGCCCGGCCGCCGAAATGCCGATCGACGGGCCGAAGGCAGAGCCTTTCGTCACCTCGATCGCGTCCGGCGTCAACCGGAAGTCGGCGCTGACGTTGGTGAACAGGATGCCGGGGCCGTTCAACTGGTCGAGAAGACCGACGATGCTGATCGCCTCGAGCAGGTCGGCCAGCGCCGGGGCCCGGACCACCTTGATGTCCGAGATGGTCAGATGGCCGTTGTACTGGCCAGGTTCGGGCCGCGGGATCAGCGTCAGCTCCAGGCTGCCGCCGCGGCCGCGGTCAAAGACATTGGCGGCATCGATCACCCCGCCCGCGTCATCGGCGCGGATGCGCACGGCGGTGCCGTCGGGGCTGGGCACCACGGTGCCACTGACGCTGGCGCCGCCGTTCACGTCGCCGGTGAAGGTGCCGTTGAAGCCCCCGAGCGTGGTGAAATTGCCGCGAAAGCCGGTCAGCTCGATCCCCTTCGACACCGTCAGCCGGTCAAGCGACAGGGTGATCGGCAGCGCGATGCCGCGGGTGGGGGTGCGCTTGAACGTGGCGCGGCGCAGGTCGATGCTGCCGCGCCGCATCACGACCGAGATCCCCTTGCCCGCGCCGCGCCCGACCAGATCGACCGCGCCATCCAGCCAGCCGCCGATCCGCACCCGGTCGAATTGCGCCACCTTCAGCACGCCGTCAGGCTCCAGGCTGACTTTGCCGCTGGCGGCAAGCCCGCCCCCCTCGATCACCAGCCGGTCGATGCTGGCGGGGATGCCAAGCGTGCCGGATACCTCAAGCTTGCCCGGAGCCGCGGCGGGCTTGGTCCAGCCGATCTCGGGCAGGCTCAGCCCGACGCGCGACAGGTCCGACGTCAGGGTGAAACTGCCGCCACCGCGGTCGAGGTCGGCCGAAAGCTGCGCGGTGCCGGTGCCGGTGACGGCACCGGGCGGCAGGCCGATGTGGAACGTGTCCACGAAGGTCTGCGACAGGTCTACCGTGCCCTGCAGGTGGCTTGTGGTGCCCGCGCCGGGCCGCAGATCCTGCGACCAGGTGACGTCGACCGGCAGCTTGTCCAGCCGACCCGCGCCGGCGATGGCGATCCGGTCATTGTCGACCGTGACCGACAGGCTGTCGGCCGTCACGACCCGCTTCGGCACCAGCTTGTCGCTGCGCACCCCGGTCAGCGTGCCCTGCACGGCAAAGCTGACGTCGGGCAGTTGCACATGGTCGGCCAGCGGCACATGGATCACCGTATCCAGCCGGGCCCGCCCCTCGGCCAGATCAACCGGCTGATGCGCCTTGGTCATGAACCCGAAGGGCGGCTCGTCCAGCAGCGACAACGCGGCGGTGATCGTGCTGTCGGTCTTAAGCCGGACGATCGCGGGCGGCGGCTTGATGGTGACATCGGGCACCTGAAAGACCGACCCCGCCACGTCGATGTCGCCGCCCTGCGGGGCCACCACATGGCCCTGATCGACCACCATCGTATAGGTCTTGCCATCCAGCGTTGCATAGCCCCGCCCCGACACGATGGGCGCCAGCGTCTTGAGAAAGCGCACGTCGGCATCGGCGAATTCGTAGCCCAGCGAGATCCGCGGTTCCTGCCCCGGATCAAGCCGAAGCCCGGCATTCACGTTGAACAACAGCCCCTGCTGCACGTTCTCGGCCAGCCATTGGCGGGTCTGCGGAACAAGATCCACCGGCCACAGCGCCAGCAGGTCGCTGCTGCTGATCTGGTCGAGATGGGTATCAAGCGCCACCTGCCAGCCCGCGTCTGTGGCGCGGAAATCGCCGCTGGCCACCGCACGGCGGTCGCCCTGCATCAGCATGAGCTGGCCCACGCGCAGGTCGAACGGATCAAGCCGCAGCCGAAGGTCCACCATCCCCTGCGAAAAGCGGACCGGCCGTTCAAACAGCCCGGCGGGGTCCACCATCACCTGGCTGAACCGCACCTGGCCCAGCAGCGTATGCGGCAACCCCGTCTGCATGTCGCGCAGATAGGCCTCGCCCGTGGCGCGCACCCGCAGCACCGCGCTGTCAACAGAGGCCTCGGTGAAGGTCACCTTGCGCGCCGCCGGATCATAGCTGAAGGCCAGCGAGCCGCGATCGAAGCGCACCGGGCTTTGCGCCGCGGTGGGCTGCACCGCGCCCTGCCCGAATTCCAGTCGGCCTTCCAGCGTCCCGATCTGCCCATCCGCCCCCACCGCGGCGCGGAAGTCGCCCGAGATCGGCGCATCGACCACCTTCAGGAAGGCCAGCGCCGGCGCCTCGGCCGCCACGTCGGCGGCCGCGACATTTTCCACCCGCACCGACATCCGCGCTTCGGGCGACCCCTTGCGGGTGACAAAGGTCATGACCGCCTGCGCCGGGGCGCCGGCCCCGCCCGCCATGCCGAAGCCCAGCTCGATCGAGACCTGCTGCGCGTCCTGCTGCAGCACAAGCCGGCCGTCGCCCACCTGCCAGACCCGGCCCGCGCGCGCATCGTCCAGCGTCAGCGCCAGCGCATCCGCGCGGATGCTGGTCAGCCCCGCCAGCACCGGCGTGGCCATCACCCGGTCCACCGCCTGCAGCATGTCGCCCAGCGATTGCACCTTGGGCGCCTGATCCGACAGCCCGGATCCGAACGACAGGTCCAGCTTGCCCTGGGCGTCGCGATGCAGCGCAAGGCTTGCCCCCGAGAGGCTCAGCGATTGCGCCTGCAGCCGCCCCTCAAGCAGCGCCTGCAGCGAAAAGCGCACCTGGAGATCCGGCAGGTAGGCCACCTGTGCGCCCGAGGAATCCAGCAGCCGCGTATCGGTCAGTTGCAGCGAGGGAACATAGTGCCGCCCGATGGTCAGTTCCGCGCCCCCCAGCCGCAGGTTGGCCGCGCCCCCCAGCCGGGCGTTCACCCGCGCCTCGACCTCGCTCACCACCCAGCCCGGCGCCTCGATGGGCCGGCCCGTCACGGCGAACAGCGCCAGCGCGACCAGCGCCAGCGGCAGCACGAGGCTCAGCAGGGCCCAGAGGCCGAACCGGCCCCGCCGCCGTGTCTCCCGTGGTGTGTCGCTCATCGTTCTCCGGCCGCGCGGGGCGCGCCGCACGTCGGGCGCCCGATGTCTTTATCTTTGTCTGAAAGGGACTAAAACACCACTCACATCGCTAGCAGCCAAGGACAGGCCCGCAATGACCGACATCGGCGAAACTGCGCCCGACTTCACCCTGCCGCGTGACGGCGGCGGCACGCTCACGCTTTCCGCGCTGCGGCCCAAAGCCGTCGTGCTCTACTTCTACCCCAAGGACGACACGCCCGGCTGCACGGTCGAGGCGCTGGACTTCACCGCCAACGCCGCCGCCTTCGAGGCCGCGGGCGCCGTGGTGGTGGGGGTGTCGAAAGACCCGGTGAAGGCGCATGACAAGTTCGTCAAGAAGCACAGCCTGGGCATCGCGCTGGTCTCGGACGAAGGCTCGGACGTCTGCGAGCGCTACGGCACCTGGGTCGAAAAGAGCATGTACGGCAAGACCTACATGGGGATCGAACGGTCCACCGTGCTGATCGACGGCGCGGGGAGGATCGTGAAGGTCTGGCGCAAGGTGAAGGTCGAAGGGCATGTGTCCGAGGTTTTGGACGCGGTGAAGGGCCTGTGAGCCAGAGCCTGACCGAACGCGCGGTTGCGGTGCTGACCACCGCCGACGGCCGCGCGAAGACCGCACTTTCGCTGGCCCATGCCGAGGCCTGGTTCGCCGCCCGCGCGGCGGGGGCGGCGCTGCCGGTGGGCACCGCAAGCCCGCCCCTGCGCCCGGCCCGGCCGGCCAAGCCCGACCTGCTGGCGCCGCGCGACGTGCCGCGCCGCCGCCCCGGCTCGCCCGAGGGGCGGCTGGCGCTGCTGCATGCGGTGGCGCATATCGAGCTGAACGCGGTGGACCTGCACTGGGACATCATCGCGCGCTTCGGCCACATTCCGATGCCGCCCGGCTTCTACGACGACTGGGTGAAGGCCGCGGCCGAGGAAAGCAAGCACTTCAACCTGGTGTGCGACGCGCTGGAACGGCTGGGCAGCTTCTACGGCGCCCTGCCCGCCCATGCCGGCATGTGGCGCGCGGCCGAGGATACCGCCGAAGACCTGATGGGCCGCCTGGCGGTGGTGCCCATGGTGCTCGAGGCGCGCGGCCTTGACGTGACGCCGAACATGATCGCGGTGTTCCAGAAGGCGGGCGACCCGCAGACCGTGTCCGCGCTGGAGACGATCTACGCCGAAGAGGTGGGCCATGTGGCCTACGGGTCGAAGTGGTTCAACTTTCTCTGCGGGCGGGAAGATGCGGACCCCAAAGAGGTGTTTCACCGGCTGGTCAGGCACTATTTCCACGGCGCGCTGAAGCCCCCGTTCAACGAGGAGAAACGCGCCGAGGCCGGGCTGCCGCCGGATTTCTACTGGCCCCTGGCCGAACCCGAGGAGGCCGCCACCTGAGGATCGGCGGCCCCCCGCCGACGCGCCCGCCGGGGGGCGCCAAGACGGTTGCGGCCCCCGCCCCCCGCTGGCTATGCACGGAAACGCGGTCCTGGGCACGATGATCCGACCGCGGGGGATGGCCACGGGATCGGGCGGTTGATCGGACGGGTTTCACATCGATTGAACACCGCGCTGGAGCGCGTGCTGCCCGAACAGCGGCTTTTCCTGCGCTCTGACGCCGAGACGCGCTTTGTCCGGCTTCGCCCGCTGACCCAACTGACGATCCTGGGCGTCTCGACCGTGCTGATCGGCTGGTCGATCTTTGCCACCGCCGTGCTGTTCGTGGAATCGATGGCCTCGGGCGACCTGCGCGCCCAGCAGATGCAGGAGCAGGCGAATTACGAGGCCCGGCTGAACACGCTGGCCACCGCCCGCGATGCCCGCGCCGCCGAGGCCGCCAGCGCCCAGGCCCGGTTCAACACCGCGCTCGACCAGGTCTCGGCGATGCAGTCGGCGCTGCTGGCCTCGGAAGACCACCGGCGCGAGCTGGAGACGGGGATCGACGTCATCCAGAAGACGCTGCGCCGGACCATCAAGGAACGCGACGATGCCCGGGCCGAGGTGACGGCGCTGAAAGCCACGCTGGCCCGGCAGACCGGCGCCGGCCATACCGACGCGGGCCACATGAAGGACGTGCAGGCCACGCTGGACATCGTGGCAGCCCAGCTTGGCGCGACCGCCTCGGCGCGCGACGATGCGCTGGCACAGGCCGCGAACGCCGAACAGGCGGCCGACAAGGCGACGCTGGACGAACGGCTGCTGGAACAGCGCAACGACCTGATCTTCAGCAAGCTGGAACAGGCCGTCAGCACCTCGATGGCGCCGCTCGACAAGGTGTTCCGGTCGGTCGGGCTCGACCCGCAGAAGGTGCTGGCCGAAATCCGCCGCGGCTATGCGGGCCAGGGCGGCCCGCTGCTGTCGCTGCCGCCGGGCGGCGAGAAACAGGGCGCGCTGGACATCGGCCGCGCCAACGACGTGTTGCAGAAGCTGAACACCATGAACCTGTACCGGATCGCGGCGCAGAAGGTCCCGATGGGCCTGCCGCTGAAAACCCGGTTCGTCTATACCTCGCCCTTCGGCTACCGGTCCGACCCGTTCACCGGCGGGCGCGATTTTCACCCCGGGCAGGACATGGGCGGCGCCTATGGCTCGCCCGTCTATTCGACCGCCGATGGCATCGTGATCACGGCCGGCTGGGTGAACGGCTATGGTCGCTGCGTGATGGTGCAGAACGCCTTCGGCATCCAGAGCCTGTACGGGCACCTGTCCCAAATCCGCGTCCGCGTCGGCCAAAGGGTCTCGCGCGGAGAGCGGATCGGTGATATGGGCAACTCTGGACGATCGACCGGGACCCATCTCCACTACGAGATCCGGGTCGGAGGCAAACCCGTCAACCCCATGAGCTATATCAAGGCAGCCAGCAATGTTTTCTAAGAGCAGGATCAACGAACCCGGCCCGAAGGCGGCGGAACCCGAGAAGCCCAAGGCCGACGTTGCCACGACCCCGAAGCCCGCGATGGATTACGCTGCCCCCGGCGCGCCCAAGGCAAAACCGGCGCCGTCAATCCTGTCGTCCGACCTGACCGTGGTCGGCAACATCAAGACCTCGGGCGACATCCAGGTGGAAGGCGTGGTGGAAGGCGACATCCGCGCGCATCTGCTGACCGTGGGCGAAAGCGCCACCATCCGGGGCGAGATCGTGGCCGATGACATCGTGGTGCATGGCCGGGTGATCGGCCGCGTCCGCGGGCTCAAGGTGCGCCTGACCTCGACCGCGCGGGTCGAAGGCGACATCATCCACAAGACCATCGCCATCGAAAGCGGCGCGCATTTCGAAGGCTCGGTCCAGCGGCAGGACGACCCGCTGCAAGGCTCGCCCAAGGCCATCGCCGCGCCGACCGCCTGAGCCGCCGCAGACTGCGATCACAGACAAGACGGGCACCCCTGCGGTGCCCGTTTCGCGTTTACGGGCTGGCCAGCACCGCGCGATAAAGATGCCAGGTGGCATGGCCCAGCACAGGCAGCACCACGAACAGCCCCAGAAAGGCGGGCAGCATGCCCAGAAACAGCAGCCCCGCGACCAGAACGCCCCAGAGCAGCATCGGCCACGGGTTCTGGATGACCGCCATGACCGAGGTGATCATCGCGGTCACGAAGTCCAGTTCCTTGTCCAGCAGCAGCGGCAGGCCGACCACCGTGATCGCGAACAGAACGCCCGCGAACCCCGCCCCCACCACCGTGCCGACCGCCAGCATGGTCAGCCCGTCCCCCGTCAGCAGCACGGCCGCCGGATCGGTCGACACGTTGACCATCGCCGACAGGCCCAGGAAGAGCGCAAAGATCGTGTGCGCCACGAACAGCCAGACCAGAAAGATGAACAGCACCACCACGGCGATGGCCGGGATCTGGCGGTCCTTCTGGCGCAGCACCACGCCCAGGACGGCCCTCCACGCCAGCGGCGCGCCCGCTTCGAGCCTGCGGCTGACCTCGTAAAGCCCGACGGCGGCAAAGGGGCCAAGGATCGGGAAACCCACCGCGAAGGGGATCAGCCACCATTCCCGCCCCGCTGCGGCCAGCACCGCATCCAGCACGAGCCCCCCCGCGACATAGACCGCGCTGAAGAACAGCCCAAAAAGCGGCGCGCGCAGGTAATCGCGCAGACCCTTTGCCAGCGCATCGGTCACGGTATGGGCGGCGATCATGCGGACGTCGGGCACCGGCGAGGCCGCGGGCAGCGTCTGTTCGGTCATCTCACCCCTCCCGTTTTGCCCAAGGCTACGGGAGACGCCGATTCCCGGCAACGGGGGCTCAGAGATCGGCCTGCGCCTCGGCCCGGCTCTTGCCCGCCACATCCAGCGCCAGCGTGGCGGCCATGAACTGATCCAGATCGCCATCCAGAACGCCCTGCGTATCCGAGGTTTCCACCCCGGTGCGCAGGTCCTTCACCATCTGATAGGGCTGAAGGACGTAGGACCGGATCTGGTTGCCCCAGCCCGCCTCGCCCTTGGCCTCGTGCTGGGCGTTGATGGCGGCGTTGCGCTTGTCCAGTTCCAATTGATAGAGCCGCGCCTTCAGCGCGTTCATGGCAACTTCGCGGTTCTGGTGCTGCGACTTCAGCGACGAGGTGACGACGATCCCGGTCGGCAGGTGAGTGATCCGCACGGCCGAGTCGGTCTTGTTGACGTGCTGGCCGCCCGCGCCCGAGGCGCGCATGGTGTCCAGCCGGATGTCCTTGTCGGCAATCTCGATGGTGATCGTGTCATCCACCACCGGATAGACCCAGACAGCCGAGAACGACGTATGCCGCCGCGCCGCCGAGTCATAGGGCGAAATGCGCACCAGTCGGTGCACGCCGGATTCCGATTTCAGCCAGCCATAGGCATTCTTGCCGCTGATCTTGTAGGTGGCCGACTTGATCCCCGCCTCGTCGCCCGCGCTTTCGTCCAGCAGTTCGACCTGATAGCCGTGCTTTTCCGCCCAGCGCACATACATCCGCGCCAGCATGCTGGCCCAATCGCAGCTTTCCGTGCCGCCCGCGCCCGCGTTGATTTCCAGGAAGGTGTCATTGCCGTCGGCCTCGCCGTCCAGCAGCGCCTCAAGCTCCTTCTGGCCCGCCCGCTCCTTCAGCGCGCGCAGGCTTGCCTCGGCTTCCACCACGATCTCGGTGTCGCCCTCGGCCTCGCCCAGCTCGATCAGCTCCACGTTGTCCGCCAGCTCGCCGCGGATCGTCGTGTAGCTTTCGATGGCATCCATCAGCGCCTGACGTTCGCGCATCAGCTTCTGCGCCGCGGCCGGGTCGTTCCAGATGTCACCTTCCTCGATCTTGGCGTTCATCTCTTCCAGCCGGTGCGGCGCCGTTTCCCAATCGAGCCGCTGCGCCAGAAGCGTCAGCGACTTCTCGATGGCTTCCACGATGTTCTGCGTCTCGGCGCGCATTTCGATCTCCGGGCTCTGTCAGCGCGGGGTCATAGCCCGAAGCAGCAGGGCGGGCAAGCTCAGTAAAGCCCGCCCGAACTGACCGTGCCGAAATCGGCCTTGCCGGGAATGACCTTCTGTTCGCCCGTGGGCGTGGTGACGGTCACGTTGTTGGTGGCGGTGGGGTCGGTTTCCCCCGGCGCGAACAGCGGCAGGTTGGCCCCCATGGCAAAGCCGCCATCGACCATGCCCGCCATGCCGAACACCGGCTCCTGGCCATTGCGGAAGTATTCGGGCTGCACGTTGTCGCCCGTCGCCCCATCCGGCAGGGGTTCGCCCGTCCAGCGGTCAATGTTGATGAAATGGCCCCCCGGCGGCACCTTGAACGGGCCGCCGCCATACTTCTTGATCGCCTGCATCATGAAGGTCTGGAACACCGGGCCGCACATGTTGGCGCCAAAGGCGCTGGCGCCCAGCGATTGCGGCGCATCGTAGCCCATGTAGCAGCCCGCGACGATGTTCGAGGTGAAGCCCGTGAACCACACGTCCTTGGCGTCGTTCGTGGTGCCGGTCTTGCCCGCGACCGGAACCGGCAGGTTCACCACACCCGCCGCCGTGCCGCGCTGCACCACGCCCTGCATCATCGAGATCAGCTGGTAATCGGTGATCGGGTCGATCACGCGTTCCCGGTTCGAGACGATCTCGGGCGCCTGACCGGGGGGCAGGTTCGGGTTGTCGCAATTCGGGCAGGTGCGGGTATCGTGGCGGTAGATCGTCTTGCCAAAGCGGTCCTGCACCCGGTCGACCAGCGTGGGTTCCACCCGCTCGCCGCCGTTGGCGATCATCGCATAGGCGCCCACCAGCTTGTAAAGCGTGGTTTCCTGGCTGCCCAGCGAGTTCGCAAGGAACGGCTGCATCGGGTCGTAAACCCCGAACCGCTCGGCGTATTTCGCCACCGTGTCCATCCCGATCGCCTGCGCGATGCGGATGGTCATCAGGTTGCGCGACTGTTCCAGACCCACCCGCATCGGCACCGGGCCATAGTACTTGTCTTCCGCGTTCTTCGGCGTCCACAGCCCCTGGGGCGTGTTCACCTCGATCGGGGCGTCGATCACGATCGTGGCCGGGGTGAAGCCGGAATCAAGCGCCGCCGCATAGACGAAGGGCTTGAAGCCGGACCCCGGCTGCCGCGTGGCCTGGGTGGCCCGGTTGAAGGCCGATGACTGGTAGCTGAAGCCGCCCTGCATCGCGATCACGCGGCCGGTGTTCACGTCCATCGCCATGAACGCGCCCTCGATCGCCGGGATCTGTCGCAGCGACCAGCGCACGGCACCGGTTTTCTTGTCGGTCAGCTGTGTCACCTCGACCACGTCGCCGGGGCTGACCAGATCGCCGGGTTGTTTCGCCTTCGGCCCAAGCTTGCCGTCCGCCAGCCGCTTGCGCGCCCAGGTCACGTCAGCGGGAAGGATGAAATCGCCCGAAGGGGACAGGGGGTGCCCCTCGATGCCCAGCCGCGCCTTGTCGCCCGACACGTCCAGCACCACGGCGGGGAACCAGCCGTCGATGTCGCGCGGCACCGGCACCGCCTGAAGCGCGGCGCGCCAGTCGGCCTCGGATTTCAGCTTGTCGAGCGGGATCTTCTTGCCCGTCCCGCGCCAGACACCCTGCACGCGGTCATAGCGTTCCAGCCCGTCCTGCAACGACTTGGCGGCCAGTTGCTGCATCTCGGGGTCCATCGTCGCCCGGATGGTCAGGCCGCCGCCGAAAAACTCCTGCTCGCCGAAGGTCTGGCTGAGCTGGCGGCGGATTTCGTCGGTGAAATAGCTGCGCGGCGGCACGCTGTCGCGGAAGGCCGGGATTTCGCCGCCCTGCACCGTTTGCAGCGGGTCCTTCAACGAGGTGTCCAGCGTCGCCTTGTCGATGTAGCCGTTCTGGTACATCTGGGTCAGCACATAGTTCCGCCGGTCGATCGCCGCGGCCTTCTGCGTCACCGGGTTCAGATCCGACGGCTTCTTCGGCAGCGCCGCCAGATAGGCCGCCTCGGCCGGGGTCAACTGGCTCAGCGTCTTGTTGAAATAGGTCTGGGCCGCCGCGGTCACGCCATAGGAATTGGCGCCCAGGAAGATCTCGTTCAGGTACAGTTCCAGCACCCGGTCCTTCGAATAGGCGTGGCTGATGCGATAGGACAGGATCAGTTCCTTGACCTTGCGCGCGATGGTGCGGTCAGAGCTGAGAAGGAAGTTCTTGGCCACCTGCTGGGTGATGGTGGACCCGCCGCGCAGGTCGCGCCCGCGCGACACGATCGCCTGATAGATCGCGCCGGCGATGCCATGCAGGTCGAAGCCGGGGTTGGTGTAGAAGGTCTTGTCCTCGGCCGAGATGAAGGCCTGCTTCACCATCGGCGGGATCTCGTCGATCGGGGTGAAAAGCCGCCGCTCGGTCGCGAATTCGTCGATGATCTGGCCTTCACCGGAATAGATCCGGCTGATCGTCGGGGGGGTATACTGCGCCAGCAGGTCATAGGACGGCAGGTCGCGCGAATACATCCACATCATGCCGCCCAGCGTCAGGGCTCCGAACACGAGAGCCATGGTCGCGAGCGTGAACAGCGCGCCGAAGAAAGACAGGATCAGGCGGATCACCAAATGGCCCCCATGCAATTGCGCCCCATATACGCATTCGCGGACAGAGGGTCAAAACACCATCGGCGGAACACGCGCCGAATCCCGCCGACGCGGCGTCACAGCAGCGCGAGATGGCCGCGCGCGCCTATTGCCGCACCAGCGCCGCTTCGGCCGCGTCGGCCTTGGCCCAGGCCTGGATCGCCGCGGTGATGGCATCGGCCATCCGGTCCTGCCAGGCCGGGTCCTGCAGGTTCTTCAGGTCGCTGTCCGAGGACAGGAAGCCAAGCTCCAGCAGGGCCGATGGCACGTCGGGCGATTTCAGCACCGAAAACGCCGCCTCCTGATGCGGGCGGCGGTGCATCTGAAGGCCCGCGGCCTTGATCGCATCGACCAGCGCGGCCGCCAGCCGGTCCGACCGCGGCTGCGTCTCGGTGCGGGCCATGTCCATCAGGACGGTGGCGATCTGGTCATCGGCATTGGTCAGGTCCACCCCCGCCATGATGTCATCGCGGTCGTGCCGCGCGGCCAGTTCGGCCGAGGCCTGGTCGGTCGCCTGATCCGACAGCGTGTAGACCGTGGCGCCCGTCGCCTCGGCCGTCGCCTCGGCATCGGCGTGGATCGACAGGAACAGGTCCGCCCCCGCCGCCCGGGCGATCGACAGCCGGGTTTCCAGCGGCACGAAACTGTCATCGCTGCGGGTCAGGATCACCTGCATTCCGGCACGCACCAGCCGTTCCTTCAAGAGCCGGGCGAATGTCAGCGTGATCTGCTTTTCGTAAAGCTTGCCATTGATCGAACCGGGGTCGATCCCGCCGTGGCCGGGGTCCAGCACCACCAGAAGCGGTGCGTCGCCGGTCTGGCGTTTCTTCGGGGGCCCCACGATGGCCGGGGTGGGCAGCGCCCAGAGGCTCGAGGCCGGGGCGCCCGCGGTGGCGGCGAAGGTTGCCGCGTCGGTCGGCGTCAGGTCCAGTTCAACCCGCGCGCGTCCGCGCAGGTCGCGCGTGGCCATCTCGGCCTGCTCGACCGCATAGGGCCCGTCCAGTTCCAGCACCAGCCGCGACCAGCCGGGCATCAAGAGCCCCGCCCGCACGGCGGTGACATGGCGCGACTGAAGCAGCGCCGCCGGGTCGAGCCCGCGCCAGTCGACCTCGCGAAAGTCCAGCACCAGCCGCGGCGGGTTGGCCAGCGTGCTGATCCGGTAGGGAACGGGGCGCGACAGGCCGATCACCACATGAACAGAAGGCTTCAGCGCCGGATCGAAGCCCGCGCCTTCGTCGGTGATGGATGAGGAGGCCGGGTCATAGCTTGCCAGCGCGCTCAGCGCCTGTTCGGCCCGCGCCTGCACGGCAAGGCCGAGGCAAAGCCCCGCCACCACCCAGAAAAGAACCGCGAACCGCCTGACCATGCCCTGCCCTTTTGCACCGCAGGCTAGCGAACTTCCTGCCGCATCACAAATGCCCCAAGCCCCGCCGCGCGCAGCTGTGATGCCGGGCTAGCGACGGTTGGCGAAAGCGGCCAGCCGGGCCAGCCCCTCGGCGATGTCGGCCGTCGCGCGGGCATAGGTAAAGCGCAGCGTCCGGCCGCCCCGCAGCGGATCGAAATCAAGCCCCGGGGTCACCGCCACCCCGGCCTCGGCCAGAATCTCGGCCGCGAAGGCGCGGCTGTCGCGGGTGAGGTCGGACACATCGGCATAGATGTAGAACGCGCCATCCGGCGGCGCGATCCGGGTGAAGCCCGCAGCCGGCAGCCCCTCCAGCATCAGGCGGCGGTTCTCGGCATAGACGGCAAGGTTCGCCTCCAGTTCCTCGGCGCAGTCGAGCGCGGCGAGCGCTGCGACCTGGCTTGCATGGGGCGGGCAGATGAACATGTTCTGCGCCAGCCGTTCGATCGTGCGGATATGGTCTTCGGGCACCACCATCCAGCCGATGCGCCAGCCGGTCATGCTGAAGTACTTCGAGAACGAGTTGATGACATGGACATCGTCGCTCAGCTCCAGCGCGCTGACCGCGCGGGGGCCGTACTGGATGCCGTGATAGATCTCGTCCGAGATGAAGGCGAGCCCGCGCCCGGCGGCATGGTCGATCAGCGCGCCCAGCGCCGCACGGTCGAGCATGGTGCCCGAGGGGTTGCCGGGCGAGGCGACGATCAGCCCGGCAAGGTCGGGCACGCCCGCAAGATCCGCGGGGGTCGGTTGCAGCCGATTGCCAAGCGAGGCGGGCACGCCCACCGGCTCAAGCGACAGTGCGCGCAGGATCTGGCGGTAGGACGGGTAGCCCGGCTCGCCCAGCGCCACGCGTTCGCCTGCGTCGAAAAGCGCGGTGAAGGCCAGCAGGAAGGCCGCCGACGACCCCGCGGTCACCACGACGCGGGCGGGATCGAGATCGATGCCGTACCAGCGGCGGTAAAGTCCGGCGATGCCCTGCCGCAATTCCGGCAGGCCCAGCGCCACGGTATAGCCAAGGCTGCCCGCCTCCATCGCGCGGGCCAGCGCCGCGCGGGCGCCTGCGGGTGCCGGGGTGCCGGGCTGGCCCACCTCCATGTGGATGATCCTGCGGCCCGCCGCCTCGGCCGCGCGGGCAGCCTCCATCACGTCCATCACGATGAACGGGTCCACATGACCTCGCCGGGATTGCCGCATTGCCTGCTCCTTCGCCGCCCCTGCCCTCTTCCCAAGCCTTGCGCCGGGGGTCAAGGCGGCATCCTGCCGGCGGCATCGCGCCGGGTTGCCTTGGCCGCCCGATCTGCGACACTGCGCGCCGACCCATAGCCGGAGCTTTCCGATGAGACGACTGATCCTTGCCGCGGTGCTGACGCTGGCCGCCCAGGCCGCCCCGGCGCTGGATTTCCAGAACCTGTCCGCCGCCGACCGCGCCGCACTGGATGCCGAGATCCGCAGCTATCTGCTGGCCCACCCCGAGGTGCTGGTGGAGGCGATGCAGGCGCTGGACCAGAAACAGCAGGCGGCCCAGGCCCAGAGCGATGCGACGCTGGTGACATCGAACGCGGACGCGATCTTCAAGGACGGCTATTCCTGGGTCGCGGGGAACCCGCAGGGCAACGTGACCGTGGTCGAATTCCTCGATTACCGCTGCACCTACTGCCGCAAGGCCTATGAGGAGGTCAGCGACCTGGTGCAGAAGGATGGCAACATCCGCTTCATCGTGAAGGAATTCCCGATCCTGGGGCCGCAGTCGGAGATCTCGTCGCGCTATGCCATCGCGGTGATGCAGGCCGACGGGCCCGAGGCCTATGCCAAGGTGCATGACGCGCTGATGACCTTCCGCGGCGAGGTGAACGCGGATTCGCTCACCAAGCTGTCGCAGCGGTTCGGGCTGGACGCGAAGGACCTGCTGGCGCGGATGAACAGCGATGCGGTGACGCAGGTGATCAACCGGAACCGCGCGCTGGGCGACCAGTTGCAGATCCAGGGCACGCCGACCTTCGTGATCGCCGACCAGATGGTGCGCGGCTACCTGCCCGAAGCGGCGATGCAGCAGATCGTGGACAAGGTGCGCAGGGACTGAGCGCCGAAGGTGGGGGGCTGTCTGCCCCCCACACCCCCCGAGGATATTTGCGGACAGAAAATGGAGGCGCCGCCTGCGCCTATTCGGCGGCGTCGCGGGCGCTGGCCTCGATTTCGGCGGCCTTCTTCTCGACCAGGTCGACGATATGGTCGATCATCTGGTCATTGCCGAGCTTGTGGCTTTGCCGCCCGGCCAGGTAGACCATGCCCGAGCCCGCGCCGCCGCCGGTGAAGCCGATGTCGGTCATCAGCGCCTCGCCCGGGCCGTTCACCACGCAGCCGATGATCGAGAGGCTCATCGAGGTGGTCACATGCGCCAGCCGGTCTTCCAGCGCGGCGACCGTCTTGATGACGTCGAACCCCTGCCGCGCGCAGGACGGGCAGGAGATGATGGTGACCCCGCGGTGGCGCAGGCCGAGCGATTTCAGGATCTCGTAGCCGACCTTCACCTCTTCCACCGGGTCGGCAGAGAGCGACACGCGGATCGTGTCGCCGATCCCCATCCACAAGAGGTTGCCCAGCCCGATCGCCGATTTCACCGTGCCAGAGACCAGCCCGCCCGCCTCGGTGATGCCAAGGTGGATCGGCGCGTCGGTCGCCTCGGCAAGTTGCTGGTAGGCGGCGGCGGCCAGGAACACGTCCGAGGCCTTCACGCTGATCTTGAATTCGTGGAAGTCGTTGTCTTGCAGGATCTTGATGTGATCGAGCCCGGATTCGACCATCGCATCCGGGCAGGGCTCGCCGTACTTCTCCAGCAGGTGCCGTTCCAGACTGCCCGCGTTCACGCCGATGCGGATGGAACAGCCGTGATCCTTGGCGGCCCGGATCACCTCGCGCACCCGCTTTTCATCGCCGATGTTGCCCGGATTGATGCGCAGGCAGGCCGCGCCCGCCTCGGCCGCCTCGATGGCGCGCTTGTAGTGGAAGTGGATGTCGGCCACGATGGGCACCGGGCTTTCGGCCACGATGTCGCGCAGCGCGGCGGTCGACTCTTCGTCGGGGGTCGAGACACGGACGATGTCGGCCCCGGCCACGGCACAGCGCAGCACCTGCTCGATCGTCGCCTTGGCGTCCGAGGTGATCGTGTTGGTCATCGTCTGGACCGAGATCGGCGCGTCGCCCCCCACAGGGACGCGACCCACCATGATCTGGCGCGACTTCCGGCGCTCGATATTGCGCCAGGGGCGGACGGGGTTCAGCGACATGGGCAGCCTCTGGCCAGGAACGGATGTTCCGGTTCTAGGCCATCCGGCCCGAGGCGGCAACCGCCCCGGGGATCACTTCGTGGCGGCAGAGGCGACCGCGACGGCCTTGGCCAGATCGGGATCACGATGCAGGTCGGCCACGCTGAAGGAGGATTGCACGTTGTCGACCGAGAGGGCGAGGTTCTTGACCACCTGGTTGCTGGACGAGGCCGGGCCATAGGCCTTGCCGTTCACCAGGAAATAGATCGCCCCGGAATTGCCCGCGCGCAGCTTGGCGGGCTGCTCGCTTTGCGGCACGGTCCATTTCTCGCCGGCATCAAGGATCTTCTCGAACAGCACGGTGCCATCGGCGCCCTGCACGCGCACCCAGGACGGGCGCACCGCCAGCAGTTGCACGCCCGGCGCGGCATCGGCCACAACCTTGGGCGCCGTCGTGGCGGTGGCGGCGGGGGCTGCGGTGGCCGCGGCCAGGGCGGCCGCGATCGACGTATCCGCCGGGGCGGTGGCGTCGGGCAGCGTGGTGGTATCGGGCCGGTCCGGGTTGATCGCCGCGATCGGGCCATCGCGCGGCACCAGAACCGGCGTATCCAGCGGCTGCGGCCGGTAGAGCCGGTCCAGCGCATCGGCCGAGGGTACCGTGACACCCGCGGTCTTGTCGGCTGCGGCAGGCGCGCCGCTGTCGGGCAGCTTCGCCACACCCGCCAGCGGGTCAAGCGAGGCGACCACGCCCGGGGCCTGATCGACCGGGGCCACCTGCACCTGCTGCACCTGTTGCAGCACGCGCCAGCCGCCGTAGCCGACCACCCCGATCAGCGCCAGCAACACCAGGACCGAACCGATGGCACTGGGCTGGAGGCCGGTGAACATGCTTTGCCCGCGCGGCACGAAGGGCGCGCGCGGATCGGCCAGCGGGTCGCGGGGGTCGGCCTTGGGGCGCACCTTGGCGGCAGCGGCACGGGTGGCGGGACGCGGCGCCGAGGCGGCCTGCGACATGCCATGGGCCACGCTGAAGTTCGCCTCTTTCGAGAAGCGCGCATAGGCCCAGTCGGGGTCCATGCCAAGATAGCGGGCATAGGAACGGACGTAGCCCGCCACAAACCCTTGGGTCTCGAACGCCGAGGTGTCGCAGTTCTCGATCGCGGCGATGTAGGTCGCCTTGATCTTGAGTTCGCGCTGGACATCCAGCAGCGACTTGCCCAGCGTCGCACGTTCGCCGCGCATCACGTCGCCGAGCTTCAGCTCGAAATCGTCGAAACCCTTCGGCTTCTCGTCATCTTGTGGCGAGGGCCTGCTCTTTCGCCCGATCATGCGATCCGCCTCATGCCTGTCCCGTCAGGGCCGTCTTGTCTGGATGAGTCCGCTCGACTCAGCGGCGGTCCCTTGCGCGATAGAGCTAACACAGGGCTGTGATGTTTGCATCCGCAGAAGCTGTCAGGCGCTCATCTCGGCGCGATTCAGCGCACAATGGGCCCAGAGCGTGTCCATCGCTTTGACCAGCCCGTCGATCATGCCCGAATCGTGCACCGGCGACGGGGTGAAGCGCAGCCGCTCGGTGCCCTTGGGCACGGTCGGATAGTTGATCGGCTGGACATAGATGCCGAAGCGGTCCAGCAGCATGTCCGACAGCATCTTGCAATGTACGGGGTCGCCCACATGCACGGGCACGATATGGCTGCCGTGGTCGATGATCGGCAGGCCCAGCCCCTTCAGCCGCAGCTTGAGCGTGCGGGCGGCAAGCTGGTGACGGTCGCGGATCGACTGGTCGGTCTTCAGGTGCCGGACCGAGGCGGCCGCCCCGGCGGCGATGACCGGCGGCAACGAGGTGGTGAAGATGAAGCCCGGCGCATAGCTGCGGACCGCGTCCACCATCCGCGCCGAGGCCGCGATATAGCCGCCGAACACGCCGAAGGCCTTGCCCAGCGTGCCGTTGATGATGTCGAGCCGGTTCATCTGCCCGTCGCGCTCGGCCACGCCCGCGCCGCGGGGGCCGTACATGCCCACGGCATGCACCTCGTCCAGATAGGTCAGCGCGCCGAATTCCTCGGCCAGGTCGCAGATGTCCTTGATGGGGCCGAAGTCGCCATCCATCGAGTAGATCGATTCAAAGGCGATCAGCTTCGGCGCCGCCGGGTCGTCGGCCGCCAGCAGCGCGCGCAGATGCGCCATGTCATTGTGCCGGAACACCCGCTTGTCGCCGCCGCCGCGCTTGATCCCCTCGATCATGCTGGCGTGGTTCAGCTTGTCGGAATAGATGATGAGGCCCGGAAAGATGGTCTTGAGCGTGCTCAGCGTCGCGTCGTTGGCGATGTAGGCCGACGAAAAGACCAGCGCCGCCTCCTTGCCATGCAGGTCGGCAAGCTCTGCCTCCAGCCGCTTGTGATAGACGGTCGTGCCGGAAATGTTGCGCGTGCCGCCCGAGCCCGCGCCGGTGGCATCCAGCGCCTCGTGCATCGCGGCCAGTACGACCGGATGCTGGCCCATGCCCAGATAATCGTTGCCGCACCAGACGGTGATGTCCTTTTCCGTCCCGTCGGGGCGGGTCCAGATCGCGTGCGGGAACTGCCCCTTGCGCCGCTCGATGTCGATGAAGGTTCTGTAGCGCCCCTCGTCGTGCAGACGTTGCAGGGCAGCATCGAGCGTGGTTTCGTAGTTCATCGGAATGCCTTTCGCCGGGGGGCCTTGGGCCGCATCTAGGGCGATCCTTCGCGCGGCGCCTTGATACCGATCAAATGCATCTTTCGCAAAGGGGTCATTTTGCCACCCTGCCCTGCAATGCCTTCAACCCTTCGCGATGGAACGGCGGTCTGGACGCGGGCGGCACGGGTGCTAGGCTCGCGCCGATCAGGAAGAAGGAGATGCCGATGTCACTGGACACGGTGCTGAGCAAGATCGACGACACGCTGCCCGAGGCGACCGCCCGGCTGATGGACCTGCTGCGAATCCCCTCGATCTCGACCGACCCGGCCTTCAAGGGCGATTGCGACCGCGCCGCCGACTGGCTGGTGGCCGAGTTGCAGGGTCTGGGGTTCGAGGCGTCGAAGCGGCCGACGCCCGGCCATCCGATGGTCGTGGCGCATTCCCGCGGCGAGGGCCCGCATCTGCTGTTCTACGGCCACTATGACGTGCAGCCGGTCGACCCCCTGTCGCTCTGGGATCGCGACCCGTTCGACCCCGAGATCCAGGACGGCCCGCGGGGCAAGCTGATCCGCGCCCGGGGGGCCAGCGACGACAAGGGCCAGTTGATGACCTTTGTCGAGGCCTGCCGCGCCTGGAAGGCGGTGCATGGGGCGCTGCCCGGCAACCTGACCCTGTTCTTCGAGGGCGAGGAGGAATCGGGGTCGCCCTCGCTCATCCCGTTCATGAAAGAGAACGCGGCCGAACTGACATCGGACATCGCGCTGATCTGCGACACCGGGCTGTTCGAATCGACCGTGCCCGCCATCGTCACCATGCTGCGCGGCCTGCTGGGCGAGGAACTGACGATCCGCGGCCCCAGCAAGGACCTGCATTCCGGCATGTATGGCGGGGCGGCGATGAACCCGATCCGCGTGCTGTCGAAGATCATCGCCAGCCTGCACGATGAAAACGGCCGCATCACTGTGCCGCAGTTCTATGATGGCGTGCCCGAGTTGCCCGACGCGGTGCGCGCGCAGTGGCAGAACCTGGCCTTCGACCATGCGAAGTTCCTGAACGACGTGGGCCTGTCGGAGCCCGCGGGCGAGAAGGACCGCACGCCGCTGGAGATGATCTGGTCGCGGCCGACCTGCGAGGTGAACGGGATCTGGGGCGGCTATACCGGTGACGGGTTCAAGACCGTGCTGCCGTCCGAGGCCCATGCCAAGATCAGCTTCCGCCTGGTCGGCCAGCAGGACCCGCTCGCGATCCGCGAGAATTTCCGCGCCCATGTCCGGTCCCTGCTGCCGCCTGACTGCACGGTGGAATTCCACGGCCACGGCGCCAGCCCGGCGGGGATGATGGAAATCGCCGACCCCGCCTTCGAGAAGGCGCGCGGCGCGCTGACGGCGGAATGGGGGCGGCCTGCCTCTTACGTCGGCTGCGGCGGCTCGATCCCGATCGCGGGCTATTTCAAGTCGATCCTGGGGATGGATGCGATGCTGATCGGCTTTGGCCGGGATGACGACCAGATCCACTCGCCGAACGAGAAATATGACGTGGAAAGCTTTCACAAGGGAATCCGGTCCTGGGCGCGCATCCTCGCCGCCCTGGCCTGAGCCCGACACCGGAGGCCCCGCGGGGCCTCCGGCCAACACCGGTTCAGTGGATCACCGTGACCTTGCTGACCAGGTGGTGCTTGCCCGACATCGCCCAGGCGACGCGAACCTTGTCGCCCTTGTGCAGGTGCAGCCCTACCCCCTTCGGCAGCGTGAAGGCGCTGCCGTCGGTCAGGCGCAGGATCATCCGATGGGTATCGATGGTCTTCACCACCCCTTTCGACACATGGGCAAGCGCCGCCACCGGCGCCAGCATCAGCGTCACCGCAACCAGTCCCGTTGCAATCTTCTTGCGCATCTTTTCTGCTCCACACGGCTGCCCAGACCACGGCGGCGGGCCCCAGCCCTGACCCGGGCGCCCGGCCTTCCGGCCCGCGCGTCCTGCCGCCCGATTTCGATTATACCGCATCCCCTTGTTGCAGGCCATCACACCGACGCGACATGATGTTGCGAAGCGGAGTTCCGCTCAGACATGACAAGGGCCCCCGAAGGGGCCCTTGTGTGGTTTCGCCGCGGGCGACGTGGTGGCTTGGCGCCAGTCGGCTCAGCTCGGCCGGAACGAGGTCAGGCGGCTACCGCCGTTCACGTCGATCCAGTTGAACGCGATGTGCTGGCCCGGCTTCAGCTCGTTCGCCTGGGCCGCGTAGTTCAGCGCATAGGTGTTGCCGTCCTGCATGGTGACGGTCATGGCGCTCGGGTTCACCGACTGCACCACGGCGCTGCTGAAATAGCCCGAGGTCCGGGCCATCGAGGCCAGCGGAGCCGACACCAGAACAGCGGCGAGCAGGGCGGGGACAAACTTGTTGCGCATTCTATACTCCATCGAAAGGGGCGGACCCGCATTCGGCATCCGCACGCACGTGTCATGGGCCTTCTCAGGTTGTCGCGTCGGTCCCGCCCGTCTGGCGAGGCCCGGCAACCCGCGGCCCGTGGCAGACAGATAGCCATCCTGGCGGCGGATGAAAGTGCACTAAACGGTTTAGTTAACTTCTGCGATCCGGGCGTGATCGAATGCCGGTTGAACGGGGCTAGGCACAGCTTCCGTCGCAGGGCCGCCGCTGCCCCTCGGCGGCACAAGGCATTGTAAAACATGGGCTCCCGCAACCATGCCAGCCTCGCCGCGGCCGCTTCCCACCGGATGCCGCGACGCCGGGGGCCTTCACGAACCTGTTGAGCGACGGTTCCGGGCGGCACAAACGTAAACGGAGGCCCCGAGGGGCCTCCGTGTGGCGCCGGAAATCCGGTGCGCCGGTCGATCAGCTCGGCTGGAACGAGGTCAGGCGGCTGCCGCCGTTCACGTCGATCCAGTTGAACGCGATGTGCTGGCCCGGCTTCAACTCGTTCGCCTGGGCCGCGTAGTTCAGCGCGTAGGTGTTGCCGTCATCCATCGTCACCGTCAGGGCGCTCGGGTTCACCGATTTCACCACGGCGTCGCTGAAATAGCCCGAGGTCCGCGCCATCGAGGCCAGCGGAGCCGACACCAGAACGGCGGCGAGCAGGGCGGGGACAAACTTGTTGCGCATGTCATTCTCCATCGTCATTCGGCGGACCCGCAATCGGCATCCGCCCACATCCGGGACGTTCCGGGGTGTCGCGTCGGCCCCGCCCGTCTGGCGAGACCCGGCACCCCGCGGCCCGTGTCGATGAGATAGGCATCACGGCGACGGGCAAAAGTGAACTAAACGGTTTAGTTATCGCCCGTGACATCCCCGTGATCAGCCCGCGGCGGTCGTGGCCATCCGCAGCAGCTTGGCCGCCAGCAGCAACCAGGGCGCGGCATGCAGCACGAGGTCGAAGATGTCGATCGGGCGCGAAAGCTGCCCGGCCGCCAGCATCTTCAGCTTTTCCCAGAGATGCGGTTCGGGAAAGAATGGCGCCAGCCCCAGCGTCAGTGCCGCGATCACCAGAGCGCCCAGCGGCAGTTGGTCGAGATAGGACATCCTGCGTACCTCCCGGTCAGGAGGACAACATATTCCAAAATCGGCATGATCGACAAGCCGGGGTGGAACAGGACTGGCGCGGTTGACGGGGCTCGAACCCGCGACCCCCGGCGTGACAGGCCGGTACTCTAACCAACTGAGCTACAACCGCGCGTCCTGCTCGGTGCGATCTGGAGGGGATGTGGCGCGGTTGACGGGGCTCGAACCCGCGACCCCCGGCGTGACAGGCCGGTACTCTAACCAACTGAGCTACAACCGCCCATCCCCACCCGGCATCGCGTTCCGGGCGTGGGGCGTCTTTACGCATCCCCGCGGGCGGCGTCAAGCGGCGGCCGGAAAAATCCGCAAGTCCCCCGCCCTCCCCTGTCGGGCACGTCGCCACAGGCTGCGGCGACGCCCTGCCACGCCGTGTCGCGGCCGCTGCGATCCGGGAAATCCGTGCCGCCCGGACGGTCTCGGGTGGCCGCGGATCGCCCCGCCCGCCCCCCCCGTCTTGTGCGTCCTAGCCGTCGGTGCAGTCCCACAGCATCTTCAGCGCCTCTTCGGCGCGCGGCCCCAGATCGACCCGGTTCGAGCCGCCCTCGACCCCGGGCAGCAGATAGGTGAAGCCACCCGCCCTCGCGATGTCTTCCATCCGCACCGCATCGATGCCGTTGAACATCAGCCGGTGCCCGTCGCCGGTCACCGTCAGCCCGTCGGTCGCGCCCGCGGCCGTCATTTGGCTGTCGGCCCAGACCCCAGCGAGCCCGGGCCCATCGGTTGTGAAATAGCCGACCCCGCTGTCGTCCGGCGTGGCCACGAAGCCCATCGCGGGCGCGCGCCCGTCCGTCTGCAACGTCGCGCGGCAGTCCACGCTGCCGTCCTGCAACATCTCGCGGGTAAAGCTCCAGCCTGCGAGGCCGCTGCCGAAGGCCGCGGGTGTCGCCTGCCCCGCTTGACCCGAAGCGATCAGCCCAGCCAGCGCCAGCGCGATCGCCCGCGCCCCTGTCGTTCCTGCAACCGTCATCCTGCCCCCGCCCCGGACCCACCCCGGCGGGGGAAGCATATCCGCCCCGCCGCCCCGGGCAAGGGCCGGGGTGGCGCTCAGCGATCCGGCGCGGGGATGAATTCGCCGTCGTCGCCGGGCGGAAGCCGGAACCGGCCATGCATCCAGTCGCCCGCGCGCCAGGCTTCTTTCGCCGCCTCGATCCGCTCTTTCGACGAGGCGACGAAGTTCCACCAGATATGCCGCGGCCCCTCCAGCGTGGCGCCGCCCAGCACCAGCAGCCGCGCCCCCTGCGGCCCCGCCCGCACACCCAGCCGGTCGCCCGGCCGGAACACCAGCATCCGCCCGGCCTCGAAGCTCTGGCCCGCCACGCTCACCTCGCCCGACAGCACATAGATGCCGCGGTCCTCCTGGTCGTCGGGCAGCGGGAGCACCGCCCCTGCCGCCAGCAGCGCGTCGGCATAGAAGGTTTCCGAGGGCGTCTCGACCGGCGCCTCGGCCCCCCAGGCGCGCCCCAGGATCACCCGCACCTCCTTGCCCTCGCCCTCGAGCACCGGCAGCGACCCGGCCGCGACATGGGTGAAGGCGGCGGGGTCGTCCTCATGCGCAAGCGGCAGGGCCAGCCAGGTCTGCACCCCGAACATCCGCTGCGGGGCCTGCCGCGCCGGGCCGTCAGTCCGTTCGGAATGGGTGATGCCGATCCCCGCCGTCATCAGGTTCACGGCCCCCGGCTCGATCCACTGGTCGGTGCCCAGCGAGTCGCGGTGATGCAGCCGCCCCTGGAACAGGTAGGTGACCGTCGAGAGACCGATATGCGGATGCGGCCGCACGTCGATGCCCTGGCCGGTCAGGAATTCGGCCGGGCCCATCTGGTCGAAGAAGATGAACGGCCCCACCATCTGCCGCGCCT
Organism: Pseudomonadota bacterium; assembly: GCA_021845805.1. Lineage (GTDB taxonomy): Bacteria > Pseudomonadota > Alphaproteobacteria > Rhodobacterales > Rhodobacteraceae > Solirhodobacter. Next base: position 47,781 of record JAJZVD010000001.1, on the reverse strand, counting down.
GCGAGGGCAGCGCACGGCGCACCTCGAAGCCGCCCAGATCGCGCGCGCGCGGCACGATCACCGCCTCGATCGCGTCGACCGCGTCTCCCAGCGGAATGCCGGGATCAAGCAAGGGGTTCCAGCTCATGCGCGCCTCCTGTGCGTTACCCGTCCAACATAGCGCAGGCGGGGGCCGTTGCCTTCCCCCGCCCGCTGCGCAGGGCAGGTGCAGCGGCGCACAGGCGTGGCAACCCGATGCCCTCCACGCGCCTCTGCTTAAGCTCTTGTTGGGGTTTCATTCCCATTCTGTTCTGCTGGTGCGGGCCGACAAGGTCGTTGACTTGGCCCCGGCCGATGCGCGATATGTTGTTGGAAAATCGGGATAAGCCACTAGATGCCGAATGAACTGTCTTCCATCGAGCTTTGCGCGGGCGGCGGCGGGCAGGCGCTTGGGCTGGAACGGGCAGGATTCGGGCACCACGCCCTGGTCGAGATCGACGACTGGTCGCGCGCCAGCCTGCGCCTGAACCGCCCCGCGTGGAATGTCATCGACGGGGCACAGGCCGACCTGACGAAGTTTGACGCGCGCCCCTATCACGGTGTCGATCTGGTGGCAGGCGGGGTGCCCTGCCCGCCCTTTTCGGTTGCGGGAAAGCAGCTTGGCCCCGCCGACGAACGCGACCTGTTTCCCGAGGCCATCCGCGTGGTCGACGAGGTGCGCCCCAAGGCGGTCATGCTGGAAAACGTGCGCGGCTTCCTTGACGCCGTCTTTGCCGATTACCGTCACAGGCTGCGCGATGACCTGCGGAAGCTGGGCTATACCTTTGCCGATTGGCACCTTTACAACGCCTCCGACTTCGGGGTGCCGCAACTGCGCCCGCGCGTCGTGATCGTGGCGATCCACGAACGCTATGCCGACGGGTTCCAGTGGCCCACCGGTACCGGCGAGCGCGCCGCCACGGTGGGCGAGACGCTGCACGACCTGATGGCCGCGCGCGGCTGGAAGGGCGCCGACGCCTGGCGCAGCCGGGCCGACGAGATCGCCCCGACGATCGTCGGCGGCTCGAAGAAACACGGCGGCCCCGACCTTGGCCCGACGCGCGCGCGCCGCGCCTGGGCCAGCCTGGGGGTCAATGGCAGCAGCATCGCCGAAACCCCGCCCGATCCCGACTTCACGGGGATGCCGCGGCTGACCGTGCGCATGGTGGCCCGGTTGCAGGGCTTCCCCGATGACTGGCAGTTCGCCGGGCGCAAGACCGCGGCCTATCGCCAGGTGGGCAACGCGTTCCCGCCACCGGTCGCGGCCGCTGTCGCCGGTCGGATCAAGGCCGCGATCACCGCCCGCCGCCTTCACGCGGTGGCCTGATGGAGGCCTGGCTGACCGGCGCGCGCCGTCGGTTCCACGCGGCGTGTCTGGCGGGGCCCATCACGCTGACGAACGGCGTTCCCAGCATCGCCGATGTCTCGAACCGGCCAAGCCGCGAGATCTCGGCCGCCCTGGTGGCCAGGATCGGACAATCCAAGACCGTGGTGACGAAGCCCGCGGGCCAGTCGGCGGGCGCGATGTTCGAAACCGTCTGCCAGCAGTTCCTGGCGGACACGCTGGCCCAGCTTCGACACATCCGCCCCGGTGCGCTGACCGTCGCGCGGGGCAAGACGATTTCGCAGTTCGATCAGTATCACCATCTTGACGATCTGCAGGCGCTGGCCGACGCAAGCCGCGAACTGAAAACCCTTCTCGGGGCCGACTATCTGATCAAGCCCGACATTGTCGTGTTCCGAGAGCCGGAAACGGATGCCACGATCAACCGAGAGACCGTGCTCGTCGACGGCACGGTCGCCACGCGCACGCCGCTGCGGATGGCAAACGGGGCGCGGGCGACCCTGCATGCCTCGATCAGCTGCAAGCTGACGATCCGGTCGGATCGGGTGCAGAACACCCGGTCCGAGGCGCTGAACCTGATCCGCAACCGCAAGGGCCGGCTGCCGCATATCGCCGCCGTCACGGCCGAGCCCACACCGTCGCGGATCGCCGCCATCGCGCTTGGAACCGGCGACATCGACTGCGTCTATCATTTCGCGCTGCCCGAACTGCTGGACGTGCTGCGCGCGCAGGACCGCGAGACGCTGGAACTTGTCGAAACGATGATCGAGGGGCAACGCCTGCGCGACATCGCCGACCTGCCGCTGGACCTCGTGATCTGAGCGGCGTCCGCGTGGTGGGTGATGAGGGACTCGAACCCCCGACATCTTCGGTGTAAGCGAAGCGCTCTACCAACTGAGCTAATCACCCGGCGGGGCCTGTCTAGCCCGTTCGGGGCGCCGCGCGCAAGTGCGGGTCGGCGGGTCAGCGGGCCCAGCACCCCGCGGGCAGGCGGTAAAGCGGCAGGGGCACCTTCTGCCAGGTGCCCGGTGCGGCGGGCAACACGGCCACCGGCGGGTCGCTGACGCAGGCGGGCGCGGGTGCCCCGACATAAAGCGCGGGCCCCGGCAGCAGCTGCGGTGCGGGATGCGTCATCTGGTAGTGGTTGCGCGCGCAGTCATCGGCATCGCCCGCGCAGGGGCCGGGCGGGGCGGCATAGATCGGCACCCCCGCATCGCGCCCGGTGTAGAACAGGTCGGCCAGCACGTCGCGGTCTGCCGATACGACGGCGGTCGCGCCGATGGCCCGCACCTCGGACAGGATCGCCCGCGTGGTTGTGGCGCGGCCCAGATAGCGGGCCAGCAGCGGCTGCCCCTTCGCATCGGTCAGCGCCGCGGGGGCCAGCGTGGCCAGCGGCAGCGCCAGGCAGATCGCGGCATTCACGCCAAGCACGGCCGCGCCCAGCCGCGGGCTGCGGGGGAAGGCGGCAAAGACCATCAGCGTGCCCGGCAGCCAGGCCACCGCCGCCCAGTTGGCATAGGCCCGGTCCAGCAGCGCCTCGGCCCCGACCAGCACAAGCACCGGCAGCGCGAAGGCGGCCCACAGCCTGTCGGTGGCATCCGCCCCCGTCAGCCGCCGCAGGAACAGCGGAACGGCCAGCGGACCGAAAACCGCCAGTTGCGCCGCAAGGAACCGCACGAGGCTGACCGGCCGCAGCGCCAGCCGGTCATCGGCGCGGTTCACCCAGTCGATGTTGTCGAGGGTGTGCCGCAGCGTGGGAAAGCCGTTCAGCGCATTCCAGATGACGTTAGGCGCCAGCACCAGCGCCGCCGCCGCCAGCGCCAGCGCCGCCTCGCGCGCCCGCGGCCGGGCGGTTGGCCAAAGCGCGGCCACCGCAGCCCCCGGGATCAGGTAAAGCGCGGCGTATTTCGCCATCGCCCCCGCCCCCAGCGCGATCCCCGCCCAAAGCGCCATCCGCATCCCCTGCCCCGCATGCACCCGCCGCCAGGCCCAGAGCGCCAGCGCGAGGAAGGGAAACATGATCGTATCCGTGCCGATCAGCAGGCTGCCCACGCCCACCATCGGCAGGGTGGAAAAGCCGGCCGCCACCCAGAGCGCCGCCGCGCGCCCCCGCGTTTCCGCCGCGATCCGCGCCAGGATCAGCGCGCTGGCCGCATTTGCCAGCACGCCGGGCAGCCGCACCCAGAACGCGCCATCGCCGCCGATCGCGGTCGACAGCCCCACGACCCAGCCCACCAGCGGAGGCTTGGAATAATAGCCGAAGGCAAGTTCACGCCCCCAGAGCCAGTATTGCGCCTCGTCGACAAAGAGATCGAGCCGGTCGAAGGCCAGCAGCACCGCCCTGAGCGCGGCGATCCCCAGCACGATGGCCAGCGCGGGCGCCAGCCAGACGCGTTCAACTGGCGGCGCGGCGCTCGGCACGGATCAGCCAGAGATTGCGGGCATAAACGATCACCCCGAAGGACTGGCCCAGCGTGAACACCAGATCGCCGCGGTGGATCGCATAGGCCAGCAGGATCACGGCCCCGCCGATCGAGAGGTACCAGAAGGTGACCGGCACCACCGAACGTCGCGCCTTTTCCGAGGCGAGCCACTGCAACACGAAGCGCCCGGTGAACAGCAACTGGCCAAGCAACCCGATCCCGACCCAGATGACATCGGTCATCGTGTCCATGTCGAACAGCCTGCTCAGCGCCTCATGCACGGGGCAACTCCTTTGCGGGGGACGAAAGTTCCTGCCCGCGCGCCTTCTTGCGGCGGTGGATCAGCCAGGCCACGCCCGCAAGATCGGCAATCCCGACCAGCGCGCGCTGGAAATTGGTGTATTTCGACCGCCCCGTCGTGCGCTCGCGATGCGCCACATCGACCAGCACGATCTCCCAGCCATCGCGGCGGGCCAGCGCCGGCAGGTAGCGGTGCATGTGGTCGAAATAGGGAAATGCCAGAAAGGCATCGCGGCGGAAGCCCTTGAGCCCGCAGCCGGTATCGCGTGTGCCATCCTTCAGAAGCCACGCCCTGAGCCCGTTCGCCAGACGCGAGGCAAGCCGTTTCGAGAGCGTGTCCTGCCGGTGCACCCGTTGCCCGGCCACCAGCCCGATGCGCCCCGTGGCATCGGCCAAAAGCGGCCCCCAGAGCTTCGGCAGTTCTTCGGGTGGGTTCTGCCCGTCGCCATCCAGCGTGCAGACCACCGCGGCTTCGGCCGCAAGCACCCCGGAATGGACCGCCGCGCTCTGCCCGCCGGCCGTCGCGTGCCGGATCACCCGAAGCGCCGGCGCTTCCGCCTGCAACGCCAGCAGCGCCGCCGCGGTGCCATCGGTCGAGCCGTCATCGACCGCCACGATCTCGTATCCCGGCAGGCTGGCACAGGCGGCGACGATCCCGCGGATCAGCGGAGCCGCGGCCTCGGCCTCGTTGTGCATCGGTATGACGATCGCGACCGCTTTCACCTCGACCCCGTCGGCGCTGGCGCCCCAGCCGAGGCGCGATCTGAACCCGTGTGTTTAGTTATTGCGGCTCTGCCTGTCAACCAAGGGTGCCCGATCGCCGCCGGGGCGGCAAGACCGCATCCCCAGAAAGCGAACGCGCCCGGCAAAGGCCGGGCGCGCAAGGAAGAATGGTGGGTGATAACGGATTTGAACCGCTGACATCTTCGATGTGAACGAAGCGCTCTACCGCTGAGCTAATCACCCGTTGGCGGGGGTATTAGACTCACTCCGCGTCGTCCGCAAGGGGGGTTTGCGCGGTTTCCTTGCCCTCGCCGCCGCGCCGGAGCTTGACGATCAGCACCTCGCCCTGCGCGTTGTCGCGGGTCCGGTTCACCTTGGCCTTGCCCAGCGGCGGCAGGTTCAACCCCTCGCCCCGCGCAAGCGCCGCGCCCAGTTCGGCAAGCACGGCCTCGACGATGTCGCGGGCCTCGCTTTTCTTGACGCCCGAGCGAGCGACCACCCGGTCCAGCAATTCCTTCTTCTTCAGCACGGCCCCCGGTGCCCCGGCGCTTTCGGCCGCGGGTTCGGCCGCGGGGGCGCCGGGCCCTGCCGCGGGGTCGATCTGCGCGTCCATGTCCGTCTTGGCCTGCGCGCTGCGTTTCTTTGCCATGTCCCTCTCGCGTGATGATCCTGCCCGCGCGAAGCATAGCGTGGCGCCGCCCCGGTTGTCACCGCGCCGCGCGGCAATCCTGCCCGGGTCGCCGCCACCAAGGCCCGATCACGATTCGCCCGGCGCGACGGACAGGAAAAAGGGCGTGCCCGCTGCCGGGCACGCCCCCTGTCGTTCTTCGCGCGCAGGCTCAGTGCGCGGTCTGCGCCGCCGCTTCGGGCGCGGGCGCGCTGCGGGCGGCGCGGGCGGCCTCTTCGGCGGCCTCGTCCCACTCCACCGGCTCGGGCATCCGCACCAGCGCGTTCTTCAGCACCTCGCGCACATGCGCGACGGGGATGATGGTCAGCCCCGCCTTCACGTTGTCGGGGATCTCGGGCAGGTCACGGGCGTTTTCTTCGGGGATCAGCACGGTGGTGATGCCGCCGCGATGCGCCGCCATCAGCTTTTCCTTCAGGCCCCCGATCGGCAGCACATTGCCGCGCAGCGTCACCTCGCCCGTCATCGCCACATCCTTGCGGACCGGGATGCCGGTCAGCACCGAGACGATCGAGGTCACCATCGCCACGCCGGCGCTGGGCCCGTCCTTGGGCGTCGCGCCTTCGGGAACGTGAACGTGGATGTCCACCGCCTCGAACTTCGGCGGCTTGATCCCCAGCTCGGGCGAGATCGAGCGCACGAAGCTGGACGCCGCGTCGATCGATTCCTTCATCACCTCGCCCAGCTTGCCGGTGGTCTTCATCCGGCCCTTGCCCGGCAGCTTCAGCGCCTCGATCGACAGAAGCTCGCCGCCCACGCTGGTCCAGGCAAGCCCGGTGACCACGCCGACCTGATCTTCCTTCTCGGCCAGGCCATAGCGGAACTTCTTGACGCCCAGGAACTCTTCCAGGGTGTCGGGCGTGATCGTCACGCTCTTGACCTTGCCCTTGACGATCTCGGTCACCGCCTTGCGGGCAAGCTTGGCGATCTCGCGCTCGAGGTTTCGCACCCCCGCCTCGCGGGTATAGGTGCGCACCATCTCCATCAGCGCGGCATCGGTGATCCCGAACTCGGAAGGCTTCAGCCCATGCGCCTTGATCTGCTTGTCCAGCAGGTGCTGCTTGGCGATCTCGCGCTTCTCGTCCTCGGTGTAGCCCGCCAGCGGGATGATCTCCATCCGGTCCAACAACGGGCCCGGCATGTTGTAGGAGTTCGCCGTGGTGATGAACATCACGTTCGAGAGGTCGTATTCCACCTCAAGATAGTGGTCCATGAAGGTCGAGTTCTGTTCCGGGTCCAGCACCTCCAGCATCGCGCTGGCCGGGTCGCCCCGGAAATCCTGCCCCATCTTGTCGATCTCATCGAGCAGGATCAGCGGATTGGTGGTCTTGGCCTTCTTCATCGCCTGGATGATCTTGCCGGGCATGGAGCCGATGTAGGTCCGCCGGTGGCCGCGGATCTCGCTTTCGTCGCGCACCCCGCCCAGCGAGATGCGGATGAACTCGCGCCCGGTGGCCTTCGCGACCGACCGGCCGAGCGAGGTCTTGCCCACGCCGGGAGGCCCGACGAGGCAGAGGATCGGCCCCTTCATCTTCGTGGCCCGCGCCTGCACGGCAAGGTATTCCACGATGCGTTCCTTGACCTTTTCCAGCCCGTAGTGGTCGGCATCCAGCACCCGCTGCGCCGCCCCCAGGTCCTTCTTCACCCGCGACTTCTCGCCCCACGGGATCGACAGCATCCAGTCCAGGTAGTTGCGCACCACCGTGGCTTCGGCCGACATCGGCGACATCGACTTCAGCTTCTTCAGCTCGCCCTGCGCCTTTTCACGGGCTTCCTTGGACAGCTTGGTGTTCTTGATGCGCTCTTCCAGCTCGTTCAGCTCGTTCTGGCCGTCCTCGCCGTCGCCGAGTTCCTTCTGAATGGCCTTCATCTGCTCATTCAGGTAGTACTCGCGCTGGGTGCGCTCCATCTGCGTCTTGACGCGGCTCTTGATCTTCTTCTCGACCTGCAGAACCGACATCTCGCCCTGCATCAGGCCGTAGACCTTCTCCAGCCGCTCGGCCACGTCGAGCGTTTCCAGCAGTTCCTGCTTTTGCCCCACCTCGATGCCAAGATGCCCGGCCACAAGGTCGGCCAGCTTGTTCGGCTCGCGGGTTTCCGCCACGGCCGCAAGCGCCTCTTCGGGGATGTTCTTCTTGACCTTGGCGTAGCGCTCGAACTCTTCGCCGACCGAACGCAACAGCGCCGTGACCGCGGACTTGTCGCCCGGGGTTTCCGACAGAAGCTCGGCGCGGGCCTCGAAGAAGCTCTCGTTGCGCAGGTATTCCGTGATGCGGACGCGGGCGCGTCCCTCGACCAGCACCTTCACGGTGCCGTCGGGCAGCTTCAGCAACTGCAGCACATTGGCAAGGACCCCGGCGGTATAGATGCCGTCGGTGGTCGGGTCGTCGACCGAAGGGTCGATCTGCGACGACAACAGGATCTGCTTGTCGTCCTTCATCACCTCTTCCAGCGCCCGCACCGATTTCTCGCGCCCGACGAACAGAGGCACGATCATGTGGGGGAAGACCACGATGTCGCGCAGCGGCAACACCGGGTAGCTGTAGGCAAGAGCGTCTTTCATGCGCGGTCCTTTCTGGCAGGAAGGCGAAGGCCCCGATCGTCGGCAGCGTGCCGCCCTCCCCTGTTCGACACGATATCTGGGGCAGATGGCGGCGGCTTTCAACCACGCCTTTTCACGGCCATGTGACAGAAATACGACCAGCCCCGCGCAACGCAAGGGCGAAATCCACCCTGCGGGGCAGACCCCCGGTCTCATTCGGCCGCAAGCGGCACCCCCTTCGCCGCCGGCATCGCCAGAACCGCGTATTGCCGCCCGTCGCCGGTGTTGCGGTAGGGCTCGCCGATCCGGTCCGCCTGCCAGCCAAGCGACCGCAGCGCCCGCACCAACGTCAGCGGCGACAGGGACAGCAGCTGGCTTGCGCCATGTGCCCGCGCCACATCGGCAAGACCGTCGACGATCATCGCCAGACACAGGCTGCGTTCGGACTGGCTGCGCACCGCGTCCGAGATCACCAGCCGGGTGCATTCCCAGACCTCGGGGGTGCGGATGTCCTGCGGCATCACGCTTGCCGGAATGTCGGGAAGCTTTCCCGCCAGCGCGTCGCGCAGCATGTAGGTATGCGCGCCCCAGCGGGCGGTGGTGGGCATCGTGCGCGCGCCGCCGATCACGATGCCGTCGCGCAGCACCAGCGAGTAACGCGCAAGCGGATTGTCATACTGATCCATCTCGACCTTGTCGTCATGGGGAATGTCCCAGCCGAGACCGTCCACGAAGAAGCGCTTGCGCAGTCTGAGGTAGTCGTAGAACGCGGGCCCGTGACGATGCAGATCGGAAAAGTCGAAGGTGATGCTATCCATGGGTGTGCCCTCCAGTTTCGGTAGGGCAATTAGATCATCAAGGCGACTGGATGATAATTACTAAACGGCGAGTTCGAAGGACGTTTTCCCGCATTACGGGTACGCACGACAGCCCGGATCAGATCAATCCGGCCCCCACCGCCAGCGATACCGCGTGACTGCCGTTCCGCGCGCCAAGCTTTTGGCGCGCATTCTTCAGCCGCTGCTTCACCGCGCCTTCGGTGATTTGCAGTTCGCCCGCGATTTCCTTCAGCTTCAGGCCGTCCTTCACCATGCGCAGCGCCTCAAGCTCTGCCCGCGTCAGGTTCGACGGCGGCGCCATCTGCGCGTGCAGCAACTGCAGCTTGCCCGACAGCAGACGGATTTCCAGATCGGTGTATTCGCGGTCGCCGCGCGCAAAGCTGCCAAAGCTGCGTTGCCCGCCGGGGCCCGGATCGGCGCAGACGATCGCCACGCCGAAGTTCAGACCGAAAGCGCGCGCCTGCGCCATGACCCCGCGCGGGTCCGGCGTGTCGATCGCGCTCCAGGCACGGGCGCCGGTATGGTCGTAGATCCAGCGCACCACGGGATCATCCAGCATCAGCCCGTTGCGGGTGTAATACTCCACCCAAGGTTCAGGAAGCTCGTTGTATTCCGCCAGAGGAAAAGCAAAGCCGAGGCGCACCGCGATATAGTACCCGGCGGGGGCAAGCTCGGAAAAACCAATGCTGTCCAACGGGTGCGCCAAGGGTCCGCCTTCCGAGGATGCCGGAACCTCTTTGCGTTCCGTCACCGAACTGTGTCATCATTAATTTCTATGTCACGGAACCATCCGGGACGAAAGGGACGCGCACTCGGAATGGACAGTCAGACGACAATCAGCACGATACTTTCACAGTTCCGCCAAGATCACCCCGATGGCTTCGCGATCGCTCTCCACATCAAGTTTACCGCCCCGCGTTACCTGTTCCAGGCCTACGATTCCGAATGGATCGAGACCTACAGCCGCGAGGGGCTGGTCCTGCGGGACCCGACGGTGCGCTGGGGCTTCGCCAACACCGGAACCATCAGATGGAGTGTCCTGGCCGAAACCGACAGCGCGGGCGTGCTGGCCCGCGCCGCGCAACACGGGCTGCGCTACGGCGCAACGCTGGCGCTTGATTCGGACGGCTCGCGCAGCGTCGCCAGCTTTGCCAACGCCGAGCGCGAACTGACCGATCCCGAGATCGCCACCCTCGCCAGACGGCTGGACGAGTTGCACCGGCTGACGCGGGGCATCGAAACCCTGACCCCGCGGTTCCATGAGACGCTGAAGCAGTTGTCGATCTTCCTCACCCGCGGCTAGAGCGGAGGAACATCGCCTTCTGCACGGCGGGCGTGGAATTCGGCCACGAAGGCGTCAAGACTGCCTGCCGCGATCGCACCACGCAGGCCCGCCATCAGTTCCTGGAAGTAATGCAGGTTGTGCCAGGTCATCAGCATGCTGCTGATGATCTCGCCGGCCCGGAACACATGGTGCAGATAGGCCCGCGAATAGCTGCGACAGGCCGGGCAGGTGCAATGTTCGTCCAGCGGGCGCGGATCGTCCTGATGGCGGGCGTTCTTGATGTTCACGACGCCGCGCCGGGTGAAGGCCTGCCCCGTCCGCCCCGAACGTGACGGCAGCACGCAATCCATCATGTCGATCCCGCGCTGTACGGCGCCCACGATGTCGTCAGGCTTGCCCACCCCCATCAGATAGCGCGGCTTGTCGGCGGGCAGCATGCCCGGCGCATAATCCAGCACGCCGAACATCGCCTCCTGCCCCTCGCCCACAGCAAGCCCGCCCACCGCGTAGCCGTCGAAGCCGATCCGCACCAGCGCCTCGGCCGATTCCGCGCGCAGCGCCTCGGTCACGCCGCCCTGCTGGATGCCGAACAGCGCATGCCCCGGCCGGTCGCCGAAGGCATCGCGCGAGCGTTGCGCCCAGCGCATCGACAGCCGCATCGATTGCGCCACCCGCGCCTCGTCGGCGGGCAGCGCCGGGCATTCGTCAAAGCACATCACGATGTCGGACCCCAGCAGCTTCTGGATCTCCATGCTGCGTTCGGGGCTCAGCATGTGTTCCGAGCCGTCGATATGCGATTTGAACCGTACGCCGTCCTCGGTCAGCTTGCGCAACTGGGCCAGGCTCATCACCTGAAAGCCCCCCGAATCGGTTAGGATCGGGCGTTCCCAGTTCATGAAGCGATGCAGCCCGCCCATCCGCGCCACCCGTTCCGCCGTGGGCCGCAGCATCAGGTGGTAGGTGTTGCCCAGCAGGATGTCGGCGCCCGTCGCCCGCACGTTTTCGGGCAGCATGGCCTTCACCGTGCCCGCAGTGCCCACCGGCATGAAGGCCGGCGTGCGCACCTCGCCGCGCGGGGTCTGGATCACCCCGGTCCGCGCCTTGCCATCGATCGCGTGAACGTGAAAGCTGAAGCGGTCTGCCATCCTTGGCCCCTTCCCCCGGAAACGCGCCCTTTTCGGGCGAATCCGCCCGCTTGCCAAGCCCAAGATGCGGGGGCAGGCCCGACCGCTCTGGACCCGCGCCGCATATTCCCTATATATTCGCTCAACAACCGCGCGAGAGACCCATGACCGCCCAGGCCCCGGAAAGACTGGAGGGAGAGCCCCTCATCCAAGCGTCCTCTGTCGACCACCCGCTTTACGAGGCGGTGGTGGGCGCCTGCCGCACGGTCTATGACCCGGAGATTCCGGTCAATATCTATGACCTTGGCCTGGTCTATTCGATCGTGATCGACGCGGAAGGCGCGGTCGAGATCGTGATGACCCTGACCGCCCCCGGCTGCCCCGTGGCGGGCGAGATGCCTGGCTGGGTGTCGGATGCCGTGGGGCCCCTTCCGGGGGTGAAATCGGTCGACGTGCGCATCACCTTCGATCCGCCCTGGGGCATGGACATGATGTCCGACGAGGCGCGGCTAGAACTCGGGTTCATGTGAGGAAACCATGTTCGGCATTCCCGGCAAGCAGGCCGTCACCCTGACCCCCGCCGCCACACGGCAGATCACCCGGCTGATGGCGCGTGACGGCGCCAAGGGCCTGCGCATCGGCGTGAAGAAGGGCGGCTGCGCGGGCATGGAATACACCATGGATTTCGCGGCCGAGATCAACCCGATGGACGAGGTGGTCGAACAGGACGGCGCGCGGGTGATGATCGCCCCCATGGCGCAGATGTTCATGTTCGGAACCGAGATCGACTTTGAAACCACGCTGCTCGATTCCGGGTTCCGGTTCCGCAACCCCAACGTGGTCGAGACCTGCGGCTGCGGCGAGTCGGTGAAGTTCCGCGACGAGGACGCCACCTCCTGAGGGCGCGCGGATTTTCCGCATTCCTGTTTCCGCATCCGTGGGTTAAGCCTGTCCCGTGACAAAGGGAGGACCCCATGCGCCGCAAGCTTGCCGCCGGAAACTGGAAGATGAACGGGACCACCGCGTCCCTCTCGGAAATCGAAAAGCTGCTGGAAACGCATCCCGATCCGGCCTGCGACATGCTGATCTGCCCGCCTGCCACGCTGATTTCCCAGATGGCCTGGCGCTGCCGGACCAAGGCGCTGAAGATCGGCGCGCAGGATTGCCACTGGAACGCGTCGGGCGCGCATACGGGCGACATCTCGGCGTCGATGCTGGCCGATGCGGGGGCCATGCATGTCATCCTTGGCCATTCCGAACGCCGCACCGATCACGGTGAAACAGATGCGATGGTGGCCGCCAAGACCGGCGCCGCCTGGGCCGCCGGGCTGGTGGCGGTGGTCTGCGTCGGCGAAACCGAACGCCAGCGCGACCTTGGCGCCACGCTTGCCGTGGTGGGCGCGCAGATCGACAGTTCGCTGCCCGACGGTGCCACGGCGGAAAACACCGTTGTGGCCTATGAACCCGTCTGGGCCATCGGCACCGGCCGCACCCCGACGCTGGCCGAGATCGCCGAGGTGCACGATTTCATCCGCGCGACGCTCGTGGGCCGCTTCGGCGAAGCCGCCTACGGCATCCGCCTGCTCTATGGCGGCTCGGTGAAGCCGTCGAACGCGGCCGAAATCTTCAAGACTTCGAACGTGGACGGCGCGCTGGTCGGCGGCGCCTCGCTGAAGGCCGCCGATTTCGGCGCGATCGTCGACGCTCTCGCGGCCGCCTGAGCCACCCGCATCACATGAAGAAGGGGCGCCAACCGCTTGGCGCCCCTTCTTTTTTTGCCAGGCGCCTCAGCCCTTCGGCTCGCAGAACAGCACCAGCGCCCCGGCTTCCCAGGCGATCCGCGTACGCGAGCCGCGCGGCAGCACCGGGCGACCCACTACGTTGCGCATCGAGATCTGCACAGGCTTTTCCACGCCCTCCAGCCGGACCTCGTAATAGCTCATATCGCCAAAGTAGACGACCTCTTCCACCGTGCCCTGCGCCACCTTTCCGCGTGTGGGCTCGGGATCGCCGTCATAGAGCACCGTCATCGTTTCCGGCCGGAAACCCACGCTCGCCTCGCCTGTGCGGGGGGTGCCGGGGCACTGTTCGGCGTCAATTCCGATCTGCCCCAGGCCCGCCACGTCCAGCGCGATCTGCGGGCCGGTCGAAAGCACCTGTGCGGGCAGGAAGTTCATGATGCCGATGAACTCGGCCACCTTGCGGCTGATCGGGCGGCGGTAAAGCCGCTCGGGACTGTCCAGCTGGGCGATCTCGCCCTCGAACATCACCGCGATCCGGTCCGACATGATCAGCGCCTCTTCCTGGTCATGGGTGACCAGGATGAAGGTGATGCCGACCTGCCGTTGCAGCTTGCGCAGCTCGCTCTGCATCTGCTCGCGCATCTTCTTGTCGAGCGCCGACAGCGGCTCGTCCAGCAACAGCACCCGCGGCTTCAGGATCAGCGCACGCGCCAGCGCCACGCGCTGCCGCTGGCCACCCGACAGCGCATGGGCCGCCCGCTTGCCAAAGCCCTTCAGCCCGACCATCTCCAGCGCCTCGGCCACCCGCCGCGCCTTGTCCTCCTTGCTCGACGGATCGCGCCGCAGTCCGAAGCCCACGTTCTCTTCCACCGTCAGATGCGGGAAGATCGCGTAGGACTGGAACACCATGTTCGTGGGCCGCTTGTTGGCGGGCACGTCCTCCATGTCCTTGCCGTCGATCGCAAGATGCCCGCCCGAGATATCCTCGAAGCCTGCGATGCAGCGCAAGAGCGTGGTCTTGCCGCAGCCCGAGGGGCCCAGCAGCGAGAAGAACTCCCCCTCGCGGATGTCGGTGGTGATCTTCCGCAGCGCGTAATAGTCGCCGTAATACTTCTCGACCTCGCGCAGTTCGATGAGCGGACGCGCAAGCCGGGCCGCGGGTGCGGGGGACGATGTCACAGGAAACCTCCGGTATCTTTGCCTCCCGCCTTCGCGATGCCGCGGCGGCGGAAGTATTCGGCAATGGTCAGAAGGGCGATCGACAGGCAGACCAGAATGGTGCCCAGCGCCATGATGACGGGCACTTTGTTCGGGAAGCGGAACTGCGCGAAGATGTAGACCGGCAGCGTCGCCTCGGTCCCCGACAGGAAGGCCGCGATGATGTACTCATCCAGCGAGATCGAAAAGGCGATCAGCAGCGACGAAATGATCCCCGGCATCACCAGCGGCAGGATGATCAGCCGGAAGGTCGAGGCCGGGGTTTCGCCCAGATCGATGGCCGCCTCTTCCAGCGACTTGTCCAGCGACTGGAAGGCCGAATTCAGGATCGCGATGGTGAAGGGCGTGGCGATCAGCGTGTGCCCCAGGATCACCGTCAGGATCGACAGCGACGCCCCCATCTGCATCAGCACCACCAAGAGCGACACCGCGATGATGATGTCGGGCAGCACCAGCGGCAGCATGATCATGCCCATCAGCCCCTGCTTCATCGGGAAGGCATAGCGCGTGGTGGCGCGCGCCGCGAAGACCCCGAAGCAGGTCGCCAGGATCGAGACCGAGACCGCCACGATCAGGCTGTGCTTCACCGCCAGCAGCAGCGAGGTGTCCGTCCAGAGCTGGCTGAACCACTGCGTCGTGAACCCGCTCAGCGGAAAGGAAATGACCGTGGAGTTGTTGAAGGCAAAGATCGGCAGCAGCGCGATGGGCGCGTACAGGAAGATCAGGTAGCAGATCGCATAGATCTGGAAGCCGCGGCCCCTCATTTCGGCCCCCTCAGGAAGCGACGGTTGAGGAACACGAAGACCAGCGCCATCGCGGTCACAACGGCCATGGCCGTGATCGACACCGCCGAACCCATCGGATAATCGCCCAGCTTGAAGTACTGCAACTGGATCACGTTGGCGATCATCTGCCCGTTGGCCCCGCCCACCAGCGTCGGCGTCACATAGTCGCCCGCCGTCGGGATGAACACGATCAGCACCGAAGCCACCACGCCCGACATCGCCAGCGGCAGCGTCACCCGGATGAAGGTCATGAACCGGCTTTCGCCCAGATCCTGCCCGGCTTCCAGCAGGGACCGGTCGATCTTTTCGAGCGCCACGAAGATCGGCAGGATCGCGAAGGGCGCATAGGAATGCGCCAGCGTGATGACCACCGAATTCATGTTGTAAAGCAGGAAGGTCATCGGCTCATGGATGATCCCGAGCCCCAGGAAGGCCGAATTGATCACCCCGTTGTAGCCCAGGATCACCTTCCACAGGAACACCCGGATCAGATAGCTGGTCCAGAACGGGATGGTGATCAGGAACAGCCACAGCGACTTCCGCGCCGGCGAGACGTAGAAGGAAATGAAATAGGCGATCGGAAACGCCGTCAGCACGGTGACCGCCGTCACCACCCCCGATGTCATGAGCGACCGGCCCAGCAGCGCCGTGTAGATCGGCGAGCTGAACACCTTTGCATAGTTGTTCAGCGTGAAGGTCCACACGACCTTCAGGTAGCCCGGCGTCATGAAGCTGAAGACGAACACGGCCACAAGCGGCGCCGCCATCACGATGGTCGCATAAAGTGCGGTCGGGCTGAGCATGAGCAACCCGTGCCCAGCCTCCGACCGGAGGAAAGATCGACGCTTCATTCGGCCCCCTGCCACCGACGCCCCTGTTCTGTTTCTGTCGCGGGCTGCGCGGAGAGCAACCCGGTTTCCCCGAAACTCGGCTGCGGCGGCGAAAAGCGCAAGGGGGTATGATGCGCAAAGCGGCAAGCCATCGGTTCTGCCGCAAACTTGGGCATCGCCGAAAGGGTGCCTGCCGCCCGGCAGGGGCCGGAAAGACAGGGCGCGCCGGTCCATCAGGACGGCGCGCCACCGGCACACGCGCGGGGCGTGACGCCTAGGGCAGGACCGCCTCGATCGCGATGGACCGTTTCTTCAACTCGGAATACAGCGCGGGCAGGACGCGGGCCTGATCCACCGCAACCTTCAGCGCCTCGCCGATGCGCGCTTCGTTGGCGGCGGATTTCACCCGCCACACCATCCGGTGGGCGGCCCCATCGTCGTACACGATCTCCATCGCGCCACGATTGGTGCGCAGCCCCAGGAAGTTGTGCGTGCCGACAGAGCTGTGAAAACTAGAAAGACTGGTCATGTCCCGGCCTCTTTAGCTGAAATTCTTTACGCAAGGATGAATCTGCGCCCCCGGCCCGTCAATCAGGATAATGCGCGGAATGTCGCCGAACCGGGGCCAGACCGTCACTCTGGCGGAACAAAGAGTCTTTCATGCAACAGTCCGGCCGGGGTGCTGCCAATGAAAAAGGCCCGCCAGAGCGGCGGGCCTTGAACAAACCGGACAATCCCGATCAGCGCTTCGAGAACTGGAAGCTGCGGCGGGCCTTCCGCTTGCCGTACTTCTTGCGCTCCACCACGCGGCTGTCGCGGGTCAGGAAGCCCGCAGCCTTCAGCGCGCCGCGCAGGCTGGGATCGTAAAGTTGCAGCGCCTTCGACACGCCGTGCTTCACCGCACCGGCCTGCCCCGACAGCCCGCCACCCTTCACGGTGGCCATCACGTCGAACTGGCCATCGACGCCCGCAACGGTGAAGGCCTGACGCAGGATCATCTGCAGCACCGGCCGGGCGAAGTAGACCGACATCTCCTTGCCGTTCACGGTGACCTTGCCCTTGCCAGGCTTGATCCAGACGCGGGCGACCGCGTTCTTGCGCTTGCCGGTGGCGTAGGAACGGCCCAGCGCGTCACGCACGGGTTCGCGCGGGGCGGCGACTTCGGGCGCGGCGGCAGCCGTCGCGGCGGCGGCGCCGGCCACGGCCGACTTCAGCCCCTCGAGGGTTTTGATTTCGTCGGCCATTCTCATGCGCTCCGGGTGTTCTTCTTGTTCAGCGGCTTGACGTCGAGCACTTCGGGCTGCTGCGCCTCGTGCGGATGGGCCGCCCCCGCGTAGACGCGCAGGTTGGTCATCTGCTGGCGCGAGAGCTTGCCGCCGGGCAGCATCCGCTCCACCGCCTTCATCACGACGCGCTCGGGGTGCGCACCTTCCAGCACCTGACGCGCGGTGCGGAACTTGATCCCGCCCGGATAGCCGGTGTGCCAGTAGTAGCGCTTGTCATCGCGCTTGGCGCCGGTCATCTGCACCTTGTCGGCGTTGATGATGATGACATTGTCGCCCATGTCCATGTGGGGGGTGAACGACGGCTTGTGCTTGCCACGCAGGCGCATGGCAACGATCGAGGCGAGACGGCCCAGAACGACGCCTTCGGCGTCGATCAGGATCCATTTCTTCTCGATGTCCGCCGGGGTAGCGGTGAAAGTCTTCATCGGAGGCCCTGTCTTGCAAAGGGTTGAGCCCGAGGCAGGGCTGCCCCGAGTCTCGGATTGCGCCGTTCTAAGCATTTTGCAGGGCCAGTCAAGCGGCACGATGATAATTTAATTGAGCAAAAACAATATTTTGCAATAACGGTATCTATATACCCCACGATAGGTAACATGATACCCCACACAGAGGTAGTCCGATTTTTCGAAGAAAAATCGTTCTTCCACAACAACCTAGCGCAGGATCGGCGGGCGATCGGGGTCGCTGCCCGGTGCGCGCGGACCGGGCGCGGCCGCGGGCGCGGGCGGGCTCAGGTCGATCCGCTCTGCCACCCGGGCAAGCCGTGCCACGGCGGGATCATCCTCAGCCAGGAAGGTCACGTCGAGCGACAGCGGCGCCGCATCGGCAAAGCCCACCGCCCCGCCCGCCGCACGCGCCAGCGCCTCTTGCGCGCCGGGTCTGGTACCGATGAAGGCCAGAAGGAAGCCCGCGCGCCCGTCGCCATAGCGCACCCCGGCCAGCCAGGCCGCCGAGGCGATCCCCCGCGCGCGCGCCAGTGCGGCCAGCAGCGCCGCGCGCACCGCATCGGGCAGGCCGTCGGGCGGCCCGATCTCGTCGGGCCGCGCGGCCAGCTCTTCGGGCGCGGCCTCCACCATCCCTGCCAGCCAGGCCACCGCATCGGGCGCCAGCAGCGTCGACGACGGCGCCACGCCAAGGTTCAGCCCCAGCCCCAGACCCTGCCCCGCCAGCAACCCCGCCAGGACCCGCCCCGGCAGCGCGGCATAGGGCGCAGGCCCCTCGGCGAAGGCGGCCAGCCGGTCCTCGCTGTCGAAGGCCAGCACGACCGGCCCTTCGGCCAGCGGAAAGACCTGCGGCGACAGCGTCTCGCCCTCGGCCTCGCGCTCCAGCAGCACGCAAAGCTCGGTATCGGCCAGCAGCCCGTAGAACCGCAGCCGGGCGGCATCGGCCTCGGCGGCCTCCATCGCCGCATGGGCGGCATCAAGCGGGGTGAATGCGGTCATGGGCCCTCCATCACGCGGCGCACCTCGGCCCGCAGCACGGGCAGCAGCTCTGCCTCGAACCACGGGTGGCGCCCAAGCCACGCCGTATTCCGCCACGAGGGATGCGGCAAGGGGATCGTCAGCGGCGCCCCCGCCGCCATGATGTCGCGCCAGCGCGCGACCGTCTCTGTCACCCCCCGCGCCCCGATGTGCCAGGCAAAGGCATGGCCGCCCACCGGCACCCGCAGTCGCAGCCCCGGCAGCGCCGCCATGACGCGCCCGTGCCAGGTCCGCGCGCAAAGGGCCGGCGGCGGCAGATCGGCGCCCTTGGCGTCATAGCCGGGAAAGCAGAAGGCCATCGGCACCACCGCGACCCGGCCGAGGTCGTAGAACTCGGCCTCGGTCATCCCCAGCCAGTCGCGCAGCCGCACCCCCGAGGCATCGGCAAACGGCCGCCCGGCCTCGTGCACCCGAAGGCCGGGGGCCTGCCCCGCGATCAAGAGGCGCGCGCCGGGGCGGAACCACACCACCGGACGCGGCGCATGGCCCGTGGCCGTCGCGGCAAAACGGGCCGTGCAAAGGCGGCAGGCGCCGATCTCGTCGCAGAGGTTTGCGGTCATGCCGGTCACGCTATCGCGACGAACCGCCCACCACAACCGGCGCCGGTTGCCCCGGCCGCCCCGCTCGGCTATCCCGGCCAGACCGCACCCGCAGCCCTCGGCGGAGGCCGCCCATGTATCGTGTTTCCCGCTTCGTCCCCCGGTTCGCAGCCTGCCTGCTGGCAGGGGCGGCGCTGGCCCTGATCTGGGCCAACCTCGATCCGCAATCCTATTCCGACTTCGTGGAATACCGGCTCGCCGACCATTCGCTGATCGGCTACCCCAACCCCGACGCGGCCTTTCCGCTCTTTGACCGGACGCTGACCCTGGCCTACCTGGTGGGCCAGGCGCTGATGGCGCTGTTCTTCCTCTATATCGGCAAGGAACTGTGGGAGGCGCTGGTGCTGCGCCACGGCGCCTTCCACGGCCGCCGCGCCCTGGGCCCGCTGGTGGCCGCCGCCGTCGCGGCCGCGGTGCCCGCGCTGGTCTACCTGGGGCTCTCGGGCTTCGTGGCCGATCCGCCGCTGCCCTATTCCGGGGCGGGCTGGCCGGTGCCGATGGCGGGCGATGTGGCGTTATCCTACCTGGTCGGCCGCGCGGCGCTGGGGCGCGATCATCCGGCGCTGCGGTATCTGCTGCTGGTTGCCATCGCCGATGACATCCTGGCGCTTCTGATCACCGGCATCGCGGTGCCGATCGGATCGCTGCAGCCCGTCTGGCTGCTTCTGCCTCTGGGCGCGTCGCTGGCGGTCTGGCTCATGTTCAACGCAGGCCCCCGCTGGCGCGATGGCGACGACCCGCTGAAACCCGCGCAACGCGCCGCCCTGCGCTTCGGCGCCTGGCCCTATGCGGTGGCGGGTGTGATCAGCTGGCTGGGCATGCAGCAGGCCGGGCTGATGCCCGCGCTGGGGCTGTTGCCGATCATTCCGGCCGTGCCCCATGCCGACCATTCCTTCGGCGTCTTCGCAGAAGCCGAAACGGTGCTGAGCGACCTTCTGAACCGCATCGCGCGGCGGCTGGTCGTGCCGGTCTCGGTCATCCTTTTCGTCTTCGGCCTGACCCATGCCGGGGTACCGCTGCATTCCGCGAACGGGGAAACCCTTGCCGTCGCGCTGGCGCTGCTGATCGGCAAGCCGCTGGGCGTCATTCTGGGTGCGGCGCTTGCCATGCGCCTGCTGCACCGGCCGCTGCCGCAGGGCATGGCCCCGGCCGACCTGATCCCGGTGGGCCTGGCCGCGGCCATCGGCTTCACCGTGCCGCTCT
Organism: Pseudomonadota bacterium; assembly: GCA_021845805.1. Lineage (GTDB taxonomy): Bacteria > Pseudomonadota > Alphaproteobacteria > Rhodobacterales > Rhodobacteraceae > Solirhodobacter. The sequence continues at coordinate 27,353 of JAJZVD010000001.1, read as the reverse complement.
TTGCCATCGACGCCACCCTGCCCGGCGGCGTCTTGCGCGAAGGGGCGCGGCTGGGCCTTCTGGTCAGCCTGCTGGCCGCACCGGCCGCCCTGCTGACAGGCCCGCGCCGTCGCGGACGTTGACAGCGCCACGCTTGCCCCCATGATGTCGCTGGCGCGCGGATTTGGACATAAATCAGCCCCAAACGCGGGCTAGGACGACCATTGACCCGTAACGGTAATCGGTGAACGCGCCGCAAGGCCCGAAGCTAGGCCATGATCGAGTTCGAGAATGTCAGCAAGTCCTACTGGACGGGCAAGCAGCGCAAGATCATCCTGGACCAGGCGTCGTTTCGCGTCGAGCTCGGGCGCTCGCTGGGGATTCTGGCACCGAACGGCACCGGCAAGACCACGATCATCAACATGATGGCCGGTCTGGAAAAACCCGATGAAGGCAAGGTCCGCCGCACCTCGCGCATCTCGTTTCCGCTGGGGTTCATGGGCGGTGTGATCGGCCGCCATTCGGGCACCGAGAACGCCCGCTACATCGCGCGCCTCTACGGGCTTGATCCCGACTATGTCGAGGCCTTCTCGCGCTACGTCTGCGGATTCGACGAATACTTCGACATGCCCGTCGGCACCTACAGCCAGGGGATGCGGTCGCGCTTTGCCTTCTCGCTGCTGCTGTCGCTGGAATTCGACATCTACCTGATCGACGAGGGGATGCCCTCGACCACCGATGTGGGGTTCAACAAGCGCGCGGGGTCCATCCTGCGGGAACGGCTGGAACATGCGACCGTGGTCGTCGTGTCGCACCAGCCCGCCACCATCGAAAAGTTCTGTCAGCAGGCCGCCGTTCTCAAGGATGGCCGGCTTTACATGTTCGACACCCTCGAAGAAGCGAAGCGGCTTTATGATTACCAAACCCAAGGTTAAGAAGTTCCGCATCCGGCGGAGCGCCCTGAGCGTCTTCGGATCTTCCCGCTCCGAACCCGAGGCGCCAGTGGCAGCGCCTCCGGCCCCGGCCCCCGACGCCGCGGCGAAAAAGCCCGCCCCCCGACGCGCCGCGCCGGATCCCGATGCCCTGCTCTTTGCCGACGGCGCCGAGGATGACGGCTTCGGCACCCAGAAATTCCCGACCGCCGGGCGCAGCGGCGAGGTGACCTCGGCCGAGGAGGTCGCGGCCGATGCCGACATCGAGGCGATCCGCCGCGAGGGGCTGACCGGCCGCCAGCTTCGCACCGCGCGCCGCGTGGCCCAGCGCAACGGGATCGAGGCGACCTCGGATCTCGATGCCGTCCGGCTGCTGCGCCAGAAGGGGATCGACCCGTTCCAGCGCGCCAGCATGCTGGAACTGGTGGTCAGCGACACCCAGGACCGTCTGCCCGCCGAACGCGAGCAGCGCGACAGCCTTCCGCAGACGGTAAAGGCCGCCCCCGCCCCCTCGACCGAGGTGAAGGCAGAGGAGTCGCGGATGCGCGACATCATGCGCATCCAGCACGAACTGGCCCGCCGCCGCCGCCGCCGGATGATGCTTCTGGTCGCGCGGCTGACCTTCTTCGTGCTGCTGCCCACATTCCTTGCGGGCTACTACTATTACCGGATCGCAACGCCGTTCTACGCGGCCAAGGCCGCCTTCGTGATCAACAAGTCCGATGGCGGCGGCGCGGCCTCGCCGCTGGCGGGGCTGTTCAGCGGCACGCAATTCGCCAATTCGCAGGATTCGATCACGGTCCAGGCCTACCTCACCTCGCGCGATGCGATGGACCGGCTGGACCGCGACGAAGGCTTCCGCGCGGTCTTCAGCGCCCCCGGCATCGACCCCCTGCAACGGCTTGACCCGGGCGCCACGAACGAGGCCGCCTACCGGCTTTACAAGCGCAACGTGAAGATCGGCTACGATCCGTCGGAAGGCATCGTCAAGGTCGAGGTGGCAACCCCAGACCCGGAGAAATCGGTGGCCTTCACCAAGGCGCTGATCTCCTACGCCGAAGAGCAGGTTGACCACATGACGCTGCGGATGCGCGATGACCAGATGAAGGGTGCGCGCGAAAGCTATCAGGACGCCGAACAGAAACTGCAGGAGGCCAATGCCAAGGTGGTGGCGTTGCAGCAGCAGTACAGCGTGCTGTCGAGCGATGTGGAAGTCTCGCTGATCACCGCACAGATCCAGGCGCTGAATGCCGAACTGAACAAGGACATCCTGGACCTGCAGCAGATGCAGTCGCAATCCGACCCGACGCAGGCGCGCATCGACCCGCTGAAACAGCGCATCGGGCTGATCCAGCAACAGATCGCCGATCTGCGCGCCAGGCTGACCAAGAACGACGGCACCGGCGAGTCGCTGGCCCTGATCCAGAGCCAGCTCACCGCCGCCCAGGCCGAGGTGCAGACCCGCACCGCGATGCTGGCGCAATCGCTGCAGGCGCTGGAGGCCGCCCGCGTGGCCGCCAACCAGCAGACGCGCTACCTGTCGGTGGGGGTCCAGCCCGTCGCGCCAGATGAACCCACCTATCCCGAGGCCTTCGAGAACACGATTGTGGCCTTCCTGCTCTTCGCCGGTCTATACCTGATGCTGTCGATGACGGCCTCGATCCTTCGGGAACAGGTCTCAGCCTAGGAAAGACTGCATGAAAGACGTGACGATCGGCGGTTTGACCGTCAGCAACGACCGCCCGCTGACGGTGATCGCCGGTCCCTGCCAACTGGAAAGCGCCGACCACGCGCAGATGATCGCAGGGACGATGAAGGAAGCCTGTGCCGCCGTCGGCGCGGGCTACATCTTCAAGGCCAGCTACGACAAGGCGAACCGCACCTCGCTGACGGGCAAGCGCGGGCTGGGCATGGATATCGGGCTGCACATCCTTGCCGGGGTCAAGCAGGCGATCGGCGTGCCGGTGCTGACCGACGTGCACGAACGCGACCATTGCGGCGAGGCCGCGGCGGTGGTCGACGTGCTGCAGATCCCCGCATTCCTCTGCCGCCAGACCGACCTTCTGCTGGCCGCGGGTGCGACCGGCGCCGCCGTGAACATCAAGAAGGGCCAGTTCCTGGCCCCCTGGGACATGGACAACGTGGCCGCGAAGGTCGCCTCGACCGGGAACGAACGTATCCTTCTGACCGAGCGCGGCACGTCCTTCGGCTACAACACCCTTGTCGCCGACATGCGCGCCCTGCCCCGCATGGCCCAGACCGGCTATCCGGTCATCATGGATGCCACCCATTCCGTGCAGCAGCCGGGCGGCCAGGGCGGATCGTCGGGCGGCGACCGGCGCTTTGCCCCGGTGATGGCCCGCGCCGCCGTCAGCCTGGGGATCGCGGGCGTCTTCATCGAGACCCACGAGAACCCCGATGCCGCCCCGTCCGACGGGCCGAACATGATCCGGCTGGCCGAGATGCCGCATCTTCTGGATCTGCTGATGCAGATCGATCGGCTGGCAAAGGCCGACCCCATCCGTCTTTGATCGCAAGGGCCCCTTCCCGATGACCGCACCGCATCCGACCGTCACGGTCAACACCTTTGCCTTCCTGAACGAGCCGATGATCGCCCCCACGGGCTTTCGCGAATATGACGCGCGCTGGAAGTTCCCCGACCAGATCAACCTGCCGGGCATCCAGGCGCTGGGGCTGGGTCTGGGCACCCAGATGCACCGGCGCGGGGTCGCGCCCCGAATCGTGGTGGGCAACGACTATCGCGACTATTCGCTCAGCGTGAAGAACGCGCTGATCCTGGGGCTGATGCAGGCCGGGATCAAGGTGACCGACATCGGCACCGCGCTGTCGCCCATGGCCTATTTCGCGCGCGAGCATCTGGGCATCGACGCGGTGGCCATGGTCACCGCCTCGCACAACCCCAACGGCTGGACCGGCGTCAAGATGGGCTTCACGCCCCCTCTGACCCACGGCCCCGAAGAGATGGCCGAACTGCGCGACATCGTGCTGGGCGGACGCGGGCAGACGCGCGACGGCGGCAGCCTGACCCGCGCCGAGGGCGTGCGGGCGGCCTATCTGGACGATCTCTGCGGCGACTTCCGCATCAGCCGCCCGCTGCGCGTGGTCTGCGCCACCGGCAACGGCACCGCGGGCGCCTTTGCCCCCGAACTGCTGGCCCGCCTGGGGGTCGAGGTGATCCCGCTGCACACCGGGCTCGACTATACCTTCCCGGTCTACAACCCGAACCCCGAGGCGCTGGAGATGCTGCACGACATGGCCGAGGCCGTGACGGCGACGGGCGCCGACCTGGCGCTTGGCTTCGACGGCGATGGCGACCGCTGCGGCGTGGTCGATGACGAGGGCGAGGAGATCTTCGCCGACAAGGTGGGCGTGATCCTCGCCCGCGATTTCGCGCGCCTCTACCCCGGCGCGACCTTCGTGGCCGATGTGAAATCCACCGGCCTCTTCGCCTCGGACCCCGAGTTGACGGCGCTGGGCGCCAAGGTGGATTACTACAAGACCGGCCACAGCTACATGAAGCGGCGGGTAAAGGAACTGGGCGCGCTGGCGGGGTTCGAGAAATCCGGCCACTACTTCATCGCCCCGCCGATCGGGCGCGGCTACGACTGCGGGATGCGCGTCGCGGTCGAGATCGTGAAGCTGCTGGACCGCCACGCCGGGCAAAGCTTTTCCGACCTCAAGCGCGCGCTGCCGGTCACCTATTCGATGCCCACCCTGTCGCCCTATTGCCCGGACACCGAGAAGTACCGGGTGCTGGACCGGATCATGGGGCGGCTCGAGGTGATGCGGGCGGGCGGCGCCACCCTTGGCGGCCGGGTGATCACCGGCATCGTCACCGTCAACGGCGCCCGCGTCATGCTGGACAACGGCGCCTGGGGGCTGGTGCGGGCCTCGTCGAACACGCCGAACCTGGTCGTGGTCTGCGAGAGCCCGGAAAGCGAGGCCGAGCTGCGCGCAATCTTCGCCGATCTGGATGCAGTGATCCGGCAGGAGCCCGAGGTGGGCGCCTACGACCAGACGTTCTGAGGCGGCTCAGGTCCTGGGGCTGCTGCGCCGGATTTCTTTCGGCATCAGCGGCTTGCCCGGCGAACCTCAGGTGGCGCCTAAACCGCCTGCCCGGCCGCCCAGCCCGAGGCCCAGGCCCATTGGAAGTTGTAGCCGCCCAGCCAGCCGGTCACGTCGACCACCTCGCCCACGAAATGCAGCCCCGGCACCGCCCTGGCCTCGAGCGTGCGCGCGTCAAGCGCCGCGGTATCGACCCCGCCCAGCGTCACTTCCGCGGTGCGGTAGCCCTCGGAGCCGGTCGGCAGCACCTCCCACTGCCGCACGAGCGCGGCCATCCGCTCGAGACTGGCGTTCGACTGCGCGCCAAGGGGCGCCGCATCAAGCCCCGCCGCCGCCTCGAGCCGCCGCGCCAGCCGTTCCGGCAGATGCCGCGCCAGCGCCGTTCGGACCGCGGCCTTCGGGCTATCGCCCCGCGCCGCCCGCAGTGCCTCGGCAAGGTCCGCGCCAGGGCAGAGATCGAGCGTGATCGCCTGCCCTTCCCGCCAGTAGGAGGAGATCTGGAGGATCGCCGGGCCGGACAGGCCGCGATGGGTGAAAAGCACCGCCTCGTCGAACCCGGTGCGGCCGGTCATGGCGCGCGCCATCGGCACGGCAAGCCCGGCAAGCCCCTCGGTGAATTCGGCGCCGAAGGTCAGCGGGACCAGCGCCGGCCGCGTCTCGGTCACCGGGATGCCGACGCTGCGCGCGATTCGATAGCCGATGTCGGTTGCGCCCATCTTCGCGATCGACTTGCCGCCGGTGGCCACCACCACCCGCGCCGCGGCGATGGGGCCGGTGGCGGTTTCCACCACGAAGCCATCCTGATGCCGCAGGCCGGTGACGGCGACCCCAAGCCGCAGTTCACCCCCCGCCTCGGCCAGATCGCGCACCAGCAGGTCCACGACCTGCCGGGCCGAACCGTCGCAGAAAAGCTGGCCCAGCGTCTTTTCGTGCCAGGCGATGCCCGCCACATCCAGCCGCGCGATGATGTCGGCGGGGCGGAACCGGCCCAGCGCCGACAGGGCGAAGCGGGGGTTCTGCGACAGGTAGCGATCCGCGCGCGCGGCATCGAGATTGGTGAAGTTGCACCGCCCCCCGCCCGAGATGCGGATCTTCTCGCCCGCCGCCCGCGCATGGTCGAGCACCACGACCCGGCGCCCGCGCCGCGCCGCCTCGATCCCGGCCATCAGCCCGGCCGCCCCCGCCCCAAGCACCACGACATCTGTGTTTTCCATTCCACAGCAATAACTTGAACGTCGTGGCCGGGCAAATGCGGATTTTTGCGCAAAGCCCCTTGCACCCTTCGGAAGGCTTCGCTAAACACCGCCGCAGTTGGGGCGTCGCCAAGCGGTAAGGCAGCGGTTTTTGGTACCGCCATACCTAGGTTCGAATCCTAGCGCCCCAGCCACTTCCCGCGCGCAGATCATTCCCCGAACCGGTCGACCATCGCCCGTTCCAGCAGGCCCGCGAATTTGGCAGCCGCCACGGGCAATGTGCGGCCTCGCAATTGGCCCAGATAAAGCAGCCCTTCGGGCACGTCGCGCCGGTCGATCGGGCGGCTGACGATGCCGTCCACCCCGTCCTCGAGCGGCAGCCCGATGGGGATCTGGAAGCCGATGATGCGTTCATGTGCGGGCAGGCGGCGCAGGAATTCGAAACTGTCCGATTCCACGGCCGGCTGCAGGGCCAGCGACGAGCGGCGGATCGCGAGGTCGATCAGGTGGCGCACGCCGTAATGCGCGGTCGGCAGCGCCAGGGGATATTCCGCGCAGGCCGCAAGCCGCACCGTGCCGCGCGCCGCCAGCGGATGATCAGGCGGCATCACCGCGTGCACGGCCTGCCGCGCCGTAGCCAGCACCTGGAATTCCGACAGCCGCACCGGTTCGAAGACCAGCGCCAGATCCACGGAATGATCCACCAGCGCCTGCTCCGCCGCCGCCCGGTCACGCAGCAGGACCGAAAAGGTGACAAGCGGATGGTTGGCGCGATAGGCGGCGATCTGTTCGGGCAGGAAATAGGGCAGCAGCGCCTGCGAACAGGCGATCGACACATGCCCGCGCCGTTCGCCCGCCAGATCGGCGATGCGCGATTTCAGCCGCTCGAAATCCGATACCTGGTTGCGGATGTGGTGGATCAGCAGTTCCCCCGCCGTCGACAGCCGCACGCCCCGCGGCAGCCGCTCGAAGATCTGCACGCCCAGTTCCTCTTCCAGCGCCAGCACCCGGCGGTTCAGCGCGGTCGAGGTGATGGCCAGCGTCTCGGCCGCCTTGCGGATCGAGCCCGCCCGCACGATGGCGTCGATGTAGTGCAAGGGCGTCAGATGGCGCATCGCGATTCCCCGGAGCGCTGCGTTTCATGCAGCGGATCGGTGCAAACTTAGCAGACGACAGCAGCACCACAACGGCCCTAGCGTGGCCTCGAACCGCCGCGATGCGCGGCGCCGATCCAAGGCCAACCCTGCACCCCGGAGGCTTCCGACCGTGTCCCATCTTCCGCTTTCCCGCCGCGGCTTCCTGCGCGGCACCGCCGGTCTTGCCGGTGTCACCGCGCTTTCGTCACTGCCGCTGGCCGCGCGCGCGGCCGACAAGCTGACGGTGGGCTTCATCTATGTCGGCGCCAAGGACGACTACGGCTACAACCAGTCGCATGCCGAGGGCGCGGCGGCGCTGAAATCCATGCCGGGCGTCACGGTGGTCGAGGAAGAGAAGGTTGCCGAGACCGTCGATGTCACCAAGACGATGGAATCGATGATCAATTTCGACGGGGCAACGCTGCTGTTCCCGACCTCGTTCGGCTATTTCGATCCGTTCATCCTGGAACTGGCGCCGAAGTACAAGACCGTCCGCTTTGAACATTGCGGCGGGCTCTGGACCGACAAGGACCCGAAGAACGTGGGCTCCTACTTCGGCTACATCGACATGGCCGTCTATCTGAACGGCATCTGCGCAGGCCATGCCACCAAGTCGAAGAAGATCGGCTTCGTCGCCGCCAAGCCCATTCCGCAGGTGCTGGAAAACATCAACTGCTTCCTTCTGGGCGCGCGGGCGGTGGACCCCTCGATCACCTGCCAGGTGATCTTCACCGGCGAATGGTCCATGCCCGTGAAGGAGGCCGAGGCCACCAACGCGCTGTGCGACGCAGGGTGCGACGTGATCACCGCCCATGTCGACGGCCCGAAGGTGGTGATGCAGACCGCCGCCGGGCGCGGGGCCTATATCTGCGGCTACCATGCCAACCAGTCGGCGCTGGCCCCCGACAAGTATCTGACCGGCGCGGAATGGAACTGGGGCAAGGTCTATACCGACTTCCTGACCAAGGTGATGGCAGGCGGCACGATCGACAACTTCGTGCGCGGCGGGCTGGCCGAGGGCTTCGTGAAGATGTCGCCGCTTGGCCCGGCCGTCTCGGACGCCGCCCGCAAGCAGTTCGCCGATACCCAGGCCGCGATCCTCAAGGGCGGCTTCTCGGTCTTCAAGGGGCCGATGAAGGACAACACCGGCAAAGAGGTCATCCCCGCGGGCAAGGTCTACCTGGAAACCGATGTGGCGCTCGAGAGCATGAACTATCTGGTCGAGGGTGTCCTGGGCTCCACCTCCTAGGGGTGGGGACGATGACCGATCAGGCGATGGCAAGGGCGCAGCGCCGCAGCGGGGTCGACGGACTGGCCCCGCTGGCCCGACGGGCCGAGGGCGTGGTGCTGCCGCTGGGCGCGTTGGCGGCGGGGCTGGCGCTCTTCGGGCTGCTGCTGCTGGCGCTGGGCAAATCGCCGGTGGAGTTCTACGCGCTGGTCTACAAGGCGGGCTTCGGCACCGCCTTTTCCTGGGCCAACACGCTGTCCCGCGCGGCGCCGCTGCTCTTTGCGGCGCTTTGCGTGGCGCTGCCGGCCCGGCTGGGGCTGGTGGTGATCGGCGGCGAAGGCGCCATCGTGCTGGGCGGCACCGCCACCGGGGCGCTGGGCGTGTGGCTGGGCGGGGTGCCGCCTGCGCTGGCGCTGCCGCTGATGGCGGCGGCGGGCGCCGCGGTGGGGGCTCTCTGGATCGGGGCGGTCGGCGCACTGCGGCATTACCGGGGGGTGAATGAAACCATCGCAAGCCTGCTGATGGCCTATATCGGCATCGCGCTGATGAACCACCTGATCGAAGGCCCGCTGCGCGATCCGGCCAGCCTGAACAAGCCCTCGACCGCGCCGCTGCCCGACGCGCTGCGGGTGGGCGACATTCCGGGGATGGACGTTCACTGGGGGCTGGTGGTGGCGCTGGTCTGCTGCGTGCTGACCTGGGTGCTGATCGAGCGGACCACCTGGGGCTTCGCGGCCCGGATCGCGGGCGACAACGTGCGCGCGGCGCAGGTGCAGGGCCTGCCGGTGGGGCGGCTGATCCTGGGCTTCACCGCGCTGGGCGGCGCCTTCGCGGGTCTGGCGGGGTTCTTCGAGGTGGCGGCGGTGCAGGGCTCGGCCAACGCCTCGCTGGCGGCGGGCTATGGCTATACCGGCATCCTGATCGCCTTCCTCGCGCGGCAGAATCCGCTGGCGGTGATCCCCGTGGCGCTGCTTCTGGCCGGGTTCGAGGCGTCGTCGGGCCTTGTCCAGCGGCGGATGGACCTGCCCGATGCCACCATCCTGGTGCTGAAGGCGGTGGTCTTCGTCGTCATCCTTGTGTCGGACACGCTCTATGGCCGGTTCCGTCTCTTTGCCCCCGAACGCTGGAGAAGATCATGACCGATCTTGGCCTGTGGGCGGTGCCGGTCGCCATCCTCGGCGGGGCGATCCGGGTCTCGACCCCCTTCCTTTTCGTCAGCCTCGGCGAGGTGCTGACCGAACGCGCGGGCCGCATCAACCTGGGCTTGGAAGGCACGCTGGTGTTCGGCGCGATGGCGGGCTACGCGGTCGCCTATGAAAGCGGCAGCGCCTGGGCGGGTGTGCTGGCGGCGGCGCTGGCGGGAGTGATCTTCGGCCTTCTTCACGGGCTGATCTGCTCGCTGCCCAAGGTGAACGACATCGCCATCGGCATCGCGCTGATGCTGCTGGGCACGGGGCTCGCGTTCTTCTTCGGCACGCCCTATGTCCAGCCGGTGGCGCCCCGCCTGCCCGCGATCGACCTGGGGTTCTGGTCGGGCATCCCGCAGGTGCAGGCGGCGCTGACGGTGAACGTGCTTTTCCTCGCGGGCATCGCGCTGGCGCTGGGCATGGCCTGGATGCTGCGCGCGACGCGGGTCGGGCTGATCCTGCGAGTGGTGGGCGACAGCACCGACGCGGCCCGCGCCATGGGCCTGCGCCCGAACGCGATCCGCATCGGCGCCACGGCGGCCGGCGGGGCCTTCGCGGGGGTGGCGGGGGCCTATCTGTCGCTCTTCTACCCCGGCGCGTGGAGCCAGGGCGTCTCGTCCGGGCAGGGGCTGATGGCGGTGGCGCTGGTGATCTTCGCCCGCTGGAACCCGCTGAACTGCGTCTGGGCGGCGCTGTTGTTCGGCGGCGCGGGCGCGCTGGGTCCGGCGCTGCAATCGGTCGGGCTGTCCGAAGGATACTACCTCTACTACGCCGCGCCCTATGTGCTGACGCTGGGCGTGCTGATCGCAACCTCTTCGCCCAACCGCGCCACCGCGGGCGCGCCGGGCGAGCTTTCCATCACCAAGTGAGTGACCATGCCCACCATCGCCTCTACCCCCTATGCCTGGCCCTGGAACGGCGAACTGCGCCCCCAGAACACCGCGCTGGTCATCATCGACATGCAGACCGATTTCTGCGGCACCGGCGGCTATGTCGACAAGATGGGCTATGACCTGTCGCTGACACGGGCGCCCATCGGCCCGATCAAGGCCGTTCTGGCCGCGATGCGCGCCAAGGGCTACCACATCATCCACACGCGCGAGGGGCACCGCCCCGACCTGTCGGACCTGCCCGCCAACAAGCGCTGGCGCAGCCGGCAGATCGGCGCGGGGATCGGCGACGCGGGCCCCTGCGGCCGCATCCTGGTCCGCGGCGAGCCCGGCTGGGACATCATCCCCGAGCTGTCCCCCGAACCCGGCGAGCCGATCATCGACAAGCCCGGCAAGGGCAGCTTCTGCGCCACCGACCTCGAGCTGATGCTGCGCACCCGGGGCATCGAGAACCTGATCCTGACCGGCATCACCACCGATGTCTGCGTGTCCACCACGATGCGCGAGGCCAACGACCGCGGCTTTGAATGCCTGCTGCTGTCCGACTGCTGCGGCGCGACCGATGCGGGCAACCATGCCGCCGCCATCAAGATGGTCACGATGCAGGGCGGCGTCTTCGGCGCGGTCTCTGACAGCGCGAGCCTGATCGCGGCGCTGCCATGATCATCGGACAGGACGCCCTGCCCGCGACAGGCGCGCTTGCGGTGGCGACGCTGGGCATGACCATGCGCTTTGGCGGCTTCACCGCGCTGGACGACGTGTCGATCAGCGTCCCGGCGGGCAGCTTCCTCGCGCTTCTTGGCGAAAACGGCGCGGGCAAGTCCACGCTGGTGAAATGCATGATGGGCTTCTACCGCGCCAGCGCCGGGCAGATGATGGTATCGGGGCGCGAGGTGCAGGTGCCCGACCCGCGCGCCGCCCATGCGCTGGGGCTGGGCATGGTCTACCAGCATTTCACGCTGGTCCCCTCGCTGACCGCCGCGGAAAACCTTGTCATCAGCCGCAGGGATACGCCCGCCGTCATCGACTGGCGGCGCGAACGGGCGGCGCTGGCCGCCTTCATGGACCGGATGCCCTTCCGCGTCCCGCTGGACCGGCCGGTGCGGGCGCTGGCGGCGGGGGAAAAGCAGAAGCTGGAGATCCTGAAACAGCTTTACCTTGGCCGCCGCTTCCTGATCCTGGACGAGCCGACCTCGGTGCTGACCCCGGACGAGGCCGACGAGGTGCTGGGCCATGTCCGCGGGCTCTGCGCGGCCGGGGACATCACCGTACTGATGATTACCCACAAGTTCCGCGAGGTGACCGCCTTCGCCGATGCCGTGTCGGTGCTGCGGCGGGGGCGGCTGGTGGGCCAGGGCCGCGTGTCCGACCTGTCGCACGCCGACATGGCCGCGATGATGATGGGCGAGGCGCGCCTGCCCGCGCCCGCCGCCCGCACCGGGCAGCCTGGCGCGAGCGTGCTGGAACTGGCGGGCGCGCGCGCCCTCGACCGCTCGGGCCTGAAGGAGATTGCCATCGACCGGCTTGAGGTCCGCGCGGGCGAGATCGTGGGCATCGCGGGCATATCCGGCAACGGCCAGATGGAACTGATGGAGATGCTGACGGGCCAGCGGCCGCTGCGCGCGGGCGCCATGACGGTGCGGGGCCGCCCCTATCACGCCACCCGGACCGAAGAGCGCCAGATGAACATCCGCTACCTGCCCGAGGAGCCGCTGAAGAACGCCTGCGCCCCGCGCATGTCGGTGGCCGAGAACATCGGCTTTCGCAGCTTCGACACCCGCGGCGGCGGGACCCGCTTCTGGCTGGCCCCCGGCGCCCTGCGCAGGCAGGCCGAGGCGCTGGTTGCGGGCTTCAAGGTCAAGACCGCCTCGCTGGATGCGCCCATCGCGGCGCTGTCGGGCGGCAACGTGCAGCGGGCCGTGCTGGCGCGCGAGCTGACCGGCTCGGTGGACCTGCTGGTCATATCGAACCCCTGCTTCGGGCTGGATTTCACCGCCGTGTCGGACATCCGCGCCCGGATCATGGCGGCGCGGAACGCGGGTGCCGCCGTCCTTCTGATGTCGGAAGACCTCGACGAGGTGCTTGAACTCGCCGACCGGGTGCTTGTGATGTCAGAGGGCCGCATCAGCTACGAAACCCCCGCCGCGGGGGCCGACATCGCCACCATCGGCCATCACATGGGAGGCCACGCCTGATGCCCGCCATTCCGGGCGCCCTGCCCTTTTCCTTCGCCTTCGATCCCGCCAGCACCGCGCTGATCGTGATCGACATGCAGCGCGACTTCATCGAGCCCGGCGGCTTCGGCGCCGCGCTGGGCAATGACGTGGCCCCCCTTCAGGCCATCGTGCCCACCGTGGCGCGGCTGATCGCGGGCGCCCGCGCGGCCGGGCTGCCGGTGATCCACACGCGCGAATGCCACCGGCCCGACCTGTCGGATTGCCCGCCTGCCAAGCGCCTGCGCGGCGCGCCTGCGCTGCGGATCGGCGACGCGGGGCCCATGGGGCGCATCCTGATCGCAGGCGAACCCGGCGCCGCCATCGTCCCCGCGCTGGCCCCGCTGCCGGACGAGATCGTGATCGACAAGCCGGGCAAGGGCGCCTTTTACGCAACGCCTCTGGCCGACCATCTGGCGCGGCTGGGCACCCGGACGCTGATCTTCGCGGGCGTCACCACCGAGGTCTGCGTGCAGACCACGATGCGCGAGGCCAATGACCGCGGCTTTGACTGCCTGCTGGCCGAGGACGCCACCGAAAGCTACTTTCCCGCCTTCAAGGCCGCCACGCTCGCGATGATCCGCGCGCAGGGCGCCATCGTGGGCTGGACCGCCACGACCGACGCCGTACTGGAGGCGCTGCAATGACCGACCCGATCCACCTTGAACGTCTGAAAGACGGCGAATGGCACCGCCTGCCCTTCCAGCCCTTCCGCGAGGGGGTGGAGATCCTGCCGATCCGGCAGGGCGAACCGGCGGTCGCGCTCTTGCGCTACGCGCCCGGCTCCGGCGTGCCGGAACACCAGCACACGGGGCTGGAAACCATCTACGTGCTGGAAGGCAGCCAAAGCGACGAACGCGGCACCTATCCGGTGGGCAGCCTTGTGCTGAACCCCGAAGGCAGCCGCCATTCCGTCTGGTCCGACGCGGGCTGCGTCGTGCTGATCCAATGGGAGCGCCCGGTGCGCTTCACCGCGCAGAAGGCCGCAGAATGACCGTAGACCTCGCCGCACTCAGCCTCGATTTCGGGGCGCTTCGGGCCGCCTATGCCGCGGGGCTGACCCCCGCCGCCCTGATGGCCGAGCTTTACCGCCGGATCGAGGCCGCGGATGACCCCGGCATCTTCCTGGCCCTGCGTCCGCTTGACGAGGTGCAGGCCGAAGCCCGGGCGCTGGGCGCGCCCGACCCGGCCCGGCCGCTCTGGGGGATTCCCTTCGCGGTGAAGGACAATATCGACGTGGCGGGCCTGCCCACCACGGCGGCCTGCCCGGCCTATGCCTATGCGCCCGCGGCCGATGCCTTCGTGGTGGCCGCGCTGCGCCGGGCGGGGGCGATCGTGCTGGGCAAGACCAACCTTGACCAGTTCGCCACCGGGCTTGTCGGCGTGCGTTCGCCCTATCCGGTGCCGAAGAACGCGCTTGATCCCGCCATCGTGCCGGGCGGCTCCAGCGCAGGGTCGGCGGTGGCGGTGGCGCGCGGGCTTGTCAGCTTTGCGCTGGGCACCGATACGGCGGGTTCGGGCCGGGTGCCCGCGGCGCTGAACAACATCGTGGGGCTTAAGCCCACGCTGGGCGCGCTGTCGGCCACCGGGGTCGTGCCCGCCTGCCGGACGCTGGACACGGTGTCGATCTTCGCGCTGACGGTGCCCGACGCCTGGGCCGCCTTTGCCGCGGCCGCGGTCCATGACCCGGCCGACGCCTATGCCCGGCCCTGCGCCGCGCCGCCGCTGGCCGCGGCCCCGCCCGCGCTGACGGTGGCGGTGCCCGATGCCGCCAGCCGCATCTTCTTCGGCGATACGGCGCAGGCCGCCAGCTTCGCCGCCGGGCTCGACCTGCTGGCCGCCGAGGGCGCGAAGGTGGTCGAGGTCGATTTCACCCCGCTCTACGAGGTGGCCGCGATGCTCTACGAGGGCGCGTGGGTGGCCGAACGGATGGTGGTGGTGGAACCCCTGCTGCGCGCCAACCCCGAGGCGATCCACCCGGTCACCCGCCAGATCATCGGCGCGGCCGACCGGTTGAGCGCGGCGGATGCCTTCCGCGGCTTCTACCGGCTGGCCGAGCTGAAGCGGAGGGTCGCGCCGCTGCTGGCCGGGGCCGACCTTCTGTGCGTGCCGACGATCCCCACCTTCTATGGCACCGCCGATCTGGCCGCCGATCCGGTGACCCCGAATTCGCGGCTGGGCACCTATACAAACTTCGTCAACCTTCTTGACCTCTGCGGCCTGGCCGTGCCGACCGGCTGGCGGACCGACGGGCGGCCGGGCAGCCTGACGCTGTTGGCGCGCGCGGGGCAGGATGCGCTGCTGGCGGCCCTTGGCACCCGGTTGCAGGCAGCGGGCGGCGCGCCCCTCGGTGCGACCGGCGTGGCCCTGCCCGCGCCGCCGCCCCTGTCTGCGGCGGCCCTGCCGGGCGAGATGGTGGTGGCGGTGGTCGGGGCGCATATGTCGGGCCTGCCGCTGAACCATCAGTTGACCAGCCGCGGCGGACGGTTCCTCGAAGCCACGGCCACCGCCGCGACCTACCGCTTCTACGCGCTGGCCGGGGGCCCGCCCTGGCGGCCGGGCCTGTTGCGGGTGGCCGCCGGGGGCGCCGGCATCGCGCTGGAGCTTTGGGCGCTGCCGGTGGCGCGCGCGGGCGAATTCCTGTGCGACGTGCCCGCGCCGCTGTCGATCGGCACGCTGGACCTGGCCGACGGGCGGCGTGTGCAGGGCTTCCTGGTCGAGGCGCTGGCGACCGAAGGCGCGACCGACATCACCGCCCACGGCGGCTGGCGGGCGTTCCTGGCCGCGGGGGGGCCGCGCTGAGGCGGGGCGGCCCCGCGCTCAGCCCAGGAAGGGGATCTCGACCCCCGCCGTCTGGGCCAGCAGGATCGCGTTCAGCGCCAGGATCACCAGGGCCCCGGACAGGGCGGCCAGACGCACCACGGGGCGGCTGACATAGTCGCCCATCACCTCGCGCCGCCCGATGAACCACACCAGCGCCAGCACCGGCGCGGGCAGCGCAAGGCTCAGCACCACCTGGCTCATGACCAGCGCATGGGTCGGGTTGACGCCCATCGCCACCACCACGAAGGCCGGGATCATCGTCACCAACCGCCGCACCCAGAGCGGGATGTTGAAGCGCACGAAGCCCTGCATGATGACCTGCCCCGCCATGGTGCCCACGACCGAGCTGGAGATGCCCGAGGCGATCAGCGAGACCAGGAAGGCCGCCGCCGCAGCCGAGCCCAGCAGCGGGGTCAGCGCGTGATAGGCGGTCTCGATCTCGGCCACCTCGCTGTGGCCCGCATGGAAGGCGCTGGCCGCCATCAGCACCATCGCCATGTTGATCATGCCCGCCACAGTCAGCGCCACGACCACCTCGATGTTGGAAAACCGCAGCAGGCGCCGCCGCTCGCCCTCGTTGCGCACCACGGCGCGGCCCTGGGTCAGGCTGGAATGCAGATAGATCGCATGCGGCATCACCGTGGCGCCGATGATCCCCACCGCCACCGTCAGCGCGGCAGCATCGGGCAGCGAGGGCGTGACCATGCCGCGTGCCACCGCCGACCAGTCCTGCGGGGCGATGAACAGCTCGACCAGGTAGCACAGGCCGATGACCGCGACGAAGGCGCCGATCACGATCTCCATCGGGCGGAACCCGCGGCCTTCGACCAGCAGGATGCCGTAGGTGACGACCGCGGTGATCGCCATCCCCCACATCAGCGGAAGGCCCAGCAGCAGCGAAAGCCCCAGCGCCCCGCCCAGAAACTCGGCCAGGTCGGTCGCCATGGCGGCAATCTCGCTGACAAACCACATCAGCAGCACCAGCGGTAGCGGGAAATGCTGGGCGCAGAGTTCGGCAAGATTGCGCCCGGTCACGATGCCGATCCGCGCCGACAGGCCCTGGAACAGCATGGCGATCAGGTTGGCCAGCACCACCACCCACAAGAGCGCGACGCCATAGCCCGCCCCGGCCTGGATGTTGGTGGCGTAGTTGCCCGGGTCCATGTAGGCGATCGAGGCGATCACCGCGGGGCCCGCAAACAGCAGCGCCACACGCGGTCCGCGGCGGGTACCCGCCAGGGCCTCGGCAATGCCGCGCTCGGCCTTGGCACTGAGGGACGCAGGGTTCATGTCGGTACGTTATCCTGTCTGTTGACGGATATGTAGCCGAGGCTACATTTCTGTCAAGCGGCACGACCCCGTGCCCGCGGCATCACACCGAATTGATGCCCGGTTTACAGGATGATGACGAGGCTATATGTTGTCGGCCCACTTGCACTCCGGCCGCGCGGCCGCTGCCGCGGAAGGAGCCGTGATGACCGAGGACCACTTCGACGACACCCCGGTGCAGGCCGAACGGTTCAGCCAGACCCGCACGGCGCAGTCGCAGGCCCTGCTGGAAGACTATACCGAGATGATCGACGATCTGATCCGCGCGCATGGCGAGGCGCGGATCACCGACATCGCGCGGCTGATGGGCGTGACCCACCCCACCGCCACCAAGGCCGTCGCCCGGCTGAAGCGCGAGGGGCTGGCCGTCTCGCGGCCCTATCGCGGGGTATTCCTGACCGAACTGGGCAGCGGCATGGCCGAGCGCGTGCGCGGCCGTCACCGGCTGGTGGTGGATCTGCTGGTGGCCGTGGGCGTTCCCCCCGAGGCCGCCGAGACCGACGCCGAGGGGATCGAGCACTATGTCTCGGACGCCACGCTGACCGCCTTCGCAGCCTTCCTCACCCGTCAGCCCTGATCGGGCCGGACCCGCGCAGCGGTCTTGTCGGCGAAGGCCGCCAGCCGTTCGCGCGCATCGGGCTGGGTGTTGACCACCCCCGCCAGCACCGCCTCGGCATAAGAGGCATCCAGCGCCGACATGTTCTGCACATGCGACACGCCCGAGGTGATGGCGAAATTCGACAGCGGCAGGTTCTGCGCCACCTTCGCCGCCAGCTCATGCGCCAGCGTGTCGGAACTGCCATCGGTCAGATACTGGCAGAAGCCAAGGGGCAGCGCCTCTTGCCCCCGGTAGACGCGGCCGGTCAGCATCATGTCCACGGTGCGGGGCTTGCCGATCATCTGGGTCACCCGGATCGTGGCACCGCCGCCGGTGAACAGCCCGCGCTGGCCTTCCGGCAGGGCGAAGTACGTCGTGGCATCCGCGACGCGGATATGGGCCGCCGAGGCAAGCTCCAGCCCGCCGCCCACCACCGCACCCTTCAGCGCGGCGATGACGGGAACGCCGCCGTATTCCATCTTGTTGAACGCCTCGTGCCAGCGCAGGCAGAGGTGCATGAACGCAGCCGGGCTGCGGTCGGCCTTGTGGTGTTCCACCAGATCCAGCCCGGCGCAGAAATGGTCACCCGCCGCCCGCAGCACCACGGCGCGGACACCCGCCCGCGGCACCGCGTCGAACAGCGCCACCAGATCCTCCACCGCCGCCGAATCCAGCGCGTTGCGCTTTTCCGGGCGGTTCAGCAGCACGTCCAGCACACCGCCGGGCGCCTCGGCCAGCGACAGACGGGTCAGCGGAAGGGCGAAGACATCCACGCTCATTTCAGCAACGCCACGACGCGGTCGAAGGCGGCCGAAAAGCCCTTCAGCCCCACCGTGAAGTCGATGCCGTTGCCGCCCTCGGCCCGGGCCTTCAGCCGCAGCGTGCTGCCCGCGCGATAGGCGGCCAGCGCCTTGTCATCCAGCGCCGCGCGGGCGATGCAGCCGACCGGCAGGCAGGTGGCAAAGGGAACCGGCGCACTGGGCGCCGCGGCATCGAGTTGCAGCGCCACGCCCTGCCCCAGATCAAGCCCGAAGGGCAGCACCAGCGTGACAGCGGCGCCGGTGCCGTTCGGCGCCACATCGACCTCCAGCAGGTGCTTGCCGCTGGACTTGTCGATCTGGGTCTGGCTCAGCGCGCATTGCTTCACCGTCTTGCCGCCGCCATCGGCCATGCGGCAGCTGACCGTCCAACTGTCATAGGTCTCCTGCAGCGAGGTGGCGCCCCCGGGAAGGCCCGTATCGGCCGGCGCGGGTCCGGCCAGCGGCAGGATCAGGAACAGGGCAAGGGACAGACGATGGCAACGCACGAAACATCCTTTCCGCAAGCGGAGCATGTGGAACAGCCCCGACGCAGGGGCCGCGCGACAGTGGCGCCGCCGGGCCCGACGGTCAAGCGGGCGTGGCGCGCATTCATCATTTCAAGTTTGAAATTTCAGACTTGAAAGGGCTTCGGGGCAATGCCACACTCCGTCCAACGAATGCAGCGGAGAGACCGGAAATGAAGGTGCTTTGTCTCGGCGGCGGCCCGGCGGGCCTCTATTTCGCGATCAGCATGAAGCTGCGCGACCCGTCGCACGAGGTCACCGTGCTGGAGCGCAACCGCGCCAACGACACCTTCGGCTGGGGGGTGGTGCTGTCGGACGACGCGCTGGGTCGGATGGAGAAGAATGACCCCGTGTCGACCGAAGCGATCCGCAGCCATTTCGCCTACTGGGACGACATCGCCGTGGTCCACAACGGTCACCGCACCGTGTCGGGCGGGCACGGCTTTGCCGGGATCGGGCGCAAGCAGATGCTGATCCTGCTGCAGGCCCGCGCGCGCGAGCTGGGCGTGGACATGCGCTTTGAAACCGAATTCCGCACCGCCGAGGAGTATCGCAAGGACTACGACATCGTGGTCGGCTGCGACGGCATCAACAGCCTGGTGCGCAAGGAATATGCCGACGCGTTCAAGCCCGACATCGACCTGCGCAGGTGCAAGTTCGTCTGGCTTGGAACCCATCAGAAGTTCGACGACGCCTTCACCTTCATCTTCGAGAAGACCGAACACGGCTGGGTCTGGGCGCATGTCTACCAGTTCGACGACAGCACCGCGACCTTCATCGTCGAATGCCTGCCCGACACCTGGGACCGCTGGGGCTTCGCACAGATGACGAAGGAAGAGACGGTCGAGACCTGCCGCCGGATCTTCGAGCGTCATCTGGGCGGGCACGCGCTGATGTCGAACGCGGCGCATCTGCGCGGCTCGGCGGTCTGGATGCAGTTCCCGCGGGTGATCTGCGGAACGTGGTATCATGAAAACGTCGTGCTGATGGGCGATGCCGCGGCGACGGGGCATTTCTCGATCGGATCGGGCAGCAGGCTGGCCTTCGACAGCGCCATCGCGCTGGCCGATTACCTGCATTCGGAACCGACCTTGCAGGGCGCCTTCGAACGCTATCAGGCCGAACGCCGGGTCGAGGTGCTGCGGCTGCAGTCGGCCGCACGCAACAGCCTGGAATGGTTCGAGGAGGTCGAGCGGTATCTGGACATGCCGCCGTTGCAGTTCGCCTATTCGCTGCTGACCCGCAGCCAGCGCATCAGCCATGAAAACCTGCGCCTGCGCGACCCGAACTGGCTGCGCGCGGCGGAAGACTGGTTCCAGACGCAGGCGGGCGGCACTCCCGGGCGCGCGCCGATGTTCGCGCCCTTCCGGCTGCGCGACATGACGCTGGCAAACCGCGTCGTCGTCTCGCCCATGGCGCAGTACAAGGCGGTGGATGGCTGCCCGACCGACTGGCATTTCGTCCATTATGCCGAACGCGCCAAGGGTGGCGCGGGCCTTGTCTATACCGAGATGACCTGTGTCTCGCCCGATGGCCGCATCACCCCCGGCTGCCCCGGCCTTTACGCCCCCGAACACGAGGCGGCGTGGAGGCGGCTGGTGGATTTCGTCCATGCCGAGACGGCCGCGAAGATCTGCTGCCAGATCGGCCATTCGGGGCGCAAGGGGTCGACGCAGGTCGGTTGGGAAGAGGGTGACGCACCGCTGGCGGCGGGCAACTGGCCCACCATCTCGGCCTCGGCCATCGCCTGGAGCGCGGCCAACGCGGTGCCGAAGGCGATGGACCGCGCCGACATGGACCGGGTGACGGCGGACTTCGTGGCGGCCACCAGGATGGCCGCACGCGCGGGCTTCGACATGATCGAATTGCACGCGGCGCACGGCTACCTGATCTCGTCCTTCCTGTCGCCGATCTCGAACCGGCGCAGTGATGCCTATGGCGGCAGCCTCGAAAACCGGCTGCGCTACCCGCTGGAGGTCTTTGCCGCCATGCGCGCGGCCTGGCCTGCGCAAAAGCCGATGAGCGTGCGGATCAGCGCGAACGACTGGGTGAGCGAGAGGGGCGTGACCCCGTCGGAGGCGGTCGAGATCGCCCGCGCCTTCCGCGCCGCGGGGGCCGACATCATCGACGTGTCGGCGGGGCAGACCTCCACCGACGCCCGCCCGATCTATGGCCGGATGTTCCAGACCCCCTTCAGCGATCGCATCCGCAACGAGGCGGGGATCGCCACCATGGCGGTCGGCAACATCTATGAACCCGACCATGTGAACTCGATCCTGATGGCGGGGCGCGCCGATCTGGTCTGTCTTGCCCGCCCGCACCTGGCCGACCCATACTGGACGCTCCACGCCGCCGTGGCGATGGGAGACGAGGGCACCGCCTGGCCCCTGCCCTACCTCGCCGGGCGGGATCAGGCGCGGCGGCTCAGGGAACGACAGCAGGAGGCGATCCGGGTATGACCTTGGCAGGCAGGCGCGCGCTGATCACCGGGGGGGGCTCTGGCGCGGGGGCGGACATGGCGCGCGGCTTTGCCGCCGCAGGGGCCGAGGTGGTGATTGCAGGCCGCCGCCGCGCGGCGCTGGAAGCGGTGGCCGACAGCGCGCCGGGCATCCGCTGGGTGGAAGCCGACGTGACCGACGAAGCCTCGGTCGCCGCGATGTTCGCCGCCGCCGGGCCCTGCGACATCGTGATCGCCAATGCGGGCGCTGCCGACAGCGGGGTGATGGCGCGCACCACGCTGGCCCAGTGGAACGCGATGATCTCGGTGAACCTGACCGGCGCGTTCCTGACGCTGCGCGACGGGCTGAACCAGGTGCCGGGCTGGGGGCGGCTGATCGCGGTTGCCTCGACCGCGGGGCTGAAGGGCTATGCCAAGGTCGCGCCCTATGCCGCGGCCAAGCATGGGGTGGTGGGCATGGTGCGCTCGCTCGCGTTCGAGGTCGCGAAGCGGCCGGTGACCGTGAACGCGCTGTGCCCCGGCTTTCTGGACACGCCGATGACCGATCATTCCATTGCGGTCATCGTGGAGAAGACCGGCCGCAGCCCGGCCGAGGCGCGCGCCGCGCTGGAAGGGCTGAACCCCCAGGGCCGCCTGATCCAGCCCGCCGAGGTGACGGCGGCCGCGCTCTGGCTCTGCGGGCCGGGGTCGGAGGGGATGAACGGACAGGCCATCACCATCGCGGGGGGCGAACTGTGACGCTGGACGACCGCCCCGACCCGCTGTCGAAACGCCGCCTGAAGGCCTGGATCCGGCTTCTGGGCGTGACGCGCCATGCCGAGAATACCCTGCGCGAGTTCCTGCGGGTAAACCACGACACCACCCTGCCCCGCTTCGACGTGATGGCGGCCCTCTGGCGGCGCAGCGAGGGGATCAGCATGAGCGAGCTGAGCCGGATGCTGCTGGTGTCGAACGGCAATGCCACCGCCGTGGTGGACCGGCTGGAGCAGGACGGGCTGGCCCGGCGCACACCGAAGCCCGGCGACCGGCGCACCATCCTGGTGGCGCTGACCGAGGCGGGGCTTGCGCAGTTCGAGACGCTGGCCGCCGCCCATGAGCGCGAGGTGAACCGCCTGTTCGCCACGCTGACCGATGCCGACCTGGACGCACTGACCGAGATCCTGCGCCGCGCCCGACAGGGAGAGACCCGATGACCACGCTTGCCGATTACCGGGCCCGCCACTTCCTGTGGTCCGTCGAGGGGCGGACCGGCTGGGTCCGGCTGAACCGGCCCGACCGCAAGAACCCGCTGACCTTCGACAGCTATGCCGAGCTGCGCGACCTCTTTCGCGCGCTGGTCTATGCCGAGGATGTGGACGTGATCGTCTTTGCCTCGAATGGCGGCAACTTCTGCTCGGGCGGGGATGTGCATGACATCATCGGGCCGCTGGTGGGCATGGACATGAAGGGGCTGCTGGCCTTCACCCGCATGACCGGCGATCTGGTCAAGGCGATGATCGGCTGCGGCAAGCCCGTCATCGCGGCGGTAGATGGCATCTGCGTGGGCGCGGGCGCGATCATCGCCATGGCCGCGGATCTGCGGCTGGCCACACCGGCTGCGAAATGCGCCTTTCTCTTCACCCGGGTCGGGCTTGCGGGCTGCGACATGGGGGCCTGCGCGATGCTGCCGCGCATCATCGGCCAGGGCCGCGCGGCGGAGCTGCTTTACACCGGGCGGGTGATGCGGGCCGAGGACGGCGCGGCCTGGGGGTTCTGGAACGCGCTGCACCCGCCAGAGGCGCTTGAGGCCGAGGCGCGCGCGCTGGCGGACCGGATCGCGGCGGGGCCGGTCTTCGCCCATGGGATCACCAAGACGCAACTGAACCAGGAATGGAACATGGGGCTGGAACAGGCGATCGAGGCGGAAGCGCAGGCGCAGGCGATCTGCATGCAGACGAAGGATTTCGAGCGCGCCTACCGCGCCTTCGCGGCGAAGGAGACACCCGTGTTCCGGGGCGACTGAGCGCCGCGCGCGTGGCCCCGCGTGGGGGGCTGTCTGCCCCCCACACCCCCCGAGGATATTTGCGGACAGAAAATGATGGCGGACGACAGCTTTCTTCACTGGCCCTTCTTCGATCAGCGCCACCGCGACTGGGCGGCGCGGCTGGAGGCGTGGTGTGCCGCAAACCTGCCTGCCGATCACGCGGATGTGGATGCCGCCTGCCGGGGGCTGGTGGCGGACCTGGGCGCGGCGGGGTTCTTGAAGCCCACCGGCGCAGGCGCGGGCGGGCGGCTGGACGTGCGCACCCTGGCGCTGGCGCGCGAGACGCTGGCGCGGCACGACGGGCTGGCCGATTTCGCCTTTGCCATGCAGGGGCTGGGGATGGGGGCGGTGACGCTCTTCGGGTCGGACGCGCAGCGGGCCTGGCTTGACCGGACGCGGGCGGGCCGCGCCATCGCAGGCTTTGCGCTGACCGAGCCCGGATCGGGATCGGACGTGGCCAATACCGCGACGGTGGCCGAACGGGTGGCGGGCGGCTGGCGGCTGAGCGGCGAGAAGACCTATATCTCGAACGGCGGGATTGCGGATATCTATGTCGTCTTTGCCCGCACCGGCGAGGCGCCGGGGGCCAAGGGTCTGTCGGCCTTCCTGATGCCCGCCGACACGCCCGGGCTGCGGGTGGCCGAGCGGATCGGGGTGATGGCCCCTCACCCGCTGGCCCGGCTGGCGCTGGACGGGGTGGACCTGCCCGAGGCGGCGCTGATCGGGCGGGCGGGCGACGGTTTCAAGATCGCGATGTCGGTCCTTGATGTGTTCCGCACCACGGTGGGGGCTGCGGCGCTGGGCTTTGCCCGCCGCGCGCTGGACGAGGCGCTGGCGCGGGTGAAGGCGCGGCGCATCGCGGGCGCGCCGATGGCCGAGTTGCAGCTTGTGCAGGGCCATATCGCCGACATGGCCTTGCAGGTCGATGCGGCGGCGCTTCTGATCTATCGCGCGGCCTGGGCGAAGGACATGGGCGCCCCCCGGATCAGCCGGGAGGCGGCGATGGCGAAGCTTTACGCCACCGAGGCCGCGCAGAAGGTGATCGACGCGGCGGTGCAGCTGTTCGGCGGCGATGGCGTCCGGCAGGGGATGGCGGTGGAAAGCCTCTACCGCGAGATCCGAGCGCTGCGCATCTACGAGGGCGCCAGCGACGTCCAGCGGCTGATCATCGCGCGGTCGGTGCTGGCATGACCTGGCAGCGCGTCATCCCGGTGGAGTTCAACCACTGCGATCCGGCCGGGATCGTGTTCTACCCGCGTTACTTCGAGATGACGAATTCGGTCATCGAGAATTTCTTCGCCGAGGTGCTGGACTATCCCTACGCCCGGATCACCCTGGAGGAACACCACGGCGTGCCGACCGTGCATCTCGAGGCCGATTTCCCCGCCCCCGCGCGACTGGGCGAGCGGCTGACCTTCACCCTGACCGCCGAGCGCATCGGCCGCGCCAGCGTCACCTTCGCCCTGCAGGCCGAGGCGGCGGGGACCGTGCGGATGCAGGCGCGGCTGGTTCTGGCCTGGGTGACCCCCGAGGGCCGCGCCGCGCCCTGGCCCGAGGCGATCCGCAGCCGGTTGACCCGTTTCATGGAGCCACAGGCATGACCACCGTGCACGAAATCCTGCATCCCAGGGGCTGGAAGGCCACGCCCGGCTATTCGAACGGGATGGCCGCCACCGGTCGCTTCGTGGTGACGGGCGGCATCGTCGGCTGGAACGCCGCGCAGGAGTTCGAAAGCGACGACTTCGTGGCGCAGGCCGAGCAGTGCCTGAAGAACATCGTGGCGGTGCTGGCCGAGGCAGGCGCCGGGCCCGAACATCTGGTGCGGCTGACCTGGTATGTCACAAGCAAGGACGAATACCTGAACAGCCTCAAGGATCTGGGCCGCGCCTACAAGGCCGTGATCGGGCGCCACTACCCGGCCATGGCGCTGGTGCAGGTGGTAGCCCTGGTCGAGGACCGCGCCCGGCTGGAGATCGAGGCGACCGCCGTCATTCCCGCCTGAGGCGGGTCAATCCGCGCGGCGGCAAGACCGCGCGACAGGGAGACTACGATGCCGTTTGGGATGCACCTTGGGCCGACCGGACACAGCGACACCTTCTGCCGGGACAACCTGCCGCCCGCCGAACTCTGGCCGCAGATCGACCTTGCGGGCTTTGCCTACCCCGAATGGCTGAACGCCGGGGTCGAACTGACCGACGCGATGGTGGCGAAGGGCTTCGGCGACCATACGGCGCTGATCGGCAACGGGCGGCTGCGCACCTACAAGGAACTGGCCGACTGGACCAACCGCATCGCCCATGCGCTGATCGAGGATTACGGGCTGCGCCCCGGCAACCGGGTGCTGATCCGCTCGGCCAACAACCCGGCGATGGTGGCCTGCTGGATTGCCGTGATGAAGGCGGGCGGCGTGGCGGTGAACACCATGCCGATGCTGCGCGCGGGCGAATTGCGCAAGATCGTGGAGAAGGCGCAGATCACCCACGCGCTCTGCGACACAAGGCTGATGGAAGAGCTGGTGACCGCCGCCGCGGGCAACGCGACGCTGGACCGGGTGATCTCGTTCGACGGGACGGCGAATCACGATGCGGAACTGGACCGGATCGCGCTGTCGAAACCCGTCCGCTTCACCCCGGTGCCGACCGGGCGCGATGACGTGGCGCTTCTGGGCTTCACCTCGGGGACCACGGGCGAGCCCAAGGCCACCATGCATTTCCACCGCGACCTGCTGATCATCGCCGACGGCTATGCGAAAGAGGTGCTGGGGGTCACGCCCGAGGATGTCTTCGTGGGCTCGCCGCCGCTGGCCTTCACCTTCGGGCTGGGCGGCCTTGTGGTCTTTCCGCTGCGCTTCGGCGCCTCGGCCGCGCTCTTGGAAAACGCCTCGCCCCCGAACATGATCGAGATCATCCAGCGCCACCGCGCCACGGTCTGCTTCACCGCCCCCACCGCCTATCGCGTGATGCTGCGCGCGATGGAAGACGGGGCCGACCTGTCGAGCCTACGCGCCGCCGTCTCGGCCGGCGAGACGCTGCCCGCGCCGGTCTACGAGGACTGGATCGCCAGGACGGGCAAGCCGATGCTTGATGGCATCGGATCAACCGAGATGCTGCACATCTTCATCACCAACCGCTTTGGCGACAGCCACCCCGCCTGCACGGGGCGCCCGGTCAGCGGCTACAGCGCCTGCATCCTGGGCCCTGACGGCAAGGAGGTGCCGCGGGGCGAGATCGGGCGGCTTGCGGTGCGCGGGCCGGTGGGCTGCCGCTACCTTGACGCGCCTGCCAAGCAGCAGGACTACGTCCGCGGCGGCTGGAACCTGACCGGCGACAGCTTCTGGCAGGACGAGGCGGGGTATTTCCACTTTGCCGCCCGTACCGACGGGATCATCGTGAGCGCGGGCTACAACATCGCGGGCCCCGAGGTGGAGGCCGCGCTTCTGTCCCACCCGGCGGTCGCCGAATGCGCGGTGGTGGGGGCCCCCGACCCGGAGCGCGGACAGATCGTGGAGGCGCATGTGGTGCTGGCGCCCGGCGAGGCCCCCGGACCGCTGATGGTCAAGCTGCTGCAAGACCACGTGAAGGCAACCATCGCGCCCTACAAGTACCCGCGCTCCATCGTTTTCCGCCCTGCCCTGCCGAAAACCGAGAGCGGCAAGATCCAGCGCTTTCGCCTTCGCGAAACGGCGCCCGCCTGACCCGCGCTTTCCACTTGCCCCGCCCCGGCGAGGCCGTTAAACGGGTCGGCGGAGACGTGGCCGAGTGGTCGAAGGCACACCCCTGCTAAGGGTGCAGGCGTCAAAAGCGTCTCGAGGGTTCGAATCCCTTCGTCTCCGCCACTTGCACATTGCAAACCCGAAAACAGGTCCATCGCGGGGCCTTTTTCTTTAGGTGCCAAAGGGGTTTGCAAGGACCACCCGCCCTTCGGAGACTGGCCTGCCGCGCGAGATCGGTCTCC
>JAJZVD010000033.1 GCA_021845805.1 Pseudomonadota bacterium | reverse complement strand
CCGGCAAGACCGCCAGCTTCACGCTGCCGATGATCACCATGCTGGCCAACGGGCGCGCCCGCGCGCGGATGCCGCGCAGCCTGGTGCTGTGCCCCACGCGCGAGCTTGCGGCGCAGGTGGCCGAGAATTTCGACACCTATACCAAGCACCTGAACCTGACCAAGGCGCTTCTGATCGGCGGCGTCGCCTTCGGCGAACAGGACAAGCTGATCGACCGCGGGGTCGATGTGCTGATCGCGACGCCGGGCCGGCTGCTGGACCATTTCGAGCGCGGGAAGTTGTTGCTGACCGGCGTGCAGATCATGGTGGTCGACGAGGCAGACCGGATGCTGGACATGGGGTTCATCCCCGATATCGAGCGGATCTTCCAGTTGACGCCGTTCACCCGCCAGACGCTGTTCTTCAGCGCCACCATGGCGCCCGAGATCGAGCGGATCACCAACGCCTTCCTGCACAATCCCGCCCGGATCGAGATTGCGCGCCAGGCCACCGCGTCGGAAACCATCGAACAGCGGCTGATCTCGATCACGCCGGAATCGCGCGACCGCGCCTTCGCCGAAAAGCGCGCGGTGCTGCGCGAATTGATCCGGGCCGAGGGCGAGGGCTGCACCAACGCCATCATCTTCTGCAACCGCAAGATGGATGTGGATGTGGTGGCCAAGTCGCTGAAGGCGCATGGGTTCAACGCGGCGCCGATCCATGGCGATCTGGAACAATCGGTGCGGACCAAGACGCTGGACGGCTTCCGCGACGGCAGCGTGCAGCTTCTGGTGGCGTCCGACGTGGCGGCGCGGGGGCTCGACATTCCCTCGGTCAGCCATGTCTTCAACTTCGACGTACCGACCCACCCCGAGGATTACGTGCACCGCATCGGCCGCACCGGCCGGGCCGGGCGGCTGGGCAAGGCCTTCACCATCGCCACGCCGAACGATGCGAAATACGTCAGCGCGATCGAGAGCCTGGTCAAGCGGCCGATTCCGGCGGGCGAGGCCCCGGCCTATGAGGCCAGCGCCGACCGCGGTGGCGACAGCAGCCGTCGCCGCCGAGGGCCGGAGCGCGAGCGCGGCGAGCGTGACCGGCGCACGCCGCGGGGCGAGCATCGTTCGCGCCCGATCGTGCCGCATGACGAGATGGCCGCGATGGAGCCGCTGCCGGTGGCCGAACCCGTGGTGGTGGAAGAGCAGCGCAGCACCCCCGCCCCCGCGCCCGCGCCCGTGCGGGCCGAGCGCAGCGAGCGGGCCGAGCCCCGCAAGGAGCGCCGCGGCGAGGACCGCCGCCCCGACGACCGCCGCGACCGCCGCCGCCACGAGCCGCGCGATGACGAGCGCGTGGTGGGCATGGGCGACCACATGCCGGATTTCCTGACCCGCAGCTTCGCGCTGAGCCACAAGGACTGAGCGCAGCCGGGACTGAGGGCGGCCGGGACGGGCCGGACACGAAACGAAACGGGCGGCGCCATCCCGGCGCCGCCCGTTTCCGTTTCCGGGGATACGCGGCCTATTCGACCGCCAGGCGGCTGACGACCACGGTCACCTCGGGCTTCTTGCCGATCTCTTCCATCGCGATCTGGCGCACGATGCGGCGAGCGGCCTCGTCCAGCTTGTCGTCATCGGTCAAGAGACGGCGATCAGCGCGGCCAAGAACCTCGGTCAGTTCCGCCTCCATCTCTTCCGAGAGCGACCGGCCGCTGCGGCCGCGTTCGGCCAGGCCGTTCAGCTCGACCCAGGCGTCGCCCAGCAGCGCGTCGTCTTCATCCATCAGCAGCGTCACCAGCACCTGGCCGTTCAGCGCCAGCCGCAGACGGTCGCGGATCACCCCGTCCATCGCGCCGACCAGAACGTTGCCGTCAAGATAGATCCGCCCGGTCTCGATGTATTCCACCACCTCGGGCAGGTCGCCGGTCAGGTCCACCATCATCCCGTTCGTCACCACATCCGAGGCGATGCCCTTCGATTCCGCCAGCCGCGCATGTTCGCGCAGGTGGCGGTGCTCGCCGTGGTTGGGGATCAGGATCTGCGGCTTCAGCGTGTCATGCACCCGTTCCAGATCCGGGCGGTTGGCGTGGCCCGACACATGGTAGCGCCCGCCCTGGTCATCCACGACGTTCACGCCCATCTCGGAAAAGTTGTTCATGATGCGGATCACGCCGCGTTCGTTGCCCGGGATGGTCTTGGAGGAAAAGAGGAAGGTATCGCCCTCTTTCAACTCCAGCCCCAGATACTTGCCCCGCGACAGTTGCGCGGTGGCCGCGCGACGTTCGCCCTGGCTGCCGGTGACGATCAGCATCAGGTTCTGGCGCGGCACCTCGGCGGCCATCTCGGGCGGCACGATGGGGGGGAAATCGGTCAGGACGCCCGCTTCCTGCGCGGCGGTTACCATCTTCTTCATCGCGCGGCCCATCAGGCAGACCGACCGGCCCGCCGCGCGCCCCGCATCGGCCAGCGTCTTCAGCCGGGCGACGTTCGAGGCGAAGGTGGTTGCCGCCACCAGACCCGGCGCGCTTTCCACGAGGTCGCGGATCGCGGGGCCCAGCGTGCTTTCGCTGCGGCCCGCGTGCGTGGTGAAGACGTTGGTGGAATCGCAGACCAGCACCTTGACCGGCGGCTCCCCTTCGCCCATCCGGGCCTCGGGGTCCCAGGGTTCGCCCACCACCGGATCGGGATCAAGCTTGAAATCGCCCGAATGCACGATGCGGCCCGCGGGCGTGTCGATGATCAGCGCCGAGCTTTCGGGGATGGAATGCGCCACCGGCATGAACTGGACCGAGAACGGCCCGGCCTCGACCGTCTCGCCCACCCCGACGGTCTGGATCTCGGTGCCGCTCAGGCCCTGATCCTCCATCTTCAGCCGCGCGATGATCGAGGTGAAGCGGCGGGCATGGATCGGCGCCTTCAGCCGCGGCCACAGATGCGCCAGGGCCCCGATATGGTCTTCGTGGGCGTGGGTGATGAAGATGCCCTCGATCCGGTCGGCGCGTT
The DNA here is from genome assembly GCA_021845805.1 of Pseudomonadota bacterium. Taxonomy (GTDB): domain Bacteria; phylum Pseudomonadota; class Alphaproteobacteria; order Rhodobacterales; family Rhodobacteraceae; genus Solirhodobacter. The sequence goes on along the minus strand of JAJZVD010000033.1, from coordinate 31,882 downwards.
CGGCCAGCCAGGTCACGTCCGGCAGGATCAGATCCACGCCCGGCGTGGTGTCCATGTCGGGGAAGGTCACGCCCAGGTCAACCACGATCAGACGCTCGCGCCCCTCGGGGCCATAGCCGTAGACATAGCAGTTCATGCCGATCTCGCCGGCGCCGCCCAGGGGAAGATAGATCAGCCGGGGTGCTTTGCTCATGCGGGGGGAAGTTCCTTGTTGTAACGGTGGATGACGGTCAGGCCATGGACGGTCAGATCGTCGTCCACCTTGTCGAAAAGGGTGAAGGCCTGGTCGAAGAGCGGCGCTAGCCCGCCGGTGGCAATGACTTTCATGGGGCGCGGGCGCTCCAGCCGGATCTGGCGCACGATGCCCTCGCACAGGCCGATGTAGCCGAAGAATATCCCCGACTGCATGCAGGCCACGGTATTGGTGCCGATGGCCGATTGCGGGCGCGACACGTCCACATGCGGCAGCGCCGCCGCGGCCATGTGCAGCGCCTCGAGGCTGAGGTTCACGCCGGGCGCGATGACCCCGCCGACATAGGCGCCATCCTGGTCGACCACGTCGAACGTGGTCGCGGTGCCGAAATCCACCACGATCAGGTCGCCGCCGTAGCGATCAAAGCCGCCCGCGGCGTTCACCAACCGGTCGGGGCCCACGGTCGTGCCCTGATCCACCCGCGGCGGGTGCGGCAGGCGGCATTCGGGCTTGCCCACCACCAGCGGGCGGCAATCGTAGTAGCGGTTGCAGAGAACGCGCAGGTTGAACACCACCCGCGGCACGGTCGAGGAGATGATCGCCTCGGTGATCGTGGCAGTCGCCCCGGTCAGCGTCATCAGCGACGAGAGCCAGACGAAATATTCATCGGCCGTCCGGCGGTGATCGGTCGCGATGCGCCATTGCGACAGCAAGCGCGCGCCATCCCAGATCGAAAAGACGGTGTTGGTATTGCCGCAGTCGATGGCCAGAAGCATCCCGGGCCCCCTCAGAAGAACACATCGGCCGCGGGAACCGCCCGGCGGCCTTCGGCGGTGGCCAGCACCAGCGCGCCGGTGTCGTCGATCGTCTCGAAGGTGCCGTGCAGCACCGCGTTGCCTGTCCGCGCCGTCACCGGCTGGCCCAGCCGGGCCGCGCGCGCCAGCCAGGCGGCGCGGATCGGGGCGAACCCTTCGGCGACAAGGCGCGCCTCCCACCCTGCATAGGCGGGGGCAAGCACGTCAAGGAATTCGACCGGGCTGACCCGCATCCCGGTTTCCCCCAGCAGGCTGACGGGGGGCACGGCGCCCGGTTCCACCTCGGCGGCGGTGGGCGCGGCCGCCAGGTTCACGCCGATGCCGATCGCCAGATGCGCGACACGGGCGCCCTGCCCCAGGCTTTCCAGCAGGATCCCCGCCACCTTGCCGCCGTTCAGCAGCACGTCATTGGGCCATTTCAGCGCAAAGGGCGCGGTGCGGCCGGTGACGGCCACGAAGGCATCCTGCAACGCAAGTGCGGCCACGAAGCTGCGCAGGGCGACCACCTCGGGCGGATCGGTCGGGTGCATCACCAGGGTGGCGGCAAAGTTGCCCTCGGCCATCGCCCAGGTGCGGCCGCGGCGCCCGCGCGCCGCCGTCTGGCGCAGCGCCAGAATCCAGGCCGGAGAGGTCAGAGACGGCGCTAGCCGCGCCGCCTCTGCATTGGTGGAATCGGTGACCGCCAGGACGTGGCGCGCCACGCCCGCGGGCCAGCCCTCAGTGGACAAGCGCGCCCGCGGCGGCCTGCGCCAGCGCCTCGACCCCGAAGAGGTTCACGATGCCCACCACCATGACCGCCGCCGAGCCCATCAGCGCGATCCAGCCGACCGGACGCAGGGTGCCCGCGTCGATGCCTTCGCGGTCCTCGCCGAAGTACATGAAGTAGACGATGCGCAGGTAGTAGAACGCACCGATCACCGAGGCGATGACCCCCAGGATGGCCAGCCAGCTCATGCCCGCGTTGACCGCGGCCATCAGGACGTAGAACTTCCCGAAGAAGCCGACCATCGGCGGCACGCCCGCCAGACTGAACATCAGCACCAGAAGCGCCAGCGCCTTCAGCGGCTCGCGGCGGGAATACATCCGCAGGCTGGCGATGTCGGTCACCGGCTGGCCGCCCTTTTCCATCGACAGGATGAAGGCGAAGGTGCCCACGTTCATGGTCACATAGATGACCATGTAGATCAGCATGGCCTGCACGCCGCCCGCGGTCCCGGCCGCCAGCCCCATCAGGGCAAAGCCCATGTGGCTGATCGACGAATAGGCCATCAGGCGCTTGATGTCGGTCTGCCCGATCGCGGCCACGGCGCCCACGAACATCGAGGCGACCGACAGAAGCGCCAGGATCTGGCCCCAGTCGCCCGGTGCGGTGCCAAAGGCCCCCTCGGCCAGCCGGGCGATCAGCGCCATCGCGGCCACCTTGGGCGCGGTGGCGAAGAAGGCGGTTACCGGCGTGGGCGAGCCTTCGTAGACATCGGGGGTCCACATGTGGAAGGGCACGGCCGAAACCTTGAACGCCAGCCCCGACAGCAGGAACACCAGCCCGAACAACAGGCCCACCGGCATCTCGCCGGCCTTCACGGTGGTCACGATGCCGGAAAACAGCGTGGTGCCTGCGAACCCGTAGGTCAGCGAAGCGCCGTAGAGCAGCAGCCCCGAGCTGAGCGCGCCCAGCACGAAGTACTTCAGCCCCGCTTCGGCCGATTTCGCACTGTCGCGCCGCAGCGAGGCCACGACGTACAGCGCCAGCGACTGAAGCTCCAGGCCCATGTAAAGCGACATGAGGTCGCCCGCCGAGACCATGACCATCATGCCCACGACCGCCAGCGCCACCAGCACCGGATACTCGAACCGCAGCAGGCCGCGGCGGCTCATGTAATCCTGCCCGATCACCAACACGGCGGCGGCGGACAGCAGAACGGTGCCCTTCGCGAAGCGGGCAAAGGCGTCGTCGATGTACATCCCGCCAAATGCGGTGCGGCTGCCCGACATCGTCCCGATCCAGAGCGCCAGCCCCACGAAGACCACCGCGGTCGCCCAGAGGATCAGCGGGGCCGAACGGTCCTTGCCGGTGTAGACGCCGAACATCAGCGCCGCCATCGCATAAAGCGCAAGCAGAGCCTCCGGCAGGACGGTGGAGAAATCACCAGGGTTCATGGAGGCGGTCCCCTCAGTTCTGCGCAAGCTGGGTGGGGGCCGCGGCCTGCGCCGCCTCCGCCACCTGCGTGTGGTAGGATTGCACCAGCGCCGCCACGGCCGGGCCGGTGATGTCGGTCACAAGGCTCGGGTAGACGCCGAGCAGCAGGGTCATGGCCACCAGCGGGGCGAAGATCACCTTTTCCCGGAGGTCCATGTCGGTGATGGATTTCAACGCCTCTTTCACCAGCGCGCCCAGCGTCACCCGGCGGTAGAGCCAGAGCGCGTAGGAGGCCGAGAAGATCACGCCCGTGGTCGCCACCGCGGCCACCCAGGTGTTGACCTGGAAGATGCCCATCAGGGTCAGGAATTCCCCCACGAAGCCCGAGGTGCCCGGCAGGCCCACGTTCGCCATGGTGAAGAACATGAAGACCAGCGCGTATTTCGGCATCCGGTTCACCAGCCCGCCATAGGCGCTGATCTCGCGGGTGTGCATCCGGTCATAGACCACGCCCACGCACAGGAACAGCGCGCCCGACACGAAGCCGTGGCTCAGCATCTGGAAGATCGCGCCGTCGATGCCCTGCTGGTTCGCGGCGAAGAGCCCCATGGTCACATAGCCCATGTGCGCGACCGAGGAATAGGCGATCAGCTTCTTCATGTCCTCCTGCACCAGCGCCACCAGCGAGGTGTAGACGATGGCGATGGCCGACATCCAGAACACCAGCGGGCCAAGCAGGTGGCTGGCCACCGGGAACATCGGCAGGCTGAAGCGCAGGAAGCCGTAGCCGCCCATCTTCAGCAGGATCGCGGCCAGCACGACCGACCCGGCGGTGGGCGCCTGAACGTGGGCGTCGGGCAGCCAGGTATGCACGGGCCACATCGGCATCTTCACCGCGAATGACGCGAAGAAGGCCAGCCACAGCAGCGTCTGCACGCCGCCCGCGATCTGCCAGCCCATCAGGTGCAGCGGCCCCGCGCTGAACTTGAAGGCCAGCAGCGTCGGGATGTCGGTGGTGCCCGCCTGCACATACATGGCGATCATCGCCACCAGCATCAGCACCGAGCCGAGGAAGGTGTACAGGAAGAACTTGAACGCCGCATAGATCCGGTTCTGCCCGCCCCAGATGCCGATGATCAGGAACATGGGGATCAGGCCCGCCTCGAAGAACAGGTAGAACAGCACCAGATCGAGCGCCGCGAAGGTGCCCAGCATCAGCGTTTCCAGCACGAGGAAGGCAATCATGTATTCCTTCACCCGGCTTTCCACCGTCCAGCAGGCGCCGATCGTCAGCGGCATCAGGGCGGTGGTCAGCATCACGAACAGCACCGACAGGCCATCGACGCCCATCTTGTAGTGCAGGCCCGCGATCCAGGTCCGTTCCTCGACGAACTGGAACCCGGCGGCATGGGGGTCGAAGCCGAACAGCAGCTTCAGCGAGACCAGGAACGTCAGCACCGTGGCCGCCAGCGCAAGCCATTTGGCGTTGCGCGCCGATGCCTCGTCGCTGCCGCGCAGGAACAGCGCCAGGATCGCAGCCGCGACCGCGGGGATGAAGGTGACGAGGGAAAGCAGGTTGCCCATCAGTGCGCCCCTCCGGTGAGCGTCATCCAGGTCATCAGGACACCGATCCCGATCACCATGGCGAAGGCGTAGTGGAACAGATAGCCGGATTGCGCACGGCCGGCGAGGCGGGTGAACCAGGGAACGATCCCCAGCGCCACCCCGTTGATGGTGCCGTCGATCACGTCACCGTCGCCCTTCTTCCAGAACAGACGGCCGATGGCCATGGCGGGCTTGATGAAGACGGCGGTGTAGATCTCGTCGAAGTACCACTTGTTCAGCAGGAACTCGTAAAGCGGGCGGTTCGTGGCCGCCAGCCGCGCGGGCAGGTCGGGCGAGAGGATGTACATCTTCAGCGCCACCACGAAGCCCAGCAGCATCGCGACAAACGGCGACAGGCTGACCCAGGCCGGGCTTTCATGCGCATGTTCCAGCACATGGTTGTCGGCCCCCATGAAGATCGCGCCCTGCCCCGGCACGGCATGTTCGCCAAGCGCGAAGAAGCCCGCCATCGCATGTTCGTTGCCGAAGAAGGCGTTGTAGCCCAGCATGCCCCCGAAGACCGCGCCGATGGCCAGCAGCCCCAACGGGATCAGCATGACCAGCGGGCTTTCATGCGCGTGGTCATAGGCGCTGTGCCCATGCCCGTGATCGCCGTGGCCGTGGTCGTCATGCCCGTGGCCGTGCGCGTGGTCGTCATGCCCGTGCGCATCGGCCCCGTGCGAACTGCCACCCTTGGGCTGGCCGTAGAAGGTCATGAACATCAGCCGCCAGGAATAGAAGCTGGTGAAGGCCGCGGCGATGACCAGAAGCCAGAAGCCGTACATCGACCCGGACGCATAGGTGCTTTCGATGATCGCATCCTTCGACACGAACCCCGCGAAGCCGATCGGCACGCCGAAGATCTCGGCCGAGAAGGGGATGCCCACACCGGTTATGGCCAGCGTACCGATCATCATCATCCAGAAGGTGAAGGGGATCTTCTTCCGCAGGCCGCCATAGTGGCGCATGTCCTGTTCGTGGTGCATCGCGGTGATGACCGAGCCCGCGCCCAGGAACAGCATGGCCTTGAAGAAGGCGTGCGTCAGCAGGTGGAACATGGCCACGCCATAGACGCCCGACCCCGCCGCCGCGAACATGTAGCCAAGCTGCGAGCAGGTCGAATAGGCGATCACGCGCTTGATGTCGTTCTGCACCAGGCCCACCGTCGCCGCGAAGAACGCGGTCGAGGCGCCCATCACCAGCACCAGCGCCTTGGCGTCCGGCGCGAATTCGTAAAGCGGCGACATCCGGCAGACCAGGAACACGCCCGCGGTCACCATGGTGGCGGCGTGGATCAGCGCCGAGACCGGCGTCGGGCCTTCCATCGCATCAGGCAGCCAGGTGTGCAGGAAAAGCTGCGCCGACTTGCCGCTTGCGCCCACGAACAGAAGCACGCCGATCAGGTCGGCCGCGTTCCACTGCGTCCACAGGAAAGTCAGGTTGGTCTTGGCCAGGTCGGGCGCATGGCTGAACACGGTGTCGAAATCGATCGAGTCGACCAGGAAGAACAGCGCGAAGATGCCAAGGGCAAAGCCGAAGTCGCCCACCCGGTTGACCACGAAGGCCTTGATCGCCGCCGCATTGGCCGAGGGTTTCTTGTAGTAGAAGCCGATCAGCAGATACGAGGCGACGCCGACCCCTTCCCAGCCGAAGAACATCTGCACCAGATTGTCCGAGGTCACCAGCGCCAGCATCGCGAAGGTGAAGAACGAGAGATAGGCGAAGAAGCGCGCCTTGTAGGGCTCTTCCGCGGTCCAGTTCTCGTCATGGGCCATGTAGCCCCAGCTATAGAGGTGCACCAGCGCCGAGACCGAGGTGACCACGATCAGCATGATCGCCGTCAGCCGGTCCAGCCGGATCGCCCAGAAGGTGTCGAGGCTGCCCGACGAGATGAAGCGCAGGATCTCGATGTGCTTGGTCGTGCCGTCGAAGGTCAGGAAGGTGATCCACGACAGCGCGCAGGCCAGGAACAGAAGCCCCGTGGTCAGCGCCTGCGCGCCCTTTTCCGAAATGATCCTCCAGCCGAAGCCGCCGACGATCGCGCCCACGAGCGGGGCGAAAAGGATGATCTGTTCCATGGCGTCTCAGCCCTTCATCACGTTGACGTCTTCGACGTCGATGGTCCCGCGGCTGCGGAAGAAGCCCACGAGGATCGCAAGGCCGATCGCCGCCTCGGCCGCCGCCACCGTCAGCACGAACATCGTGAAGACCTGCCCCACGAGGTCGTGCAGGAAGGTGGAAAACGCCACGAGGTTGATGTTGACCGCCAGAAGCATCAGCTCGATCGACATCAGGATGACGATCACGTTCTTCCGGTTCAGGAAGATCCCGAAGATGCCGATGACGAACAAGGCCGCCGCCACCGTCAGGTAATGTGTCAATCCGATCATCAACGTCCCTCCGGGCGCTTTGCCCGCTGTCCTTCTTGTCATTCCCGCGGCTGCGGGAACCCTTGTCTCTTGCCCCGCGCCGCGGCGCGGGCCGGGGGGGTCAGAGACCCTGCCCCGGTTTCACATCCTTCAGTTCCATCGCCTTGGCCGGGTCGCGCCACATCTGCGCCAGCACGTTCTGCCGCTTCACGTCCTTGCGGTGGCGCATGGTCAGCACGATCGCCCCGATCATCGCCACAAGCAGCACCAGCGCCGAAAGCATGAAGAGGTAGACGTACTTGTCATAGAGGATCATCCCGAGCGCCCTGGTGTTCTGCACCTGCGCCGCGTCGGGGGTGACGGCCGCGCGCAGCCCCTCAGCCCCGCCCGCACTTTGCCAGACCGCGAAGACCGAGACGAACTCGCCCAGCAGGATCAGCCCGATCAGCAGGCCGATGGGCATGTATTTCACCATCTCGGCCTTCAGCTCGGCGAAGTCCACGTCGAGCATCATCACGACGAACAGGAACAGCACGGCCACGGCGCCGACATAGACGATGATGAGAAGCATCGCCACGAATTCCGCCCCCATCAGGACGAACAGCCCCGCCGCCGAGAGGAAGGCCAGGATCAGCCAGAGCACCGAGTGCACCGGGTTCCGCGCCGTCACCACGAAGATGCCGGAGGCGACCGCCACGATGGCGAAGAGGTAGAAGGCAAAGGCTGCGACAGTCACTCGCTGTCCTCCTCGTTTTCGCCGAAGACGCTTTGCGCGATCTCCAGCGCCTTGGTCATGGCGGGCAGGCCGCCGAACATGCTCATCTGCGAGATCACCTCGGCGATCTCGCGCTTGGTGGCGCCCGCTTCCAGCGCGTGCCGGATCGTCAGGCGCATCTGCGGCTCTGCCTGCGCACCCAGCACCGTCAGTGCCGCGAGCGTGACCAGAAGCCGCGTTTTCGCGTCCAGCCCGTCCTTGTTGAAGGTCCGGCCGAACCACATCTCCATCATGTCCTTGGTCATCGTGGGCATGAGAGAGTCGAAGCCCTTCACCGTCATGTTTTCCAGCGCGGGGTTGAAGGCGCGGACCATCTGCTGGCCCTGCTCGACCATCGCCTTGAACAGCTTGGTGAAATCCTCGGTCATCTGTAGGGCGCGTCCGCTTCGAGGTTGCGGGCGATCTCGGCCTCCCAGCGGTCGCCGTTGTCCAGCAGCTTGGCCTTGTCGTAGAACAGCTCCTCGCGCGTTTCCGACGCGAATTCGAAGTTCGGCCCCTCGACGATGGCATCCACCGGGCAGGCTTCCTGGCAGAAGCCGCAGTAGATGCACTTGGTCATGTCGATGTCATAGCGCGTGGTGCGGCGGCTGCCGTCGTCACGCGGCTCGGCGTCGATGGTGATCGCCTGCGCCGGGCAGATCGCCTCGCACAGCTTGCAGGCGATGCAGCGTTCCTCGCCCGAAGGATAACGGCGCAGCGCGTGTTCGCCGCGGAACCGGGGCGACAGCGGCCCCTTTTCATGCGGGTAGTTCAGCGTCGCCTTGGGGGCGAGGAAGTATTTCATGCCCAGGCCGAAGCCTTTGATGAAATCCGTCAGGAAGAAGTATTTGACGGCGCGGTTGATGTCGATGCCCATCTCAGCCCCCGATCGTGTAGCGTGCCCAGAGACCCCAGAGCACGTCGTATTTCGCAAGGAACGCCACGATGACAACCCAGCCCAGGCTCATCGGAAGAAAGACCTTCCAGCCGATCCGCATGAGCTGGTCATAGCGGTAGCGCGGCACGATGGCCTTCACCATGGCGAAGAGGAAGAAGAAGAACGCCATCTTGCCCACCATCCACAGCGCGCCGTCGGGAATGCCGGGAATGGGCGACAGCCAGCCGCCGAAGAACAGCAGCGAAATCAGCGCGCACATCAGGAAGACGGCGATGTATTCGCCCGCCATGAACAGCAGGTACGGCGTCGAGGAATATTCCACCATGAAGCCCGCGACCAGTTCCGATTCCGCTTCCGGCAGGTCGAACGGCGGGCGGTTGGTTTCGGCCAGCGCCGAGACGAAGAACAGCACGACCATCGGCAGATGCGGCAGCCAGTACCAGTTCAGCAGGCCAAAGCTGCCCTTCTGCGCGTTCACGATGTCGGTGAAGTTCATCGAGCCGGTCGAGATGATGACCCCAATGATGATGAGCCCCAGCGACACTTCATAGGAAATCATCTGCGCGGCCGAGCGCAGCGAGCCCAGGAACGGGTATTTCGAGTTCGAGGCCCAGCCGCCCATGATGACGCCGTAGACCTCGAGCGAAGAGGCGGCAAAGACGAACAGCACGGCCACGTTGATGTCGCTCAGCACCCAGCCGTGCTCGAACGGGATCACCGCCCAGGCCAGCACGGCCAGCACGAAGCTCAGCATCGGGGCCAGGAAGAACACCGCCCGGTCCGCGCCCGCGGGCACTACGATTTCCTTGACCACATATTTCAGCGCGTCGGCCACCGATTGCAGCAGGCCGAAGGCGCCCACCACGTTCGGCCCCTTCCGCATCTGCACGGCGGCCCAGATCTTGCGGTCGCCATAGACGAGGAACAGAAGCGAGATCATCACGAAGGCGATGATCAGAAGGCCCTGCAGCGCGATCAGGATCGCCGTGCCCAGCCCCGTTTGCAGAAAGTCAGCCATCTTGCCTCATCCTCTGACCGCCCGTCGTCCGACTTCCGTCCTCAGACCGTCGGTATTCCCTGCATTCCGCAATCGCGCACCGTCACTTCGGCGTCGATCGTCATAAGTCCCTTCGGCAGCGCGGCCGAGATGGTGTAAACCGCATCTCCGCGCCAAACGCCACCCTCTTCCGCCACGGTCGTCCGCACATGACGCGCGAAGCCGAAACCGCGGATCAGCGCATATTGCGCGGCCGCGCACTGGGCATAGGCCTCGACGTCGGCGGGATCCCGCGCGCCCTTCATCGAGACCAGAAAATCCACCAGGTCGCCCTCCAGAAGCACCGTCTTGATGCCCAGATATTGCGGATGGAAATTCGCTTGCGACACTGCGCCCCCGCCCGCGCCCCCGCCCGCGCAGCCGGACAGGACCGCCAGGGCGGCCAGACCGGGTGCGGCGTGGCGAAGGGCGCGGGGCATGGCTCACTCGGCCGCCAGCGCCGGGGCGCGGCGTTCGGCCTGCGCCTTCGACAGTTCCGCCATCAGCGCCGAGGCGCGGGCGATCGGGTTCGTCAGGTAGAAATCCCGGATCGCGGTGCGGAACGCGGCCTTGGCCGGGTCGCGCAGCGGCAGCGGGGTCCAGCCGTTGTCGGCCCGTTCGTCCAGCGCGCCCAGATACGGATGCGCGGCCACCAGCGCGCGCCGCAGCACGGCCAGGCTGTCCCAGGGTTGGGTCTTGCCCAGCTCGGCCGAGAGCGCGCGCAGGATCGCCCAGTTTTCCTTGGCCTCGCCCGGCGGGAAGCCCGCGCGGAACGCCACCTGCGGACGGCCCTCGGTGTTCACGAACAGCCCACCTTCCTCGGTATAGGCGGCGCCCGGCAGGATGATGTCGGCGCGATGCGCGCCGCGGTCGCCGTGACTGCCCTGATAGATCACAAGCGGACCGGGGGCGATGTCCACCTCGTCGGCGCCAAGGTTGTAGATCACCTCGGCCCCCTCGATGGCGGACGCGAGCCCGCCGTCGGTCACGCAGCCGACATCCATGGCACCCACGCGCGCGGCGGCGGTGTGCAGCACCAGAAAGCCCGCGCCGGCGGCCTCGGCCAGCTTCATCGCGTGGGCCAGCACGGCCTCGCCATCGGCCTCGTTGATCGCACCCTGCCCCAGGATCACCAGCCCAGGCTTGCCCGGCTGGGCCTCGGCCGCGGCCTTGACCAGCGCGGCGCGGTCGGTACCCAGATGGGTCACGTCATAGGTCAGGTCCATCGCCGGGCCGATCACCCGGATCTCGGCGCCCCGGGTCCAGGCCTTGCGCAGCCGGGCGTTCAGCACCGGCGCCTCGTCCCGCGGGTTCGACCCGACAAGCCAGATCACCTTCGCGCTGTCGATATCCTCGATGGCCGAGGTGCCTACATAGGCCGAGCGGTTGCCCGCAGGCAGCCGGGCGCCATCGGTGCGGCATTCCACCTTGCCGCCAAGGCCTTCGATCAGCGTCTTCAGCCCGTAGGCCGCCTCGACCGGAACCAGATCGCCCACGAGGCCCGCGACCCGCTTGCCGGTCATCGCGCGCGCCGCGGCGGCCAGCGCCTCGCCCCAGCCCGCTTTGCGCAGCTTGCCGTTTTCGCGGATATAGGGCGTGTCCAGCCGCTGTCGGCGCAGGCCGTCCCAGATGAAGCGGGTCTTGTCGCTGATCCACTCCTCGTTCACCGCGTCGTTGTTGCGCGGGATGATGCGCATCACCTCGCGCCCCTTGGTGTCCACCCGGATGGCCGAGCCAAGCGCGTCCATCACGTCGATGGTCTCGGTCTTGGTCAGCTCCCACGGCCGTGCGGTAAAGGCATAGGGCTTCGAGGTCAGCGCGCCGACCGGGCACAGGTCGATGATGTTGCCCTGAAGGTTCGAATCGAGCGTCTGGTTCAGGTAGCTGGTGATCTCGCTGTCCTCGCCGCGCCCGGTCTGGCCCATCTGGGTGATGCCCGCGACCTCGGTCGTGAAGCGCACACAGCGGGTGCAGGAGATGCAGCGGGTCATCTCGGTCTTGACCAGCGGGCCCAGGTTCAGGTTTTCCGAGGCGCGCTTCGGCTCGCGGTAGCGGCTGAAATCGACGCCATAGGCCATCGCCTGATCCTGCAGGTCGCATTCGCCGCCCTGGTCGCAGATCGGGCAGTCGAGCGGGTGGTTGATGAGCAGGAACTCCATCACCCCTTCGCGCGCCTTCTTCACCATCGGCGTGTTGGTCTTGACCACGGCGGGTTCGCCGTTCGGGCCGGGGCGCAGGTCGCGCACCTGCATGGCGCAGCTTGCCGCGGGCTTGGGCGGGCCACCCACCACTTCCACCAGGCACATCCGGCAGTTGCCCGCGATCGACAGCCGCTCGTGGTAGCAGAAGCGCGGAATCTCCACGCCCGCGACCTCGGCGGCCTGGATGATGGTCATCGCGCCGTCAACCTCGACCACGATCCCGTCGATGCTGATTTTCTTCAGGTCAGCCATTGTCTTACTCCGCCGCCATCGCGCCCATGCGCCCGGATTTCCGGGCCTTGATCCGGTCCTCGATCTCGTCGCGGAATTGCCGGATCAGACCCTGGATCGGCCAGGCCGCCGCATCGCCAAGCGCACAGATCGTGTGGCCCTCGACCTGCTTGGTGACCGATTGCAGCATGTCGATCTCTTCGATCTCGGCCTCGCCGCGCACCAGACGATCCATCACCCGCATCATCCAGCCCGTGCCTTCGCGGCAGGGCGTGCACTGGCCGCAGCTTTCGTGCTTGTAGAACTTCGACAGCCGCCAGATCGCCTTGATGATGTCGGTCGACTGGTCCATCACGATCACCGCCGCGGTACCGAGGCCGGATTTCTTTTCGCGCAGCCAGTCGAAATCCATGATCGCGTCATCGCATTCCTCGGCGCGCAGCAGTTGCACCGACGACCCGCCCGGGATCACCGCCTTCAGGTTCTTCCAGCCGCCCCGCACGCCGCCGCAGTGCTTTTCCAGCAGTTCCTGCAACGGGATCGACATCGCCTCTTCCACCACGCAGGGGGTGTTCACATGCCCCGAGATCGCGAAAAGCTTGGTGCCCGCGTTGTTCGGGCGGCCGAAGCCTGCGAACCATTCCGGGCCCCGGCGCAGGATGGTGGGCACGACCGCGATGGATTCGACGTTGTTCACCGTCGAGGGGCAGCCGTAAAGGCCCGAGCCTGCCGGGAACGGCGGCTTCATCCGGGGCATGCCCTTCTTGCCTTCCAGCGATTCCAGCAGCGCGGTTTCCTCGCCGCAGATGTAGGCGCCGGCACCGTGGTGCAGGTAAAGATCGAAATCGTAGCCCGAGCCGCAGGCGTTCTTGCCGATCAGCCCCGCGTCATAGGCCTCGTCGATGGCGCGTTGCAGCGCCTCCTTCTCGCGGATGTATTCGCCGCGGATGTAGATGTAGGCGGCATTCGCCCCCATCGCGAAGCTGGCGATCAGGCAGCCTTCGACCAGCGTATGCGGGTCGTGGCGCATGATCTCGCGGTCCTTGCAGGTGCCGGGTTCGGATTCGTCGGCATTCACCACCAGATAGGCGGGCCGGCCGTCCGACGCCTTCGGCATGAACGACCACTTGAGCCCGGTGGGAAAACCCGCGCCGCCACGGCCGCGCAGGCCCGAGGCCTTCACCTGCTCGATGATCTTGTCGCGCCCGCGCGCCAGGATCTCTTTCGTGCCGTCCCAGTGGCCACGCTTGCGCGCCCCGGCCAGCGAGCGGTCGTGCATCCCGTAGATGTTGGTGAAGATGCGATCCTGATCCGTCAGCATGTTTCGGTTCCTCAATTGCCCCGGCGGCGGTTCCAGACCCGCCAGGTCACGATCAGCGCCCAGACGAAGGCGGCCAGGGCCGCAAAGTCGAGCAGGAAGAGATAGCGCACGTTCCAGCTATAGAGGGTGGCCAGCGCGTTGCCCGCCACCCAGATCACGGCCGCCGCCGCGATGACGACCGCAGCCTGCCGCCCCTGGGCGGTCAGCTTCGCGTCGTCGTCGGGCGTCGGGCGCGGCATGGCTCAGCGCCCCCCGGTGCGGCGGGCGCGCGGGCCGCGCAGATGCACCCGCACCGGGCGCGCCAGCGTCCAGTGCAGCGCGCCGCCCACGGCCAGCAGCGCCAGCGCCGCGGCCAGCAGGGCCCCCAGAAGATGCAGATGCGCCATTGCCCGGGCCATCACGAAGGCCAGCACGGCGACCGAGGCCGCGAGGCCCCAGCTTCCATGCGCAGGCGTTTTCGAATGCGACATCGGCGAACCCCTCAGCCCTTGCGCGCGGCAACGAGGGCGCGGGCCTGTTCGACCCAGCCATCTCGCGTCACGCGGCCCTTGAAGCCTTCCAGATTGGCATCGACCCAGGCGATCTCGGCCGCGGTCCAGCCCGCGATCTGGTCGAAGTGGTAAAAGCCCATCGCATTGCACAGCTCGGCCAGTTTCGGCCCGATGCCCTTGATCCGCGTCAGGTCATCGGCGCCACCGGCGCGCGGCGCGGCAAGCGCCGCAGGCCGGGTGCCCGGCGCATCGGCCACCGCGGCGGCGGGCGCGTGGCCCACCTGCGCCGCCTCGCCCGCGCCCAGCCAGGCCGCGCGCAGCGGCACCTCGGTGCCGTCGATGCGTTTCAGCGTGTCGCCCACGTCCACCGCGATCTGCACGCTGCCGTTGTGCGGCGCACGGCCCGCGAAATGGTCGGTCAGCGAGGTCAGCCCCGATTTGGGCTCGGCGGCATAGCGGCCGTTCTGCGGACCGGGCACCGGCACCTCGCCCGCGGCCATGCGATCCAGCAGCGCCTCGAAGCCTTCGGCGGTCAGGTCCTCGTAATAGTCCTTGCCGATCTGGGCCATCGGCGCGTTGGCGCAGGCGCCCAGGCATTCCACCTCTTCCCAGGTGAACTTGCCATCGGCCGACAGCGTATGCGGCTTCGGCGCGATCTTCTTCTTGCAGACGGCAACCAGGTCTTCCGAGCCGCAGAGCATGCACGACAGCGTGCCGCAGATCTGCACATGCGCCACCGACCCTGTCGGTTCCAGCTGGAACATGAAGTAGAACGTCGCCACTTCCAGCGCGCGGATGTAGGCCATGCCCAGCATGTCGGCCACATGCTCGATGGCGGGCTTGGTCAGCCAGCCTTCCTGTTCCTGCGCCCGCCACAGCAGCGGAATGATCGCAGAGGCCTGCCGGCCCGGCGGGTATTTGGTGATCTGCGCCCTGGCCCAGGCCTCGTTGGCGGGGGTGAAGGCGAAGCTCTCGGGCTGGTGGGCGGCAAGACGGCGTAGCATCAGACAGAAGCTCCGGACTGGAAGATGAGCGCGGCGATCGCCACGACGGACACGACCGCCGCGGCCACACCGGCCATCAGGTGTTTGGCATAGGGCAGGCCCTGCTGCCCGTAGATCCAGGTGTCGGCAAGGCTCATGAAGGCAAAGACGGCGAAGAGGAAGGCGATCACCGTCAGGTCACGGTAGGCGGTGGCACCGCAGGCAAGCATGGTGAAGGCCGTGTAGCGGTTGGCCATCACCTTGGGAAGGTCGCCCGCGCGGTGGGTCGTCCAGTCCATGCCCTTCACCGGGTCGCGCAGGAACATGACGGCCAGCATCCCGGTGACCAGGATGCCCATGGCAGAGCCGGCAAGGGCGAAGCTGGCCAGCGACGGGATCATTGGCAGACCTCGGGCGTCAGCACCAGCCGGCCTGCGCCCTGCGCCTTGGCCTTGCCCTGCTGTTCCAGGCTTTGCACCACGGCGGCGGCCACCTCGGCCGACAGGCCCGAGGCCGCGATGACCCGGTCGGCATTCGCCTCTGTCACGACGCAGCCCGCGGCCCGCGCGGCGGCGACGAAGGCCGCCACCTCGGCCGGACGGGGCCCGCCTTCGGCCAGCGCGGGAAGCGCAGGCACGAAGGCGGCCGCCGCAAGAAGGGCCGCGCCCGTGTTCACCGGTCGATCTCCCCGAACACGATGTCGAGCGAGCCGATGATGGCGGCCACGTCGGCCAGCAGGTGCCCCTTGGCGATGTAGTCGATGGCCTGAAGATGCGGATAGCCCGGCGCGCGGATCTTGGCGCGATAGGGCCGGTTGGTGCCGTCGGCCTTCAGGAACACGCCGAATTCACCCTTGGGCGCCTCGACCGCGGCATAGACCTCGCCCGCGGGGACGTGGAAGCCTTCGGTGTAAAGCTTGAAATGGTGGATGAGCGCCTCCATCGAGGTCTTCATCTCGCCCCGCTTCGGCGGGCTGAGCTTGCCGCGGGCCATCACGTCGGTCTTTGCCGCAGGCTCGCGCAGCTTGGCGCAGGCCTGCTGGACGATCCGGGTCGACTCGCGCATCTCGGCCATGCGGCACAGATAGCGGTCGTAGCAGTCGCCGTTCTTGCCGACCGGGATCTTGAAGTCGAATTCGTCATAGCATTCGTAGGGCTGCGCGCGCCGCAGGTCCCAGGCCAGCCCCGAGCCGCGCACCATCACGCCCGAGAAGGCCCAGTTCTGGATGTCTTCTTCGGTGACGATCCCGATGTCGGCGTTGCGCTGCTTGAAGATGCGGTTTTCGGTCAGCAGACCGTCGATGTCGTCCAGCACCTTCGGGAAGGCGTCGGCCCAGGCCTCGATATCCGCGATCAGGTCGGCGGGCAGGTCCTGGTGCACGCCGCCGGGGCGGAAATAGGCCGCGTGCAGGCGCGCGCCGCAGGCCCGTTCGTAGAACACCATCAGCTTTTCGCGTTCCTCGAAGCCCCAGAGCGGCGGGGTCAGCGCGCCCACGTCCATCGCCTGCGTCGTCACGTTCAGCAGGTGGTTCAGGATGCGGCCGATTTCCGAGTAGAGCACGCGGATCAGGCTGGCACGCCGCGGCACGACGGTGCCGGTCAGCTTCTCGATCGCCAGGCACCAGGCATGTTCCTGGTTCATCGGCGCCACATAGTCCAGCCGGTCGAAATAGGGCAGGTTCTGCAGATAGGTCCGGCTTTCCATCAGCTTTTCGGTGCCGCGGTGCAGAAGCCCGATATGCGGGTCGCAGCGTTCCACGATCTCGCCGTCCAGCTCCAGCACCAGGCGCAGCACGCCATGCGCGGCCGGGTGCTGCGGGCCGAAGTTGATGTTGAAGTTGCGGATGCGCTGCTCGCCGGTCAGCGTGTCATCGAACTTGCCATCCATGCTCAGGCCCACTCCATGTTTGCGCGCCATGCCGGGGGAACATCGCCCAGCGTCGTCGCGACGAAGTCGTATTGCTCGGCCAGCCAGCGCCCGGCACGGCGCCGCTGGAATTCGGTCATCGGCACCGCCTGCCCCTCGAACACGCGCCGGTCAGGGCGCGCGGGCACCGGGCTGATGCCGAGGAAGGCGCAGATGCGCCCCACCCCGGCCTGCGAGAACAGGTCTTCGGAAAACATCACCAGACGCCGCGCGGGGGCGACGGCGGCCAGGATCTTGCTCAGCGCGGCGCGGTAGTCGCTGCGCTCGGCGATCTGCGGCTCTTTCCCGGTGATGACCCGGTTCAGGATCCGCTTGGCGCGCTCGGCCAGGCTCTCGCCCGGCTTGGCACGCCGCTCGGCCATCATGCGCACATGGCTCCAGAGCCGGGCCACCGGGTCGCGCATCAGGTAGATGAAGCGCACATCCGGCAGAAGCCGCGCCATGCCCGACAGACGGTCTTGCGACAAGAGCGAATAGGCGGGCGTCATGTCGGCCACCAGCCGCCCGTCGGCCCCGGCCGTCAGGTAATCCAGATAGGCCGGCAGATCCTCGCGCCCCGAGGCCAGCACGGCCAGCCAGCGGTCCATCTGCGCGATCTGGCGGCGCAGCTCATCGGCCCAGGGCCCCGAGGCCCCGGCCAGATCCGCCTGAAGGCCCGCGCGGCGCCCCTCGATCACGCTGCGCTGATAGGCCCAGTCGTTCCGGTCGATCGCATCGAAATAGTGCAGCTCCTTGATGGGCTGCATCCAGCATTCCGGATGATCCGAAATGTAGCGGTGGAGCCAACTGGTCCCCGCTTTCGTCGCACCGACGCAGAACATGAGCCTGGCCTCGGCCATCAGCCAGCCGCCCCCTTCTTCTCGTCGCCCGGCAGGATGTATTGCGCACCTTCCCAGGGGCTCATGAAGTCGAACTGGCGGTATTCCTGCACCAGCTTCACCGGCTCGTAGACCACGCGCTTCTGCGCCTCGTCGTAGCGCACCTCGACATAGCCGGTGGTCGGGAAATCCTTGCGCAGCGGATGGCCGCGGAAGCCGTAGTCGGTCAGGATGCGGCGCAGGTCGGGGTGGCCCGAGAAGAGGATGCCGAACATGTCGAACACCTCGCGTTCGAACCAGTTGGCCGCCGCGTGCACCGCGATGACCGATGGCACCATCGCGTCTTCATCCACCGCCACCTTCACCCGCACCCGGTGGTTCCGGTACATCGACAGCAGGTGATAGACCACGTCGAAGCGCTGCGCGCGTTCGGGGTGGTCCACCGCGGTGATGTCGACCAGGGTCGAGAACTTGCAGGCCGGGTCGGATTTCAGGAAGGCCAGCAGGTCAGCGATGGTGTCGGGCGCGGCCTCCAGCGTCAGTTCGCCAAAGGCCACGGACGACCCGTGCACCATCTGCGGCCGCATTTCGCGGATCTGGGCGCCAAGCGCGGTCAGGGCTTCGGACATGCGCGCCTCCTCAGCGGACAAGGGTGCCGACGCGGCGGATCTTCCGCTGCAGTTGCAGGATGCCGTACAGCAGCGCCTCGGCCGTGGGCGGGCAGCCCGGAACGTAGACGTCGATCGGCACGATCCGGTCGCAGCCGCGCACCACCGAGTAGCTGTAGTGATAGTAGCCCCCGCCATTGGCGCAGGACCCCATCGAGATCACATAGCGCGGCTCGGGCATCTGGTCGTAGACCTTGCGCAGCGCGGGTGCCATCTTGTTGGTCAGCGTGCCCGCCACGATCATCAGGTCGGACTGCCGCGGGCTGGCGCGGGGCGCGGTGCCGAAGCGTTCCACGTCATAGCGCGGCATGGCGACATGGATCATCTCGACCGCGCAGCAGGCCAGACCGAAGGTCATCCAGTGCAGCGAGCCGGTGCGGGCCCAGTTGATGATGTCTTCCGTCGAGGTCAGCAGGAACCCCTTGTCCTGCAACTCGCGGTTCAGCGCCTCGGTCGCGACATCCTTGTCGACGCCCGCGGTGTTGGCTCCGGCCATCACTCCCATTCCAGCGCCCCCTTCTTCCATTCATAGGCAAAGCCGACCGTCAGCACGGCCAGGAACACCATCATCGACCAGAAGGCCACCATGCTCAGCCCGCCGAAGGCCACCGCCCACGGAAACAGGAAGGCCACTTCCAGGTCGAAGATGATGAACAGGATCGACACCAGATAGAAGCGCACGTCGAACTTCATCCGCGCATCGTCAAAGGCGTTGAACCCGCATTCATAGGCCGACACCTTTTCCGGGTCGGGGTTGCGGACGGCCACGACCGCCGCGGCGAGGATCAGAACGAGGCCGAGCGCCGTCGCCATCGCCAGGAAGATGAGAATGGGGAGATATTCCCTGAGGAGGTGGTCCACGTTCGGCTCCTTCATCACCGCATCCGACATGCGGATGGTTTGGCTGCGCCTCACTTACTCCGCCACCCGGGCGTGGTCAACCGAAGGCGGCCCGTTTTCGGCGGCGGCAGGACCGGGAAACGCCGCCCTGCATACAAATGTGTGCAGCATCCTGCAGCGCAAACGCTGCGCCGCGGCGGAAGGCGGCAGACGGCAGCAGACGGGCGGCAGAAGCCGCCAGACGGCGGCGCGCGCGCGACTCAGCGCACCCAGCCGGGCCGGGTGCGGGCGAAGAAGGCCGCGATTCCCTCGGCCGCCTCGGGGCTTTCCCAGCGCCGGGTCAGCGCCTCGACCGTCATCGCGACGGTGGCGGCATCGGGCGGCGGCGTCAGGCGGCGCAGAAGCGCCTTGGCCTCGGCCACCGCGCCGGGCGCGCAGGCCAGATAGGGGGTCACCTCGGCCTCGATGGCCGCATCGAGCGCCTCGGGCGCGACCGCGCGCGCCAGCAGGTTCAGCCCCACCGCCTCGCCCGCGTCGAACAGCCGGGCCGAGGCGAAGACCCGCCGTGCGAGCGCACCGCCCATCCGTGCCACGACATAGGGGCCGATGGTGGCCGGGATCAGGCCAAGGCGCGTCTCGGTGAAGCCGAAGCGCGCGCCGGTGACGCCCACGGCCACGTCGCAGACGCTCATCAGGCCCAGACCGCCGCCGAAGGCCTGCCCCTGCACCCGCCCGATCAGCGGCTTTTCCAGCCCGTCGAGGGCCGCCAGCATCCCCGCCAGCCGCCGCGCCTCGGCCGCGCGGCCCGCGGCATCGGTGGCGGCCTGCGCCTGCATCCAGCCCAGATCGCCCCCCGCACAGAAACTGGCCCCCGCCCCCGTCAGCACCACGACCCGGACCGCGGGATCGGCCCCCAGCCGTGCCGCGGCGGCGGTCAGCTCGTCCATCATCGGCGCCGACAGGGCGTTGTGCTTTTCGGGCCGGTTCAGCGTCAGCGTGGCGACCCCGCGCGCGTCCGTGGTGATCTCGATCGTGTCCATTCCCGCTTCCCCTGCCCGATCTTTCTGCGAAAAATCGTTACCCCGCCCGCATCGCGCGCGCCATTGCCGCCGCCTCGGCCAGCACCGCCGGGTCCAGCCCGGTGTCGAGCCCCAGCGCCGCCAGCCGCGCGGCCACCGCCTCGGTCGCCACGTTGCCGGGCGCGCCGGGCGCATAGGGGCAGCCGCCCAGCCCGCCCACCGCCGCATCGAAGACCCGCAGCCCCCGGTCCAGCGCGGCCTCGATATTGGCCATCGCCCGCCCGCCGGTGTCGTGGAAATGCCCGGCCAGCCGTTCGGGCGGCAGTTCCGCCAGTACCGCGGCCAGCATGGCGCCCACGCTGGCGGGGGTGCCGTGGCCGATGGTGTCGCCCAGACTGACCTCGTAACAGCCCATGTCACGCAGCGCGGCCGCCACGCGGGCCACGGCGGCGGGCGGGGTCGGCCCGTCAAAGGGGCAATCGGTGACGCAAGACACATAGCCGCGCAGCCAGACCCCCTCGGCCCGCGCCGCTTCGGCCACCGGGCGGAACCGGTCCAGGCTTTCGGCCACCGAACAGTTCAGGTTGGCGCGCGAAAACCCCTCGGAGGCCGAGGCGAAGATCGCCACCTCGTCGGCGCGCGCGGCACGGGCGGCCTGATAGCCCCGCAGGTTCGGCGCAAGCGCGGCATAGCGCACGCCCGGCGCGCGGGTGATGGCGGCCAGCACCGCGGCGCTGTCGGCCATCTGCGGCACCCATTTCGGGCTGACGAAGCTTGCCACCTCGATCCGGCGGAAACCCGCGCGGCTGAGGCAGTCGATCAGCGCGACCTTTTCCGCCGTGGGGATCGGCCGCGCCTCGTTCTGCAACCCGTCGCGGGGGCCGACCTCGAACAGGTCCACCGTGTCAGGCATCGGGGGCCTCGTAGAGGTCGCGGGTGTAGATCTGCGCCGCGCCATCGCGCGCCGCGGCGCGGCGATAGGCGGGACGCGCCTCGATCCGCGCGAGCCAGGCGGCAAGCGCGGGCATCGCGTCAAGCCGCAGGAAGCGGCGGCCGATCAGGGCGGAATAGCCGAAGGCCACATCCACCGCCGAAAAGCCCGAAGGCAAGAGCCAGTCGTGCCGGGTCAGCACCCGGTCGGCCACCTGCAACACCTTTTCCAGCCGCTTCGCCTCCAGCCGCATCACGGTGGGGCTGCGCATCCAGTCCTCGCGCAGCACGATGTGCTGCTGGGTCAGCGCGGCGATGTGCTGGCCCGCGGTTTCCGCGAAATGCAGCCATTCCAGCCACTCGGCCCGCTCCGGGTCGCCCGGCGCCCGGCCGAAGCGCCCCCGCGTCTCGCAGAGCCATTCCGCGATGGCGCCGGATTCGAAAAGCACCCGCCCGTCGATCTCCAGCGCGGGCACCCGGCCCGCGGGCGAGAGCGCCAGATAATCGTCTGCCCGCAGCGAGCGGTCGAAGAAGCTGTGCGGCACGATGTCGAAGGTCTCGCCCATTTCCTCCAGCAGCCACAGGATGCGGAAGCTGCGCGCCTGCGGGACATGGTGAAGCCGGATCATTCCGCGGCCTTCAGCCGGACCAGCGCCGCGCCCGCCTCGACCTGCGCGCCGGGGGCGGCCAGCACCTCGGCCACCACGCCGTCGCGGGCGGCGGTCAGGGTATGTTCCATCTTCATCGCCTCCAGCACGGCCAGCCGGTCGCCCCGGGCCACCGCCTGCCCCGCGGCCACGAAGACCGCCTTGACCAGCCCCGGCATGGGCGACAGCGTGACATCCGCCCCCGGCCCGGCGGCGCCCGCGCGCGCCAGGGGATCGGGCAGGCCGAAGACATGGGCCACGCCGTCGAAGACCACGACCTGACCGGGCAGCACGGCCACGCGGGCTGGGGCCTTGGCGCCATCCACCCACCAGCCGCCACCCCGGCGCTCGGCCAGGCTGTCCTGGCCCCCGAAGGTCACGCGCACCCGGTCGGGCCCCTCGACGGCGATCTGCGCCGCAAGCGGCTCCTCGCCCCATGTCAGCGCCAGCGGGCGCGCCAGCGGCGCCCAGAGGGTG
This sequence comes from Pseudomonadota bacterium, assembly GCA_021845805.1. Taxonomy (GTDB): domain Bacteria; phylum Pseudomonadota; class Alphaproteobacteria; order Rhodobacterales; family Rhodobacteraceae; genus Solirhodobacter. The sequence goes on along the minus strand of JAJZVD010000033.1, from coordinate 9,523 downwards.
AAGCCCGCAAGCGGCGGCGCCGCGTCCCAGAGCCCGGCGGCCACCAGCAGGGCCGCGACGGTCGCCGCGCGGCCGGGGGGCGGCACCGCCGTCAGCGCCGCCAGATCGCGCGCGATCAGGCCGGTATCCACCACGCCACGGGCAAACCCCGCGTGCCGGGCCAGCGCGCCCAGAAAGGCCAGGTTGGTGACGGTGCCCGCCACCTCGGTCTCGGCCAGCGCGCGCGCAAGCTGGCGCAGCGCCGCGCCGCGGGTGGGGCCGCGGACGATCACCTTGGCGATCATCGGGTCGTACCAGGGGCTGATCGTGTCGCCCTGCCGCACGCCGGTCTCGATGCGCGCGGCGGACGAAAAGCGCAGGTGGCTCAGCCGCCCGGTGGCGGGCAGGAAGCCCGCGGGCACATCCTCGGCATAAAGCCGCGCCTCGACGGCGTGGCCCGTCAGCATGATCTGGTCCTGCCGGAGCGGAAGCCGCTCGCCCGCCGCCACGCGTACCTGCCACTCGACCAGATCGATGCCCGTCACCGCCTCGGTCACCGGGTGTTCCACCTGAAGGCGGGTGTTCATCTCCATGAACCAGAAGCGGTCGGGGCGCAGCCCGTCCGAGCCGTCGACGATGAACTCGACGGTTCCCGCACCGCGATAGCCGATGGCGCGCGCGGCGCGGACGGCGGCCTCGCCCATCGCGGCGCGCATCTCGGCGGTCATGCCCGGCGCGGGGGCTTCCTCGATCACCTTCTGGTGGCGGCGCTGCAGGCTACAATCGCGTTCGTAGAGGTGCACGGCCTCTGTGCCGTCCCCGAAGACCTGCACCTCGATGTGGCGGGGGCTGGCCACATGTTTCTCGATCAGCACGGCGTCGTTGCCGAAGGCGGTGCGCGCCTCGCCCCGGGCGCTGTCGAGCGCCAGGGCGAAATCGGCCGCGCGATCGACCCGCCGCATCCCCTTGCCGCCCCCGCCCGCGACCGCCTTGATGAGGACCGGGTAGCCCACCGCCTCGGCCGCGCCGGCCAGATGGTCGGCATCCTGGTTGGCGCCATGATAGCCCGGCACCACCGGCACGCCCGCCTCCGCCATCAGGCGCTTGGCCGCATCCTTCAGCCCCATCGCCCGGATCGCCGCGGCGGACGGGCCGATGAAGACCAGCCCCGCCGCCTCGACCTGATCCACGAAGTCGGGGTTTTCCGACAGGAAGCCGTAGCCCGGATGGATCGCCTGCGCGCCGGTCGCCCGCGCCGCGGCGATGATCCGGTCGCCGCGCAGATAGCTGTCGGCCGGGGCCGGGCCGCCGATGGGCACCGCCTCGTCGGCCATCGCCACATGGCGGGCCTCGCGGTCGGCCTCGGAATGGACCGCGACGGTTGCGACGCCGAGCCTGCGGCAGGTGTCGATCACCCGGCAGGCGATCTCTCCGCGGTTGGCGATCAGGATCTTTGCGAACATGGCGCGCTCCCTTCTCCGGCGGCAAGGCCGGGGGCTGCCTGCCCCCGGACCCCCGGGGATATTTCCGGACAGAAAATGAAGAACCGCGCCCTCATTTTCTGTCTTCAAACATCCCCGCCGGAGGCATTGAAAGTTACATCCGGAACACGCCGAAGCGCGTCGGCTCGATGGGCGCGTTGAGGCTGGCCGAGAGGCTCAGCGCCAGCGTGGCGCGCGTCTTTCTTGGATCGACGATGCCATCGTCCCAGAGCCGCGCCGCGGCGTAGAGCGGGTCCGACTGGCGGTCGAACATCTCGATCGTGGGGCGTCTGAAGGCGGCCTCGTCCTCGGGGCCCCAGCTGCCGCCCGCGCGTTCGATCCCCTCGCGCTTCACGGTGGCAAGCACGCCCGCGGCCTGTTCGCCCCCCATCACCGCGATGCGGCTGCCGGGCCAGGTCCAGAGGAACCGCGGCTGGTAGGCGCGCCCCGACATGCCGTAGTTGCCCGCGCCGAAGCTGCCGCCCACAAGGACGGTGATCTTGGGCACGTTGGTCGTGGCCACGGCGGTCACCATCTTCGCCCCGTGCCGGGCGATGCCCTCGTTCTCGTATTTGCGGCCGACCATGAAGCCGGTGATGTTCTGCAGGAACACCAGCGGGATGCCGCGCTGGCTGCAGAGCTCGACGAAATGCGCGCCCTTCACGGCAGCGTCCGAGAAGAGCACGCCATTGTTGGCGACGATGCCGACCGGGCAACCCTCGATATGGGCGAAGCCGGTGACAAGGGTGTCGCCGAAGCGCGCCTTGAATTCATCGAGCCGCGAGCCGTCCACGATCCGGGCGATCACCTCGCGGATGTCATAGGGTGTGCGCAGGTCTGGCGGTACCAGCCCGAGGATCTCCTCGGGGTCGTAGGCGGGCGGCTCGGGCGGCTGCATCTGCACGGTTGCGGGCTTCACCCGGTTCAGGTTGCCCACCGCGCGGCGCGCGAGTGCCAGGGCATGGGCGTCATCCTCGGCCAGGTAATCGGCCACGCCCGAGAGGCGGGTATGCACGTCGCCGCCGCCCAGATCCTCGGCGCTGACGACCTCGCCGGTCGCGGCGCGCACCAGGGGCGGGCCTGCGAGGAAGATCGTGCCCTGGTCGCGCACGATGATGGTGACATCGGACATCGCGGGCACATAGGCGCCCCCCGCGGTGCAGGAGCCCATGACCACGGCGATCTGCGGGATGCCTGCCGCGCTCATCCGGGCCTGGTTGTAGAAGATGCGGCCGAAGTGGTCGCGGTCGGGGAAGACCTCGTCCTGGTTGGGCAGGTTGGCGCCGCCGCTGTCGACCAGATAGACGCAGGGCAGACGGCATTCGGCAGCGATCTCCTGCGCGCGCAGGTGTTTCTTCACCGTCATCGGGTAATAGGTGCCGCCCTTCACGGTGGCGTCGTTGGCGACCACCATCACCTCTTGCCCCATCACGCGGCCGATGCCCGCGATCAGCCCGGCGCCCGGGGCCGCGCCGTCATACATCCCATGCGCGGCGGTGGCCCCGATCTCGAGGAAGGCCGCGCCGGGGTCGAGCAGCCCGGCCACCCGCGCGCGCGGCGGCAGCTTGCCGCGGGCGGCGTGGCGGGCCAGCGCCTTGGGCCCGCCGCCCGCCGCGGCCAGCGCCGCGGCTTCCACCGCGCGGGCCAGAAGCGCCTCTTGCGCCGCGCGATTGGCGCGGAAGCTGTCAGAGCCGGGCAGGATCTGGCTGGTCAGCCGCATCAGCCCGCCCCCGCCAGTTCGCGCCCGATCAGCATCCGGCGGATCTCACTGGTGCCCGCACCGATCTCCATCAGCTTGGCGTCGCGGAAGAGCCGGGAGACGACCGAGTCGTTCAGGAACCCCGCGCCGCCCATCGCCTGCACCGCCTGATGCGCCTGCACCATCGCCTGTTCGGAACAATAGAGCACGCAGGCCGCCGCATCGGCCCGGGTGACCGCGCCCCGGTCGCAGGCCTTCGCCACCTCGTAGAGATAGGCCCGCGCGGTGTTCATCGCGGTGTACATGTCGGCGATCTTGGCCTGCATCAGCTGGAAATTCCCGATCGGCTGGCCGAACTGGCGGCGGGTGCGCGCATAGGGAACGACCTCGTCGAGGCAGGCCGCCATGATCCCGGTGCCAATGCCCGACAGCACCACGCGCTCATAGTCGAGCCCCGACATCAGCACCCGCACACCCTTGCCCTCGATGCCCAGAACATTCTCGAAGGGCACCTCGGCATTCTCGAAGATCAGCTCGCCCGTGTTCGACCCGCGCATCCCCAGCTTGTCGAAATGGGGCCCCTGGGTGAACCCCCTGATGCCCTTCTCGACGATGAAGGCCGTGATCCCTTTCGAGCCCGCCTCGGGGTCGGTCTTGGCATAGACCACCAGCACATCGGCATTCGGCCCGTTGGTGATCCAGTATTTCGACCCGTTCAGCACATAGTAGCCGTTGCGCCTCTCGGCCCGAAGCTGCATCCCCACCACATCCGACCCGGCGCCGGTCTCGCTCATGGCCAGCGCGCCCACATGCTCGCCGCTGACCAGCCGCGGCAGGTATCTGCGCTTCTGCTCCTCCGACCCGTTCAGCCGCAACTGGTTGACGCACAGGTTGGAATGCGCCCCGTAGCTGAGCGAGACCGAGGCCGAGGCGCGCGCCACCTCCTCGATCGCGACGCTATGGGCCAGATAGCCCAGCCCGCTGCCGCCGTATTCCTCGGGCACGGTGATCCCGTGCAGGCCAAGCGCGCCCATCTCGGCCCAGAGCTCGGGCGGAAAGACGTTCTCGCGGTCGATCTTCGCGGCCAGCGGCTTCAGCCGCTCCTGCGCCCAGGCGTGAACCGTCTCGCGCAGCGCGGCCACGTCCTCGCCCAGATCGAATGCCATCGACGCGGTGAACATGCGCTCCTCCCCCCGGATTATTTGAACGTATGTTCAATTGTTGCGGGGAAAGCGAGTCGCGTCAAGCGGCGGATCGCCGCCGCGCCCGGGCTTTCTTTCTGGCCCAAATATCCCCGCCGGAGGCGCCGATCTTTCCCCGAAAGATCGGCCTGAATTTTCGCAGGAAATTCAGTCTTCCTTGGCGGTTACACGCCGGTCTGGAAGCGGCGGCCGACCTCGTCGCGCAGGATGCGCGCGATCTGCGCGCAGTCGTCCAGGCTGAAGGTCAGCGGCAGCCGCATGTCGATCAGCCCCGCCAGCACCCGGTCGGTCTGCGGCAGGGTCTGGGCCGGCGCATAGCGCCAGCTGTCATAGCGCGAGGTGAAGGCCACCGGCTCGGCCGCGCCGAACCACTTCAGCTCCACCCCCCGCACGGCGGCGCGCGCGACGACATCCTGCACCGCCGCCGCCCCCCAGCCCGCCAGCCGGAACTGGAAGGACGAGCCCACGAAGCGCTCTGCCTCTGGGCGGGCGATCAGGGTCAGGCCCGGCGTGCCCGCGAGCCCCGCCTCGACCACCCGGTAGCGGTCGTTCCAGGCGGCGCATTGCGCGGGCAGGCGGCGCAGTTGCGGGCGCAGGATCGCCGCGCGCAGGTTGTCCATCCGGCCCGAGACATTGGGGGTGGTCCAGCGCAGCGTCTCGAAGGCCTCGGGCGGCGGCGCGGCGCGGTGGCGGGCGTAAAGCATGTAGCTGCCCGACAGCATGATCGCCCGCGCCATCACCTGCGCATCGTCCGAGACCAGCAGGCCGCCCTCGCCCGAGTTCATGTGCTTGTAGGTCTGGGTCGAATAGCAGCCCACCAGCCCGTGCCGCCCCGAAGGCACGCCGCGCCAGGCCGCGCCCATGGTATGCGCGCAATCCTCGATCACCGTGACGCCCGCGGCACGGCAGATCGCCATCAGCCGGTCCATGTCGCAGATGTGGCCGCGCATGTGGCTGAGCATCAGCACCTTCGCCCCCGTGGCCGCGGCCTGCGCGGCCAGATGGTCGAGGTCGATCACCAGATCCTCGGTCACCTCGACGAAGACGGGCACCGCGCCGACCGCGGCGATGGCGCCCGGCACCGGGGCCAGCGTGAAGGCGTTGGTCAGCACCGGCGCGCCGGGCTGCACGCCCACCGCACGCAGCGCGCATCCCAGCGCATAGCCCCCCGAGGCCACGGCCAGGCAGTAGCGCGCCCCCGTCGCTGCGGCGAATTCCTCTTCCAGCAGGGCGGCCTCGGCCACCTCGCCCGGACCCACATTGTAGCGGTGCAGCCGCCCGTGGCGCATGACCGCCACCGCGGCGGCGATCGCGTCCTCGGGGATCGGCTCCTGCTGGGTGAAGGTGCCGGTGAAGATGTCGGGTTGCGTGCTGTCCATGGCGGTCCTCAGGGCAGAAGCCGGTCGGCAAGGTCGTACAGGTCGTCGTAACGGTCCAGCAGCGCCTCGGGCGCGTGGCGGGCGACGCCCTGCCCCTCGGGCCCGAAGGTGACCAGAACCGAGGGGATGCCCGCCGCGCGGGCGGTGTCACGGTCGGTCACCGTGTCGCCGACCAGGATCGCGCGCCCGGCCACGCCGCCGGCCCGGCGCACGGTTTCATCCAGCGGCCGGGGGTCGGGCTTGCGCACGGGCAGCGTGTCGGCCCCGACCAGCGCGTCGAAGGCGCCGCGGATGCCCAGCCGCCGCAGCAGTTCCTCGGCCAGACCCTCGGGCTTGTTGGTGCAGATGCCCACCCGCCAGCCCGCCGCGCGGAACCGTTCCACCGCCGCCATGGCACCGGGGTAAAGCCTGGTCTCGCGGTCGATCACCTCGGCATAGGCGGCCAGCAGCGCGGGATAGTGCGCATCCACCATCGCCTCGGTCCAGTCGAGCCCGAGCCGGGCGAAGCCCAGCCGCAGCATCGCCCGCCCGCCCTGGAAGGCGGTCAGGGCATCCGGCCCGGGGGCCAGCACGTCGCCGTGGCCCAGGCCGCGGAAACAGGCGTTGGCGGCGGCGATCAGGTCGGCCGAGGTATCGGCAAGCGTGCCGTCGAGGTCGAAGACGATGGTGCGCACGGGGGAATCCTCCGGGGCGCACCATCCCCGACCGGCCGGGCCGATGCAACACGCTGTAAGGACATTTGATGCCGGCCCGGGTTGCGGCACCGCCCTCTTCCGGTAAAACCGCGGCACCCGAGCAGAAAGAGTGACCCATGCCCATCTCCCTCATCATCCTCGCCGCCGGACAGGGCACGCGGATGAATTCCGACCGGCCCAAGGTGCTGCACGCGGTGGCGGGCGCGCCGCTTCTGGTTCATGCGATGGCGGCCGGGGCGGCGCTGGCGCCCGAACGCACGGTGGTGGTGGCCGGTCACGGGGTGGAGGCGGTGCGCGCCGCGGCGCTGGCACAGGACGAAACCGCGACGGTGGTGGTGCAGGCCGAACAGTTGGGCACGGCCCATGCGGTGGCGCAGGCGCTGCCCGCGCTGGCGGGCTTTGCGGGCGATGCGATCGTGCTTTACGGTGACACGCCCTTCATCCGCCCCGAGACGCTGGAGGCGATGGTGGCCGCGCGGGCCCGCCACGCGGTCGTGGTGCTGGGATTCGAGGCGGCCAACCCCGGCCGCTACGGCCGCCTGATCGCCCGGGGCGAGGCGCTGGACCGGATCGTGGAATTCAAGGATGCGTCGCCTGAAGAACGCGCCGTAACCCTTTGCAACAGCGGAGTGATCTGTGCTGACGCCGAGCTTCTGGGCGATCTGGTCGCCGCAGTCGGCAATGCCAATGCGGCGGGCGAATACTACCTGACCGACATCGTGGAACTGGCACGCGCGCGCGGGCTGTCGGCGGGCGTCGTGCTTTGCCCCGAGGCCGAGACGCTGGGCGTGAACACCCGCGCCGAACTGGCCGCGGCCGAGGCCGCCTTCCAGGCCCGCGCCCGCGCCGAGGCGCTGGAGACCGGCGTGACCCTGACCGCGCCCGACACCGTCTTCTTCGGCTGGGATACCGTCATCGGCCGCGACGCCGTGGTGGGGCCCCATGTCGTCTTCGGCCCCGGCGTCACGGTGGAATCGGGCGCCGAGATCCGCGCCTTCTGCCATCTGGAAGGCTGCCACATCAGCCGCGGCGCGACCGTCGGCCCCTTCGCCCGCCTGCGCCCCGGCGCCGAACTGGCCGAGGACGTGCATGTGGGCAACTTCGTCGAGATCAAGAACGCCATCCTGGACGAGGGCGTGAAGGTCGGCCACCTCACCTATCTGGGCGACGCGCATGTGGGCGAGCAGACGAACATCGGCGCGGGCACCATCACCTGCAATTATGACGGCGTCTTCAAGCACCGGACCGAGATCGGCGCCCGCGCCTTCATCGGATCGGACACGATGCTGGTGGCGCCGGTGCGCGTGGGCGATGGCGCGATGACGGCCACGGGTTCGGTCATCACCCGCGACGTGCCCGCCGCGGCGCTGGCGGTGGCGCGCGCCCCGCAGGTGGTGAAGGAGGGCTTCGCCGCGAAATTCTTCGCCCGCCTCCGGGCGCTCAAGGCGCAGCAGAAGGGGAACGGCTGATGTGCGGGATTGTCGGGGTACTGGGCGATCACGAGGTCGGGCCGCTGCTGGTGGAATCGCTCAAGCGGCTGGAATACCGCGGCTATGACAGCGCCGGGATCGCCACCGTCAACGCCGGTCGGCTGGACCGGCGGCGCGCGGTGGGCAAGCTGGTGAACCTGTCGGACCTTCTGGTGCATCAGCCGCTGGCGGGCAAGGCCGGGATCGGGCACACCCGCTGGGCCACCCACGGCGGCCCCACGGTGAAGAACGCGCACCCGCACAAGGCGGGGCCAGTGGCGGTGGTGCACAACGGGATCATCGAGAATTTCCGCGAGCTGCGCACCGAACTGGCCGCGGCGGGCGCGGCCTTTGAATCCGAGACCGATACCGAAACCGTGGCGCTCCTGACCGCGCGCTACATGGCCGAGGGGCTGGCCCCGCGCGAGGCGGCGGCCAAGACGCTGGGTCGGCTGCACGGGGCCTTCGCGCTGCTCTTCCTGTTCGAGGGCGAGGACGACCTGATGATCGCCGCCCGCAAGGGCTCGCCGCTGGCCGTGGGCCACGGCACGGGCGAGATGTTCGTCGGCTCGGACGCGATCGCGCTGGCGCCGATGACCAACCGCATCACCTATCTGGAAGAGGGCGATTACGCCTTCGTCACCCGGGCGGGGGCCGAGATCTTCGACGCCGCCGGGCGCCGGGCGAACCGGGCCGAGGCGCGCATCGAGATCGAGGCCACGCGGATCGAGAAGGGCGGCCACAAGCATTTCATGGCCAAGGAAATCGCCGAACAGCCGGTGGTGATCGCCGATGCCCTGCGCCATTACCTGACCAGCGAGGGCGACCGGCTGTCGCTGCCCGCGGGCGTCGATTTCACCGGGGTGGACCGGGTGGTGATGGTGGCCTGCGGCACCGCGTCCTATGCCTGCCAGGTCGCGAAATACTGGTTCGAACAGATCGCCGGGCTGCCGGTGGACGTGGATATCGCCAGCGAGTTCCGCTACCGCGAGCCGCCGCTGTCGCCCGCCTCCTGGGCGCTCTTCGTCAGCCAGTCCGGCGAAACCGCCGACACGCTGGCCGCGCTGCGCCACACGCGCGACAAGGTGGGCAAGGTCGTGTCGGTGGTGAACGTCGCCACCTCCTCGATCGCGCGGGAAAGCGATCTGGCGCTGCCGATCCTGGCGGGGGTGGAAGTGGGCGTGGCCTCGACCAAGGCCTTCACCTGCCAGTTGACGGTGCTGGCGCTTCTGGCGCTGAAGGCCGCGCAGGACCGCGGGCGGCTTGCCCCCGCGGCGCTGGCCGCGCATCTGGCCGCGCTGCAAAGCCTGCCGGGGCTGATGAACCACGCGATGGGCCTGAACGCCGAGATCGCCGCGCTTGCGGGCCCGTTGGCCGAGGCGCAGGACGTGCTGTTCCTGGGCCGCGGGCCGATGTATCCGCTGGCCCTGGAAGGCGCGCTTAAACTTAAGGAAATCAGCTATATACACGCCGAAGGTTATGCATCTGGCGAACTCAAGCACGGGCCCATCGCGCTGATCGACAGCCATGTGCCGGTGATCGTTCTGGCGCCGCGCGATGCGCTGTTCGACAAGACCGTGTCGAACATGCAAGAGGTGATGGCCCGGCAGGGCCGCGTG
>JAJZVD010000099.1 GCA_021845805.1 Pseudomonadota bacterium | reverse complement strand
CCATGTCGGCGTGATACCAGGCGATGGTCTCGTCGGTCCGCTCGCGGATCAGCGCCTCGAGGCTGCGCGGGTCGCCCGCCTGCCTGCGCGCCAGAGCGGCGTCGTTGATCTTGTCATCCACGTCGGTGAAATTGCGCACATAGGTGACGTGATCGGCCCCGTAAACGTGCCGCAACAGCCGGAAGAGCGTGTCGAACACCACCACCGGCCGCGCGTTGCCAAGGTGCGCGCGGTCATAGACCGTGGGCCCGCAGACATACATCCGCACGTTCTGCGGGTCGATCGGGGCGAAGACCTCCTTCGCCCGGGTTTTCGTGTTGTGAAGCCTGATCTCGACCATGCCTTCCCCTCGCGCGGCGCTGCCGGTGGCGGGGTATCAGGTTCGGTCTGGCTTGAGAACACAGAGAACGGCCCGCCTGACGTCGGTCAGCCGATAATGCAGCAGATGCAGATGTTGCCGTGTCCCGTCATGGCGGCACCCTAGCCGGGCGCGGTGTCGCCCGCAAGCGGCCCGGTGTCGCGCGCCTCCTTGCACAAGTGAATAATTTCGTGCGACCTCGCAGCAGCAGGTACGGAGGACAGCATGCGCATCGCGAACAGGACGGGCCATATCACCGGCGGCGGCTCGGACGGGTGGGAGATCTACTACCGCACGCGCGACCTGATCGCGGCGGGCGAGCGGGTGCTGACCCTGACCATCGGCGAACACGACATCCGCACCGACCGCCGCATCCTTGACGCCATGCACGCCTCCGCCGCGGCAGGCAACACCGGCTATGCCTTCGGCCCCGGCAACCGCGCCCTGCGCGAGGCGATCGCGGCCCGGACGCAGGCGCGCACCGGGGTGCCCACAAGCTGGCGCAACGTGGTGGTGACGCCGGGCGGCCAGTCGGCGCTTTTCTCCAGCCACATGGTGCTGCTGGACGCAGGCGACGTGGGCCTGCACTGCGACCCGTTCTATGCCACCTACCCCGGCACCGTGCGCGCCACGGGCGCCACCGCCCGGCGGGTGCCCACCACGTCGGATGCGGCCTTCCTGCCGCAGGAGGCCCAGATCCTCGCCCGGGCCGAGGGGGCGCGGACGCTGCTCATCAACACGCCGAACAACCCCACCGGCGTCGTCTACGACCGCGCCACGCTGGAAGGCATCGCCCGCGCCGCACAGGCGGCCGACCTCTGGGTGATCTCGGACGAGGTCTATGACACCCAGATCTGGCAGGGCGAACACCTGTCGATCCGCGCTCTTCCGGGCATGGCCGAGCGCACGGTAGTGGTGGGCTCGATGTCCAAGAGCCATGCGATGACCGGCTCGCGGCTGGGCTGGATCGTGGCGCCGCAAGAGGTGGCCCAGGCGGTCGAGACGCTGGCCACCAACACCACCTACGGGGTGCCCGCCTTCATCCAGGATGCCGCCCTGTTCGCGCTGGGCCTTGGCGAGGGCTTCGAGGCCGAGGTCGCCGCCCCCTTCCGCCGCCGCCGCGAGATCGCGCTGCGGGTCCTGCAAGGCTCGAACGCGATCCGCACCATTCCGTCGATGGGGGCGATGTATGTGATGCTGGACATCCGGGCCACCGGGCTCAGCGGAAATGCCTTCGCCAACAGGCTTCTGGACGAAGAACGCATCGCCGTGATGCCGGGCGAGAGCTTTGGCGACACCGCGGCGGGGCATCTGCGCGTGGCGCTGACCATCGCCGACGACCGTTTTGAAGAGGCGATGACGCGGCTTGCCGCCTTCGCCGAACGCCAGCTGCCCTGACCCCGCGCGCAAGGAGGACATCATGCGCCACGACCCCGGCCCCGCCTTTCGCGCCCTGCACCGGCCCGGCGCGCCCTTCATCCTTGCCAATGCCTGGGACGCCGGATCGGCGCGGATGCTGGCCGGGCTGGGCGCCGAGGCAATCGCCACGTCCTCGGCGGCCCATGCCTTCACGCTGGGCCGGCCCGATGGGGGCGGCGTCAGCCGGGACGAGGCGCTGGCCCATGCGGCGGATCTGGTGGCCGCGACACCGCTGCCGGTCTCGGGCGATTTCGAGAACGGCTTCGGCGATGCGCCCGAGACCTGCGCCGAGACGGTGCGGCTGGCGGCCGAGGCGGGTCTTGCCGGGCTCTCGATCGAGGATACGGCCCTGCCCGGCGCCCACCCCTATGACTTCGATCTGGCGGTCGAGCGCATCCGCGCCGCCGCCGCCGCCGCCCGCGCCCTGCCGCGCGACATCGTGCTGGTGGCGCGGGCGGACGGAATGCTGACCGGCCGCTACGGGCTGGACGAGGCGCTGCGCCGCCTCAGGGCCTTCGATGCGGCGGGGGCGGATTGCCTTTACGCGCCGCTGCCGCCCGCGGCGGCCGACATCGCCACCATCTGCCGCGCCACCGCCAAGCCGGTGAACGCGCTGGCGGCCGGGCCGCATGCCCGGATCAGCCGGGCCGACTTCGCCGCGATGGGGGTCGCGCGGATCTCGATCGGCTCGGCGCTGGCGCGGGCGACCCACCTGGTCATCGCCGAAGCAGCCGAGGCGATGTTCGGCGCAGGCGATTTCAGCCCGCTGACCCGGGGCCTGCCGGGCAGCACGGTCGACGCGCTGCTGGTGAAGGGCGGGCCCGCGGGACGCTGAGCCGACGCGGCGCGCCCGGGCGGCCCCGTCTCTTCACCACAGAGGGCCAGCGCCGGACCGCAGGCGGGCGCCGGGCGGGTGACGGTCTGTGCTTTATGGTGACGCTCCTCCCAAGGGCGAGCCCGCCTCCGACGCTACGGAAGCGCCCGCCCTTGGGGGCGGTCGGGCGCTGGCCCGGGGGCGCTTCGCGCCGCTCCCCGGGCGGGGGGCATGCGTGGCGAGTGTCCGCCCTGCTTCCCACCACGCCGGGCCAGCGCCGGACAGCGGACGGGGGGAAACCTTGCGCCCGTCCACCCTGCCCCCCACCATACAGCGCCAGCACCTGCCCCGGGGGCGGATCTGCCGCCGACCCGGGGCGCTTCGCGTGGTCCCCGACCCGGATGCGCCGCGCGGCGCTACGCGCCAATGCGCGAGAAGCTTCCCCGCGCGTCGGGGCCGATGCCCAGCCAGCCTGCCACCACGGCGCGCACATGCGCCTCGATCTCGGTCTTCTGGGTCTGGCCCTCGGCCTGCGCCTGAATGGCGGCCTGGCCTGTCAGGCCCGGCAGGGCGCCCTCGATCACCTCGGGGCCGGCCAGCACCGCCCCGGTGGCGGCATCCACCACCGAGATGGTGAAATCGACGTTCAGCACACCCACGTTCTGCATCCGCAGCGCCTCGGCGGCCGGGGTCAGCGCGTGGAACCGGCGCAGGGTGACCAGAATGTTCACCCGCCGCGCCCCGTGCAGCCCACTGGCCCCCTCTGTCACCGCCTCGGTCATGATCGCGCCGACCTGCGCCCGCCGGTCGCCCATCGGCGGCACCTGCCAGACGATGTCGGCCTCGGGCACCAGAACGTTGCTTTCCGAGACGGTCAGGCTTTGCGGCACCGTCACCTCGACCTTGGCCAGCCGCCATCCGCGCGACACCTGCGGATCGACCCCTTGCGCGTAATCGGTCTTGAAGGTCTGGGCGCAGCCTCCAAGCCCCGCCGCCAGCGCCAGCGCCACCAGGGCGCCCCTGATCATCCTCATCCGTCCTACCCTCGTCCTTCGGCCCGCACGCCTGCGGGCGCCACTCGTTGCTGTGCAAGAGCCTAGCACGGAAATCGCGCCCGCCGACCCGGGCCTGTCGCGGCCGCGGCGGGCTGTGGTGCGGCGGCCACGGCTTGCCTCGGGCGCGGCCGCGTGCTTCACCGGCATTGGGAGGAGACCGGATGAACCACGACGAGCTGAGAGACTGGTCGAAACGCGCCGCCGACTGGGCGCACGACTATCATACGGGCCTGCGCAGCCGCCCGGTGCGCGCGCCGCTGGTGCCGGGTGCGATTGCCGCGCAACTGCCCGCGGCCCCGCCCGAGGCGGCCGAGCCGATGGAGACGATCTGGGCCGATTTCGACCGCATCGTGCCCCCCGGCATGACCCATTGGCAGCACCCCCGCTTTTTCGCCTATTTCCCGGCCAATGCCGCCCCGGCCTCGATGCTGGCCGAACAGCTGGCCAATGCGATGGCCGCGCAGGGGATGCTGTGGCAGACCTCGCCCGCCGCGACCGAGGTGGAACAGGTGATGGTGGCCTGGCTCGCGCAGGCGCTGGGGCTGCCCGACCGCGTCCGCGGCACGATCCACGACAGCGCATCGACCGCGACGCTGGCGGCGGTGTTGACCATGCGGGAACGCGCGCTGAACTGGGACGGGCTGACGCAGGGCCTGTCGGGCCAGCCCAGGCTGCGCCTCTATGCCAGCGCCGAGACCCATTCCTCGATCGACAAGGCGGTGCGGGTGGCCGGGATCGGGCAGGAGAACCTGGTGAAGATCCCGACCGACGCAGGTCACGCGATGAAACCCGGCGCGCTGCTGGGCGCGATCCGGGCCGACCGCGCGGCGGGCCGGGTTCCCGCGGGCGTGGTGCTCTGCGCAGGCGGCACCGGCATCGGCGCCTTCGACCGCATCGCCGACACGCTGGCGGTGGCGAAGGCCGAGGGGCTTTACACCCATGTCGATGCCGCCTGGGCGGGATCGGCCATGATCTGCCCGGAGTTCCGCCCGCTCTGGGCCGGGGTCGAGGGGGCGGATTCCATCGTCTTCAACCCGCACAAATGGCTGGGCGCGCAGTTCGACTGTTCGGTGCAGTTCCTGGCCGACCCGCTGGCACAGGTGCGCACACTGGGGCTGCGGCCCAGCTATCTGGAAACCCTGGAAGCCGACGAGGTGACGAACTTCAACGAATGGACCCTGCCGCTCGGCCGCCGGTTCCGGGCGCTGAAGCTGTGGTTCCTGCTGCGCGCCTACGGGCTCGAGGGCCTCCGCGGGCGCATCCGCAACCATGTGGCCTGGTCGCAGGAGCTGTGCGCCGCACTCGCCACCCGCCCGGGGATCGAGATCGTGACCGCCCCGTCGCTGTCGCTTTTCACCTTCGCGCTGGCCGAGGGCGACGCCGCCACCGCCGCGCTGCTGGAACGGATCAACGCCGAAGGGACGGTCTACCTGACCCAGACCCGCCACGCCGGGCGCTTTGTCATCCGGGTGCAGGTGGGGGCCTTCGACTGCACGCGGGAGGATGTGATGGCGGTGCTGGATGCGGTGGACCGGTTGCGCTGAGGGGCACAGACGCAAAGGGGGTGGCCGAAGCCACCCCCTCGCATCGACCAGGCGCGGCCCGGTCTGACGGGGATCAGACGCTGCAGATCAGAACTTGAAGGCCACGCGCGCGGTCAGCGTGGTGTCCTTCAGGTCGGTCCCGGCGTTGTCGGCGTTGTTCCAGCGGGTGAAGTCCGCCTCGCCGCCCAGGATGATCCGGTCGGTCAGCTTGTAGTCCACGCCCGCGCCCAGGATGGTGCCGACGCCGTGCACGTCCTGCGCATGCTTCGCGCCCACGGTGCCATAGACCATCGCCTTGCCCAGATCCACGCCGCCGCGCAGCTTTGCGTCATAGCTGGTCTTCAGGGTGTTGCCGCCCCAGTTGGCATGGGCCTTGTTCACGCCCACTTCACCGCCGACCACATAGCGGCCGAACTGGTAGTTGTAGCCGCCGAAGATGCCTGCCTGCCCGCTCGAGCCCGAGCCGATCGAGGGCGAGGTGGTGGCGTGGTTGTAGCCCATCGACAGACCGGCATAGGCGCCCGTCCAGTCGCCGGTCATCATCGGCGCGGCAGCAACCGGCGCGGGTTGCGCCACCGGGGCTTCCACCTTGGGTTGCGACAGATTGCCGGCGAAAGCGGGCACGGCGAGGCCGACAGCGGCGGTAGCCGCGAGGGCCGCGATGAGTTTCCTGGTCATTCCGTATCTCCTGTATCGGCCGTTCTTGGGCCTTCTTCTCCGGGACGCAAAGGGCCCGGAACGCGCTACAGGTATGCGCCCGCGCGGCACATGTTAAGGGCACGGAAAAACACGAAATCTTGTGGGCGAAACCCTGCCGGAACGGGGCTTGAACCGGCTGAAATCCGCCGGTTTTCCGGTCTGCGGGCGGCTTTTCGGGCACGGCCCTGCACAGGGTGCATGGCCGGGTCGCGTCCCTTGCAGGGGGGCCGCCTGTCGGGACCGGAAGCGACCGCGGCAGGTCGGATTTGCGCCACCCCGCCCGCAGCCCCCGCAGACCCCCCGGTTTCCGTCGCCCCGGCGCATCACATCCGCCTCACGGCCGCGCGAGGCGGATGAGTCGGCCCCTGCCGGGTTGACCGGCCCCCCGCACGGGTCGAGGATCGGCCCGGCCTTGCAGGAGACGCCATGCCCCGCCCCAACCGCGTGACCCCCGACGGCACGATCCTGGCCGATCCGGCGCGCGGTCTCTTCATGGGCAACCGCGGCTGCCTGCATGACGCGGCGGGGCGGCTGGGCGCCGCGCGCTGGCGCCACCCGCACTGGATCATCTGCCTGACCGTCTTCAAGGGGCGCCGCCGGCCGCTGATGGCGCCGGGCCGCTATACCGCACTGTTCTTCCTGGACGAGGCGGTGGCGCTGGCCGCCGGGCATCGCCCCTGCGCCGAATGCCGCCGCGCGGCCTATCTGGCCTATTGCGCGGCCTTCGCCGCAACGTCCCTGCCCGCGCCCGAGATCGACCGCATCCTGCATGCGGCCCGCATCGCCGGCGACGGGCGCCAGATGACCCATGAGGCCCCGCTGGAAACGCTGCCCGCGGGCTGTTTCATCCGCCTGCCGGGCGACGCCGCGCCGTACCTGGTCACCGACACCGCGCTGCACCCCTGGGCGATGGCGGGCTACGGCCTGCCCCGGCCCCGCGGCGGCGGTCCGGTCACGGTGCTGACGCCTGCGCCCAGCGTGGCGGCGCTGCGAAACGGCTACCGGCCGGTGCTGCACCCAACGGCGGC
>JAJZVD010000032.1 GCA_021845805.1 Pseudomonadota bacterium | reverse complement strand
GATCTGGGCGGGCCCGCGGGGGCGCTGCCCCCGCACCCCCGGGATATTTGCGGACAGAAAATGTGGGGATGGGAGCGCCGAGACGCCCCGCCCGTTCCCCGTGCTCAGGCCGGCGCCGTGACGGCGGCGCGGATCGCGGCCACGAAATCGTCGGGCGTGGCGGTCAGCAGGCCCACCTGTGCCGTGGCGAAGAACCCTGTCACGGAAGGTTCAACATCGGCCAGTTCGACCCCGCGCAGCGCGGCCTCGAGGTTCAGGATGGTGGCGGGCGGGGTCACGAAGAAGTCGCCCGTCAGCACGATTTCGCGGATGCGGTCGGCGCGCGGTCCTTCCAGCCGGACATGGGCGGCGATGGTGCCGCCGGCGCCGGTATGGCTGCCCGAGCGCACGTCGGCGCCGCCGGGGGTGTCGATCTCGTAGACGAAGGCATCGGTGCCGATCTCTTCGGCAAGGATGCGGGCGGCGGCCGCTTCCTCGGCGGCGGTGATCGCGCCCCAGGCCGGGGCGATGCCGAGCCGTTCGGCAAAGCCTTCGAGGAGGGCCTGCTTCACCTCGGCGACCGGGGGCGGCGCGCCGTCGAACAGTTCGGTCAGCGTGACCACCCGCTCCGCGCCCGAGCTCTGGCCGTGCCGGGCAAGCTTGGCCGCGGGGATGTTCAGGAGTGTCGCCATCTTCGCCGCGTCCATCGCATAGAGCGTGGTGCCCTGGTAGAAGATCGTCGTGCCGTCGAAGAAGCCGCCGGTGCCCGAGATCTTGCGCCCCGCGACCTCGATGTCGTTCCGCGGGCGGTAGTGCGCCGCGATGCCGAGCCGCGAGAGCCCGGCGGCGGCGGCCTCGCAGAGCGCCCGCGCGGTTTCGGCCAGGGTCGTGAGCCCCAGCCTGCGCTGGTCGCAGACGATCTCCCAGCCGAACTGGCCTTCGTCGAGGTAGAGCGCGCCGCCGCCGGTGACGCGGCGCCCGATCCCGACGCCCGCGGCGCGGCAGGCGTCAAGGTGCAGCTCCTGGCGGATCGCCTGGTGGCGGCCGACCAGCACCGAGGGCGGGAAGGTCAGGAAGCGGATCGTGTCGGGGGTGGTGCCGGCCTTGTGCCCCTCGATCAGGGCCTGATCGAAGGCCATCTGGGCGCGGCAGTCGCGCGTGCCGGTGTCGATGACGCGGAAGGGTGTCATGGGACCTCGTCTGGGGCAGGGGCCGGGGGCGCTGCCCCCGGACCCCCGGGATACTTGGGGACAGAAAATGGACTAGAGCGCTTCGAATTCCTCACCGTCGTCATAGCTTTCGCCCGGGCGCAGCATGTCGAGCTGGCTGCGGACCTTGCGGATGTCCACCTCCTTGAGTGCGAAGGGGTAGCTGGCGATGTTCGAGGGCGGGCTGTCGCCATAGGGGCGGTCGCAGGCCGAGATGTCGTCGGCGAACTTGCCGGGGCAGCCGGAGGTACGGAAGGCGATGCCTGCGCCCACGATCGCGTCGAGTTCGGTGCGTGGCATGCCGAAATCCGCGATCCGGCCCTGGTCGTCGAATTTCATCTGCTCTACCCGCACGCCGCAGTAGTCGACGAGATAGCGCGCAAGCTGCACGCGCCGCCACTGGTCGCGGGGGGTGGCGGGCAGGTGATCCATCAGGCTGCCCTTTTCGGGGAAGAAGCAGAACATGTGGCTATGCCCGCCCATGTCGACGAGCCGCTGGACAAGGGTCATCACCTCGTATTCCGTCTCGCCCATGCCGACGATGATATGGGCGCCGAACTTCTGCGGCCCGAAGATGTCGCGCGCGTCTTCCAGTATCTCCCAGTATTTCTTCCAGCTGTGGGGGGATTGCACGCCCTTGCCGCGGGTGCGGTCGAACAGGTCGGGCGTGGCGGCGTCGAGGGCGACGGTGAAGATGTCGGCGCCCATCTCGTGCAGGCGCTGCACGTCGGCGCGTTCCATGGTCTGGGGGTTCGACAGGATCGAGATCGGGATGCGCGACGGGTCGATCCGGTCTGTCCATGTCTTCAGCACGGTGAAGGTATCGGCGTCCGACCTGGGGTGGGTGATCATCGAGATGCACATGCGGTGGAACGGCGTGTCGGGGTCGGCTGCGACACGGTCCACCACCTCGGCCATCGCGACGGCGGGCCAGTCGACGCGGATGAAGTTGCGGTCGGCGTAATTGCGTTCGGCCTCGCGGTGGCGGGCAAGGCCGCAATAGGCGCAGTTGGCGCGGCAGCCCTCGGGGTACGTCAGCAGCAGGTTGAGGCAGCGCGTGCAGGAACAGCGGTGCATCTGCCCCTCGACCAGGCCGAGCGTGATCGCCGCGGCGGTCGACATCTGCACATATTCGGGCGAGCGCATGTGCGGGGTCATCACCCGGTAATCCGGTCGGTAGAGGCCGCGCGGGGCGAGGTTGGCATCCTTCACCGGCTTGCCGTTGCGATACGGGGCGGGCACCGGCGCGGGGGCGCGCGGCTCCATCGTGTCATAGGCGTTGAAGTCGCGGCCGTTCACGCGGGGGCCGGGGATGGCGCCTTCGGGCTTGAGGCAGGTCATGCGGGTTCTTTCACCTCCCAGAGGGCATTGGCCGGGGTCCGGCTCCAGTAGTCGTCATAGGCGATCCAGCCGCGGCGCAGCGCGGCGTCGGTAACCGGGCCCGCGGCCGAGGCGGCGAGGATCTCGCCGCGGCGGGCCAGCGCCAGGGCGATCGAGGGGCCGAAAAGGTCGCTGGCTTCTTCGGCATAGTCGGCGGCGGCGGCGGCATCCCCCGCGATCAGGGCGGCGGCCGCGCGCCCGGCCATCCGGCCCGAGAGCACGGCGGGGGTGATGCCCGCGCCGGTGACCGGGTTCACAAGCCCCGCGGCATCGCCCGCAAGCAGCACCTGCGTGGGGCCCAGCCGGGCGGCGAGGCCCGCGATCCCGCCCACCGGGATCAGCCCGCCGGTCAGGCGGGCGAGGCGCGGGCCGACCCGTCGGGCGGCCAGCAGTTCGGCATGAAGCGCGTCAAGCAGCGGCTTCAGCAGCGCCTTCTTCGCGGGCAGGATGCCAAGGCCCAGGTTCGCAAGGCCCCCCTTCGGGAAGAGCCAGGCATAGCCGCCCGCGATCTCGGGGCGCAGGAAGATGTCGGTGGCGTCATGCGGGCCGGGCAGGTCGACCGACATCTGCCGGGTTTCCATCAGCGCGCGGTTCGGCATCCCCGCGGCGCGCCCCACGAGGCTGCGCGGGCCATCGGCGCCGATCAGCACGCGGGGGCGCAGCCGGGTGCCGTCGGCCAGTGTGCAGGTGCCATCGGGTGCGACCGCGCGCAGCGGCGTGGCAAGCCGCACCTCGGCCCCGGCGCGGCGCGCGGCCTCGACCAGGGCGGCATCGAAGGCGGCGCGGTCGATCATGTGGCCGCGGAAATCGGGCGTGATGTCGGGCCCGGCCCCGCGCACATAGGTGTCCATCGTGGTGATGTCCTGCACCCGGGCGGCCCGCACCGCGGGGGTGTCGCCCCCCAGCATCATCGGCACGAATTCGGCGCATTGCACTGGCAGGCCCGCCTGCGCGCGCCGGTCGATGGCCAGAACCCTTGCCCCGCCCGCGGCGGCGGCAGCGGCCGCCACGGCCCCCGCCGGCCCGAGGCCCGCCACCAGAACCTCTGTGTCGAACCCGCTCATGCCGCACAGGAGCGGAGCTTCAGCCCCGCGCCCTTGCCAAGGCTTGCGCCGATCTTGATCGAGCAGCAGGCGTGTTCCTGGTGCCAGTCGCGGCCGGTGGCCTGCGCCACCTGCACCGCGCCTTCGGCAGGGAAGGCAATGCCGTCAAGGCCCGCCATCACCGCATAGGCATCGGTCACCTGCTTGTGCAGCCCCGCCGGGCGGGCGCAGCCCAGAAGCACCTGCCGTTCGCCCATCCGCGCGCGCGCCTCGAGGAAGATGCGCCCCACATCGGCGGTGGCAGGGGTCCTGAAGGTGCCGGGCTTGGCGTAGAACGGCATGATGACCACCAGCACCAGCGCATTGACCGGGTGGCGGGCCACGATGTCCAGCGCGCGCGCCTCGCCGCGCAGCTCGCCGTAATGCAGGCCGATCACGATATGGGGGCTGACCTCCATCCTTGTGGCGGTCAGGGCGGCCAGCGTCGCCTCGAAATCCTCGACCGGACGGTCAAGGTGGTAGACCTGCCGGATCGTGTCATCCGAGCCGATCACGTCCATCATGGCGGTGTCGACGCCCGCCGATTCCATCCGCCGCGCGCCCGCCTCGTCCGTCAGCGCGGTGTGGATGGCGATCTTGAGGTCGGGAAAGTCGCGCTTCAGCCCCTCGATGACCGGATAGAAACGGTCGTAGTGGATCTCGTTGCGCCGGTTCGACCCGCCCGACAGCAGGAAGCCCTGCAACCCCTGAAGCGTGATGAGGTCGCGGACCTTCTGGTCCAGGATCTCGGGCTTTACGGCGGGGATCATCGGTTCCAGAATCTTGGCCTGGCAATGGTCGCAATCGAGCGCGCAGCCCGCGGCGGTGATCGAGAAGGCGGGGAAGGAGTTCTTGCCACAGCCCTTCACGTCGGCGGTGTCGTATTCCTTGAAGGTCGGGGTGGAAAAGCGCAGCCGCGGCAGCGGGCGGGCGGCGGCGGCCTGTTCCATCGCGGCGACCAGCGCGGGATCGAACTCCGCATCCTCCAGCGCCTCGATGGCGGCGAGGCTGTCGAACCAGGTTGCCATGCGTCCCTCCCTTGGGCCCTCAGGCCGCTTTCGTCTTTGCCCCGGGGGCCAGCGCCGCCGCGGCGATCTGGCCGAAGCGGTCGCGGATTGTCCCGTCGTTGCGTGTATCGATCAGTGTGGTGAACCAGGCAGCGTCGCGGTCTTCCTCTTCGACCAGGTCGCAGTCGAGGCTGCCAAGCAGCGCCTGCGCCTCGGGCGGCAGCCGGTCGGGCAGCGGGTAGCCCGCGATCCGGCCCCAGAGCGCGGTCCAGAACCGCGCGACGGTCCAGGGATTGTAGCCGCCGCCGCCCAGCACGACAGTGTGCGGCGCAACCTGCGTCAGCCGCATCACGCCGTCCAGCAGCGCCCGGTTCGACAGCGCCAGCGAGGACAGCGGATCGCCCCGCAGCGCATCGGCGCCACAGGTCAGAACGACGGCCTGCGGCGCGAAGCGGTGGGCGAGCGGCAGCACCGCGGCATCGAGCAGGGTGTCGAATTCGCTATCATTCATCTCGCGGGGCACGGGCAGGTTGCGCGCCATCCCGCCTGCGCGGTCGTCCAGCCGACCAGTGTAGGGCCAGCGGTCTTGCTCGTGCACCGAGATCGTCATCACCCGCGGATCGGCGGCGAAGGCGGCCTCGACCCCGTCTCCGTGGTGGGCGTCAAGGTCGATGTAGAGCACCCGGTCCAACCCCGCGTCCAGCAGCGTCAGAATGGCGAAGACCGGATCGTTGAAGAAACAGAACCCGTTCGCGCGCCCCGGCATCCCGTGGTGGGTGCCACCCGCCGGATGGTAGGCGATGCCGTGGGCCAGCGCATGTCGCGCAGCCAGGATCGAGCCGCCGACCGATGTGGCGGCGCGCTGGAACAGCCCGGGAAACACCGGGTTTTCCAGCGTCCCGATGTTGAAGCGTGCGCGGGCCTCGTCGCTGGCCCGCCCCTGCGCCTCGGCCCGAAGCAGCGCGCAGACATAGGGACGGTCGTGAAACCGCAGGATCTCCTCGAGGCTTGCTTCGGGGCTTGGCAGGCAGGGCGTGGCGGGGGTGAACCAGCGCAGCATCTCGCAGAGCGTCATTACCGTGCCGACCCGGGCGATGGCCAGCGGGTGATTGCCGCTGTAGCCGGTGGCCCGGTAGATCTCGGCGCTGATGAAGGCAGGCTGCATCGGCTGTCGTCTGCTCCCTACCCGCCCGGGCGCGCCCCTCCCGGCGCCCCGGGGGGACTCGTCCATATATTCCGTTTTTTGCTTATGATGGCAACGGAATTGTCACGCGCGCGTCGCGGCGCGGTCCAGAAGGGCCAGCAGCCCCTGCAACAGGGCGGTGGGCGAGGGCGGGCAGCCGGGAACATGCAGGTCCACCGGCACCACCGCGGCCACCCCGCCCAGGATGGCGGGCGAGCCCGCGAAACAGCCGCCGTCGCGGGCGCAGTCGCCCGCCGCCACCACCCATTTCGGGTCCGGCGTGGCGGTGTAGGTGCGCCGCAGCGCCTCGGCCATGTTGCGCGTCACGGGGCCGGTGACCAGCAGGACATCGGCATGCCGGGGCGAGGCGGCAAAGTGCAGGCCGAAGCGTTCGAGGTCGTAGAACGGGTTCGCAAGCGCGTGGATTTCAAGCTCGCAGCCATTGCAGGAGCCCGCGTCGACGGCGCGGATCGTCAGGCTGCGGCCAAGGCGGCCGCGCAGGCGGGCCTGCAGGGCGCGGCCCAGTTCCTCTACCGCCGGGTCGCCGGGCAGGGGGGCGGGTTCGGTCAGCGGGCGCGACATGAGGCCCTGCAGCAGGAACTTACGCATGGCGGACACCTTTGCCCTGAATTTTCCGCGGGAATTCGGGGGCTCTAGAGGTCATGGCCGGAATACGAGCAGTTGAAGGATTTGTTGCAAAGCGGGAAGTCCGCGATGATGTTGCCCTCGATCGCGGCTTCCAGAAGTGGCCACTGAAACCACGACGGGTCGCGCAGGTGGCAACGGGCGATGCGGCCATCGGGGCCAAGCGCCAGATGAACGAACACATCGCCGCGGAAGCCTTCGACAAGGCCGATGCCTTCGGCCCCCTCGGTCGCCCGCGCGGGCAGAAGGTCGGTGCGTACGGGTCCCCCGGGCAGGCTGGCCAGAAGTTGCGAGAGCAGCCCCAGGCTTTCCTGCACCTCGTCGAACCGGACCCAGACGCGGGCATTCACGCAGCCCCCGTCGCGGGTGGCCACCGCAAAGGCCAGCGCATCATAAGGAGCGTAGGGCAGGGCGCGGCGCGTATCGAAGCTGCGCCCCGAGGCGCGCCCGACAAAGCCGCCCGCACCGAACTGGCGCGCAAGATCGGGCGACAGCCGACCCGTGCCCACCGTGCGATCCTGCAACGAGGCCGTCCCGTCATAAAGCGCGACAAGCCGCGGCAGGCGCCCGGCCACCTCGGCCAGCGCAGCCTCAAGCGCGGCCACGCCATCGGGCGTCAGATCGCGGGTGACCCCGCCGGGCGCAATCACGTCCTTGCCCATGCGGTGACCGAAGGCCAGGTCGGTCGCGCGCAGCAGACGCTCGCGCAGGATGGAACATTGCGCCAGCATCATCGCGAAGGCCGCGTCGTTGCAGATCGCGCCGATGTCGCCCAGGTGATTGGCCAGCCGTTCGAGTTCGGCCAGCACGGCGCGGATGTGCTGCGCCCGCGGCGGGGCCGGGCAGGCCAGCGCCGCCTCGGCGGCCTGGGCAAAGGCCCATTGATAGGCCACGCAGGAATCGCCCGAGGTGCGCCCGGCAAGTTCCGCCCCGCGGGCAAGACCCGCGCCGGTCATCAGCGCCTCGATCCCCTTGTGAACATAGCCTAGCCGTTCTTCCAGCCGCACGACCGTTTCGCCCTGCGCGGTGAAACGGAAATGGCCGGGCTCGATGATCCCGGCGTGAACGGGGCCCACCGGCACCTGATGCAGGCTGTCGCCCTCGACCGGCAGGAACGGATAGGGGGCGGTGTGGCCAAGCCAGGGGCGGGCGTCGGGCGCGCCTGCCGGGGCCAGACCCCAGAGGTCGGCCACCGCGCGTTCCAGCCGCTGGGCGGGCGGATGGTGCCGACCGACGCTGGGGAAGGCGGTCTCGGCAGGCAGGGTCAAGACGCCGATGCGGCCCGCGCCTTCGTCCAGCAGGGCCATGCGGACGGCTGCGGCCTCGCCCCAGAGCGCCAGCAGCGTCAGCTTCCCTGCCTCGAGGGCGGCGCAGGCGGTCGACCAGTCTGACAGGGTGCAGTGGTCGCGCCGCAGGGGCGTGCTGCGCAGGTCGGCGTTGGCAAGCGGTGTCAGGTCCATCGGCTACCCCAGCAACCGCGCCGCCGCCTGGAACCAGGCGACGATTTCGGCCGGAAGGTGGATGCCCGCGGCCAGCACCAGCCCCATGTGCAGCCAGATCGGCAGGGTCGAGGCGCGCACGGGGGCCGTCTCGGGCGGCGGGTCGCCGAACAGGATGCCCGTCAGCCGCAGGATCAGCGCCCCGAAGGCCAGCAGCAGCCCCGCCGCCAGCACCAGCGCGAGGGCCGGCGCCCGGGCGAAGGTGGAGGTGACCAGCAGGAACTCGCTCAGGAACACGCCGAACGGGGGCAGCCCGGCAATCGCCAGCACGCCGAGCGCCAGCGCGACGGCGAGCCGCGGATGGCTGACGCTCAGCCCGCGGATGTCGGCGATGCGCTGGCTGCCGCGGGCCTGGGTGACGTGGCCGACGGAAAAGAAGATGGCCGATTTCGTCAGCGAATGCATGGCCATGTGCAGCAGCCCGGCGAAATTGGCCAGCCCCCCGCCCATCCCGAAGGCGAAGGTGATGATGCCCATGTGCTCGATCGAACTGTAGGCAAAGAGCCGCTTGATGTCGCGCCGCCGGTAAAGCATCAGCCCGGCGAACAGCAGCGAGGCCAGCCCCATCGCCGCCATCAGCGGCCCGGGTGGCAGCGTCGCGGGGTTTGCCGCCATCAGCATCTTGAAGCGCAGCACCGCATAGAGCGCCACGTTCAACAGCAGCCCCGACAGCACCGCCGAGATCGGCGTGGGCCCCTCGGCATGGGCATCGGGCAGCCAGGCGTGCAGCGGTGCCAGGCCCACTTTTGTGCCGTAGCCCAGAAGCAGGAAGATGAAGGCGAGGTTCAGAAGCCCCGGATCGAAGGCCGCCGCGTGCGGCAGGAGGTTCGACCAGACCATCGCGGGCGTGCCCTCGCCCAGCACGGGCTGGGCGGCCATGTAGACAAGGATGGTGCCGAAAAGCGCCAGCGCGATGCCGACCGAGCCCAGGATGAAGTATTTCCAGGCCGCCTCCAGCGCCTCGGGCGTGCGGTAAAGCCCGACCATCAGCACGGTCGACAGCGTGGCCAGTTCCACCGAGACCCACATCAGCCCGATGTTGTCGGTCAGAAGCGCGGCATTCATGCCGAACATCATCACCTGGTACATCGCGTGGTAGAACCGCAGGGTCACCGGCGTCAGGCGGCCCGCCGCCACTTCGTGCCCGATGTAGCTGGCCGAGAAGCTGGCCGCGGTGAAGCCCACCAGCGTGTTCAGCACGATGAAGACGATGTTGAGGTCATCGACCAGGAACAGCGCGCCGGGCGCGGGGCGCGGCCCGGTCAGGAGCGCGAGCGCGGCCAGGAAGGTGGCGCCGGCCGCCAGCACGTTCACCCGCGCCGCCAGACGCGTGCCGGGAATCGCCGCCAGCAGCGCCGCAGCGATGGCCGGGATCAGCAGGATCAGGGCGACGGGGGTCATGACGTGGCGCCCCCGCGGACGGTGCGGCCGGGGGTTTCACACCCCCGGACCCCCGTGGGATATTTGCGGACAGAAAATGGGCTGGCGTCGGTGCGTGTCATGCCCGGTCCCCCCGCACCTCGTCCAGCGCGGCAAGGTCGACGGTGTCGAACCGCTCGCGGATGCGGAAGAGGAAGACGCCGATCACGATGAAGGCGATGAGGATGGAAAAAGCGACCGCGATTTCCACGACCAGCGGCATCCCGCGCGCCCCGGCCGCGGCCAGGATCAGGCCGTTTTCCAGCGACATGAACCCCACCACCTGGCTGACCGCGTTGCGGCGGGTGACCATCATCAGAAGGCCGAGCAGCACCACCGTCAGCGCGAAGGCCAGATCCTCGCGCGCAAGCGGGTCGGCGCCCGCGGTCAGCCGCATCATCAGCACGATGGACAGCGCGGCCAGCCCGATCCCGGCCAGCATCGTGGGCACGGTTCCAACGACCGTTTCCACCTCGCGGTGGATCCCGAGGCGGCGGACGATGCGCGCAAGCGCCATCGGGATCACCGCGCCCTTGAACGCCAGTGCGATCAGTGCGGTCAGGTAGAGGTGGAACGTGTCGCCCTGCAGATGGGCCTGCCAGGCGACCGAGGCGGCCAGCACCACCGCATGGGCGGTGAAGACATCGAGCAGCGCGGACAGCCGGTCCTGGTAGATCATCAGGAAGCTCATCAGCACCAGCCCGCCGGCCAGAAGATGCGCGATGTCGATCGGCAGCGTCGCCATCAGAGCCCCCGCGAGACGAACAGCAGGAGCGTGCCCAGAAGCCCCAGCATCAGCGCGATCCCGAGGAAATCGGGCACCCGGAACACCCGCATCTTGGCGACCGCCGTTTCGAAGATCGCCAGCGCCGTGCCGCCGAGCGCGATCTTCGCCAGGTAGAGCGCCGCCGCGGTCAGGTGGGTTGTCACGCCATCGCCCGGCGCGGCAATCCCCCAGGGGAAGAACACGCAGCCGATGAGCGAGAGCGACAGCAGCAGCTTCAGGCTGGCGGCCAGTTCGATCATCGCCAGATGGCGGCCAGAGTATTCCAGCACCATCGCCTCGTGCACCATGGTCAGTTCCAGGTGCGTGGCGGGGTTGTCGACCGGGATGCGGCCGTTTTCGGCCAGCGCGACAAGGGTCAGCGCCACCAGCGCCATGCCGAGCGAGACGCGCAGGCCCATCTCGGGGCCCGCCATGGCGCCCGCGATGGTCGAAAGCTGGCTTGACCCCGCGGCAAGCGCCAGGGTGAAGGTGATCAGCAGCATCGCGGGTTCGGCCACGGTGGCGAACAGCATCTCGCGGCTGGCGCCAAGGCCGCCGAAGGCGGTGCCCACGTCCATCCCCGCCAGGGCCAGCGCGAACCGCGCGAGGCCCAGCAGGGCCACGATGGCGATCAGGTCGGCGGACCAGCTGAACTGGAGGTTGGTGGCGAAGGTCGGCACCAGCGCCGCCGCCACCCAGGTCGCGGCGAATATGACGTAGGGCGCCGCGCGGAAGACCCACGAGGCGCTGTCGGCGACGATCGCCTCCTTGCGCAGAAGCTTCAGGATGTCGCGCCAGGGTTGCAGCACCGGGGCGCCCCGCCGCCGGGTCAGCCGCGCCTTCACCTTGCGCACGACCCCGGTCAGCACCGGGGCCAGCGCCACCACCAGCGCCATCTGCACGCCCTGCACCAGAAGAGACAGGATCAGCCCCATAGCGCGAGCCCCAGGAGGAGAAGGACGAGCGAGCCGAAGACGAGGCTCAGGTACCTCCGGATCGACAGCGCCTGGAAGCGGTTGGCATAGGCTGCGGTGGCGTTCACCCCGCGCCCCAGCGGCGCGTAAAGCGCGGCCCAGGCGGGATCGGCGGCGGTGACGGTCAGGCGGGCGGCCGAGGGATCGCCCGGCGGCGGCATGTGCACGGTTTCGCGGGCGTTGAGCAGAGTGCGGCCCAGGACGCGGCGGATCGGCTGGGCGAAACTGCCCGCGCCGTACTGGCTGTCCGGCAGGGATTGCGGGAAGCCGCAATCCCAGGCGGGGGCGCGGCGCAGCCTGCGCGAGGCGGTGCGGTGGATGACCCCGGCCGCAAGTCCGGCCGACAGCGCGACGAAGAGGCCGACGAGCAGGCCGTTGTAGGTGCCGCGCGCGGCCGAGACGGGGATCAGCGTCAGCCAGGGCTGATGCGCCTGGGCGGGCAGCGCGGCCCCGGTCAGTTGCCGCGCGGCGGGGGCGATCAGGTCCAGCACCAGCCCCGGCAAGAGCCCCGCGCCAAGGCACAGAAGCGCAAGCGCGCCCATCGCCGCCAGGGTTGCGCGGTCCGCCTCGGGGGCGGCGGCGGCCTCGGGGGTGCGGGGGCGGCCGAGGAAGGCCACGCCGTAAAGCCGGACGAAGGCGGCGGCGGCCAGCGCGGCGGCCAGCGCCAAAAGCCCCCCGGCCGCGGGCACCAGCATCTGAAGGGCCGACTGCGGCAGCGCGGGGCTGGCCAGCACCGCCTGGAACACCAGCCATTCCGAGGCAAAGCCGTTCAGCGGCGGCAGCGCGGCGATTGCCGTGACCCCCAGAAGCATCAGCGCCGCGGTTGCGGGCATCCGGTGGATCAGCCCGCCCATCCGGTCCAGCATCCGGGTGCCGGTGGCGTGCAGCACCGCTCCCGCGCCCAGGAACAGAAGGCTTTTCATCGCCATGTGGTTCAGCGCATGAAAGAGCGCCGCGCTGAGCGCCAGCGCGGCCAGCGCGGGCATCCCGCCCGACCGGAACGCCAGCGCAAGGCCGGTGGCGGCAAAGATCACCCCGATGTTCTCGATGGTGGAGCAGGCCAGCGCGCGCTTCATGTCGGCCTCGACGACGGCCAGCAGGATGCCCAGCACCGCGCTCCCCGCCCCCAGCACGATCACCGCCGACCCGGCCCACCAGGGCGCGGGCGGCATCAGGTCGAAGGCCACGCGCAGGAAGGCGTAGACCGCCACCTTGGTCATCACCCCGCTCATCAGCGCGGATACCGGACTTGGCGCGGCGGGGTGGGCCAGCGGCAGCCAGACATGCAGCGGCACGAGCCCCGCCTTGGACCCCGCACCCAGCAGCATCAGCCCCAGGATCGCCGCCACCGTCAGCGGTGCAGGCGGCAGGGCGCGGATCGCGTCGAACCCGTAGCCGCCCGCGGGCCCCGCCATCAGCCCGAAGGCCAGAAGCAGCGCCAGCGTGCCGAAGGCCGCCATCACCAGGTAGACAAAGCCCGCCTGCCGCGTCGCCGCGTCGCGATGATCCACCATCACCAGCGCCCAGGACAAAAGCGACATCACCTCCCACGCCATCAGGAAGCTGAAGGCATCGGCCGCAAGCAGCACCGCCAGCATCGCGCCCAGAAAGGGCGGCTGGAACGGCAGGCTGCGCAGCGGGGCGGGATCGTGGCGGTAATAGCCGATGGACGACAGGCTTGCCGCCGCCCCGCCCAGGCCAAGCAGGAGCACGAAGACCGCGGCCAGCGGATCAAGCGCCAGCCGGGCGCCCAGCCAGGGCAGGCCGATGGGAAGGGTCAGCGTGGTGGTGGTGCCCGTCAGCAGCGCCGCGCCCCCGGTTCCCGCCGCCAGAAGGCACAGAAGCGTCGCCGCCGCGTGGATCGCCCCGCGCGCGGGGCCCCCGAACGCAAGCGCCGCAGGGCCAAGCGCCAGAAGCGCGCCTGCGATCAGGGCGGCGGCATCAACCGGCGGCATCTGCGCCCCCCGCGCCCGTTGGCGGCTTCAGCCGCACCCCGCGCCCGCCGGCGGGGCTGACGGCGCCTTCGCCGACCAGTTCCACCCCGGCGCGGTCCAGCGCCTCGATCACCCGTGTCAGGCTTTCCACCACGCCGCGCACCACGCCGTCCGAGGCTTCCATCCGCTGGATTGTGGGCACCGAGACGCCCGCCATCTGGGCCAGCGTCTTCTGATCGATGCCAAGGATGGCGCGGGCCGCCCGAAGCTGGCCGGAGGTCATCATGGGACGACTCACGTCTAGGATTGGTTTAATGCAATTATAAGCGCATATAGTGATATTTCAAGCATCACTTCTGGCGGAAATCCATCAGCCCGGCAGCGGGATGCGAAAAGGCCCGGCGGAACGCGTCCGCCGGGCCTTCGGCGTGATCGTGCCTGCGGGTGTCAGGCGATGACGGGCAGGGACAGGGCGCCCTGGCGCGCCGAGTCTTCGGCCCGGTCCAGCATCCGTTGCAGCGCGGCGCCGCGGGCGAAGTCGGGCTCTGCCGGGCCCTCGCCCCGGATCGCGGCGATGAACCGCTGGTAGACGGTGGGCACGTCCGGGCAGGGAACTGCCGTCCAAACCGCTTTGGGCATGTCGTCGCCGAGGCAGGCGTTCAGGCGGCTTTCGCCCCTCTCGAACAGCACCTCGAGCCCGCCCAGATCGCCGTAGATCCTGAGCCGCAGGTCGTTCAGATGGCCCGAGGCGAAGCGGGTCGCCGACACGGTGCCAAGCGCCCCGTTGCCAAGCTGCATCTGCATCGTGACCGAGTCGTTGGCATCCAGCACATAGTCGCCGATCCGGCCCCCCGGCACCTTGTCGAAGGTGGCAAGCTGGGCCGAGATGCGGGTGGGGTCGCTGCCCGCGATGAAGGTCGCGAAGTCGAGGATGTGGATGCCCACATCGCCCAGCACACCCTTCGAGCCATGCGCGGACGACAGCCGCCAGAGCCACTGGCTTTCCGTCTTCCAGTCGCCCCAGGCGGGCTGGGTCAGCCAGCTTTGCAGGTAGCTCGCCTCGAAATGCCGGACCGGGCCGATCGCGCCCGCGGCCACCATCGCCGCGGCCCTCTGCAGCGCCGCAACGTTGCGGTAGCTGAGGTTGACCATGTTCACCACACCCGCCCGGGCCGCCGCGGCCGCCATCTCGGCGGCGTGGGGATAATCGGTCGCCAGCGGCTTTTCGCAAAGCACATGCTTGCCCGCCGCCAGCAACGGCAGGGTGGTGGCATGGTGGGCGGCGTCGGGCGTCACGTTGGTGGCGGCGTCGAACTGGCCCCAGTCCAGTGCGGCCTGCAGGTCGGGAAAGCGGTTGGCGATGCCGTGGGTGTCGCAGAAGGCGGCCAGTTGAGCAGGTCTGGTATCGACGCCCGCCACCACCGAAACCCCGGGAATGGCGGTGAAGGCGGCCGCGTGGTTCTTCGCCATGCCGCCCGTGCCCAGAACCAGAATGCGGACCGGTGTCATGGGCTTACCGGAACCCTTCTTCGCCTGCGTGATGCAGGCGGGGGCCGCGTTCTTCGATCGTTTCGGGCGCGCGGTCGACCGGCACGTTGGGCGCGGCGTTGGGGTCGGCGATCCGTGCGGCGGGGTTGTGCGCCCAGCGGACGGCGTTGGCGATCACCTTCCGGACATTGGAATCATGATAGGTCGGATAGGTTTCGTGCCCCGGGCGGAAGTAGAACACGTTGCCCGCGCCGCGCTTGTAGGTCAGGCCCGAACGGAACACCTCGCCGCCCTGGAACCAACTGACGAAGACGGTTTCCAGCGGCTCGGGCACGCCGAAGGGCTCGCCATACATCTCTTCGTGTTCCAGTTCGAAATGATCCGGCAATCCCGCGGCGATCGGGTGGTTCCGGCTGGTCAGCCACAGCCGCTCGCGCTCGCCCGCCTCGCGCCAGGTCAGGTTGCAGGGCGCGCCCATCAGCCGCTTGAACGGCTTGGAGAAATGCGCCGAATGCAGAAAGATCGCCCCCATCCCGCCCCAGACGGCATCGCAGACGCGTTCGACCACGGCATCCTGCACCTCGCCATGCGCGGCGTGGCCCCACCAGATCAGCACGTCGGTCGCGGCCAGCCGCTCTGGCGTCATCCCGTGATCGGGGTCTTGCAGCGTGACGGCCGAAGCGGCGATCCCCCCCGCCGCGTTCAGCGCGTCGGCGATGCAGGTGTGCATTCCCTTGGGGTAAATGCCCGCCACCACCGCATTCTTGCGCTCGTGAACGTTCTCGCCCCAGACCGTGACCCTGATCGTCATGCCAACCCTCTCCCTGCCGCAGCCAAAGCGCTTTGGATATGCAACCAGAGATACGCCTTCGGTCCGGTGATTGCCACAGCGAACCGCAGTGGCCCGCCCGAAAGTTCCCGCGCGGACCGGGGATCGACCGGCGTCATCCCGGCCGCGGCCTGCCGTTGACGCAGGTCAAGGCGTGGGGCTGCCCGCGGTGTCATCCTGTCGGCTGACCGGGGCTGGCCCGGAACCGGAGGGAACTGCGATGGCCTACAGGGTGCTGTGCCCCGTCGATGGAACCGAGCACGCGCGTCACGCGGTGGGCGTGGCGGCGGAGATGGCGCGGACGTTCGGCGGCGAGCTTCTGCTGTGCGTGGTGAACGTGGCGCATGGGGGCGGGCGGGGGCCGCTGGTCCACACCTGGACCGACGAGGTGGCCCGGAAGATCCTGGATGATGCCGCCGCGGTGGCCACGGCCGCGGGTCTGGCCCCCAGTTCCAGCGCCGTGGTCATCGACCGCGAGGCCGCCAGCGGGATCGTCGGCCATGCCGAAACCAGCCGCGTGGATCACATCGTGATGGGCACCGGCGACAAGCGCGGGCTGTCGCGGTTGATGCTGGGCTCGGTGGCGGCCGATGTGGCGGGCCGGGCCCATTGCACGGTGACGGTGGCGCGGTAGCCTGGTGGGTGCGCAATGAATGCGCACCCTATGTGGGCTTAGCGCGTGAACTTCTTGTACTTCACCCGCTTCGGCTCCAGCGAATCCGGGCCCAGGCGGCGTTCCTTGTCTTCCTCGTAGGCTTCGAAGTTGCCTTCGAACCATTCGACATGCGCGTCACCCTCGAAGGCGAGGATATGGGTGCAGAGCCGGTCGAGGAAGAAGCGGTCGTGGCTGATGACCAGCACGCAACCCGCGAAATCCTCGATCGCGTCTTCCAGCGCGCGCAGCGTTTCCACGTCAAGGTCGTTGGTCGGTTCGTCCAGCAGCAGCACGTTGCCGCCCGAGCGCAGCAGCTTGGCCAGGTGCACCCGGTTGCGTTCGCCGCCCGACAGCAGGCCCACCTTCTTCTGCTGGTCGGTGCCCTTGAAGTTGAAGGCGCCGACATAGGCGCGGCTGTTCACCTCGGCATCGCCAAGCTGGATGATGTCAAGCCCGTCCGACACCTCCTCCCACACGGTCTTGTTGGGATCGAGTGCATCGCGCGACTGGTCGACGTAGCTGAGCTGCACCGTCTCGCCCAGGGTGATGGTGCCGGAATCCGGGGTCTCCTGGCCGGTAATCATCTTGAACAGGGTCGATTTCCCCGCGCCGTTCGGGCCGATGACGCCGACGATGGCGCCCGGCGGCACGGTCAGCGACAGGTTCTCGATCAGCAGACGGTCGCCCATGTGCTTGGTCAGGCCGTCGATCTCGATCACCTTGCCGCCCAGGCGTTCGCCGTTCGGGATGACGATTTGCGCGGTCGAGACGCGCTCGCGCACCGATTGCCCGGCCATCTCGTTGTATTTCTGGATCCGGGCCTTCTGCTTGGCCTGCCGGGCCTTGGCGCCGGCGCGGATCCAGTTGAGTTCCTTTTCCAGCGTCTTCTGGCGGGCCTTGTCTTCGCGGGCTTCCTGCAACAGGCGCTTGGCCTTCTGTTCCAGCCAGGACGAATAGTTGCCCTCGTAGGGGATGCCGCGGCCGCGGTCGAGTTCCAGGATCCAGCTGGTGATGTCGTCCAGGAAGTAGCGGTCGTGCGTGACGATCAGGATCGTGCCCGCATAGTCGATCAGGTGCTGTTGCAGCCAGGCGATGCTTTCGGCATCGAGGTGGTTGGTCGGTTCGTCCAGCAGCAGCATCTCGGGCGCTTCCAGCAGCAGCCGGCACAGCGCCACGCGGCGGCGTTCGCCGCCAGACAGGGTGGTGACATCGGCATCGTCCGGCGGGCAGCGCAGCGCCTCCATCGAGACATCGACCTGGCTGTCGAGATCCCAGAGGTTCTCGGCGTCGATCTCGTCCTGCAGGCGGGCCATCTCCTCGGCGGTGTCGTCCGAGTAGTTCATCGCCAGCTCGTTGTAGCGGTCAAGCTTGGCCTGCTTGGCTGCGACGCCCAGCATGACGTTCCCGCGCACGTTCAGGGCGGGGTCCAGTTCCGGCTCTTGCGCCAGATAGCCCACGCGGGCGCCCTTGGCGGCCCAGGCCTCGCCCTGAAAGTCCTTGTCGATCCCCGCCATGATCCGCAGCAGCGTGGATTTCCCCGAGCCGTTGACGCCGACGACCCCGATCTTGACCCCCGGAAGGAAGTTCAGCCGGATGTTCTCGAAGCACTTCTTGCCGCCGGGATAGGTCTTGGAAACACCATCCATGTGGTAGACGTATTGATAGGCGGCCATTATGCTCTCTCTCGGACGGACCAGGGGATGCCCCGGCTTTATCGCGTCTGAGCCTCGAGGGCAACGCCGCGCGCGTGGCGCGTTGCCGGTGCGCCAGGCGATACGCAAGGGGCGCCCTGCGACCTGGCCCGGTGCAGAACGGCCAGGATCAGGACAACAAGAACCAGATAGGCCGCGCCGGCAAGCGTGGTGGTCTGTTCCGCGATCACCCGTCCCGGCGGCTTCGTTGCCAGAACCACCTGCAGCCAGCCCCCCGACAGCCACGCCAGCGCGACGATGGCGATCTGTTCCAGCCCGCTTGCCGCCCGGCGCACATCGGCGGCCAGCAGCCCCGCGGCCATCCCGAGCATCGGCAGATCGTAGTCGTAGCTGTAGGGGCTGACCGCCACGGTGCACAGCAGCGCCACGCCCAGCAGGTGTCGAGGTGGCACCCTGCGGAACGCCGCAACCACAACCACGGCAATCGCCGACAGCCCCACGCCGCCCTGCATCAGCAGCGCCGTTTCAGCCGACAGGCCCTGGGTGCGCGCCGTCGCGTAGATCGAGACCATGCGATAGAGCGGGAACCCATCGGTCTTTCGCAGATAGCCGCTCGATTCCCGCACCGCCGACACAAAGCCGACCCAGATCGGCAGACCAAAGGCCAGGCTTGCCGCCACCCCTGTGGCAAGGACGACAAGTGCCGCCAGCCCAAGAACCTTCCAGCATCGTCGGGCAAGCGCGACGGCGGCGAGGCCGATCGCAAGGTGGGGCTTGATCACCATGAGGCCAAGGGGCAGGCCGGCCAGCGCGCTGTTGCGCAGCATCCAGAGCGCGAAGGCCCCCGCCAGCCCCGCCGTCAGGAAGCCATTCTGCCCGAAGGTCATGCAGGTATTCAGCGCGGGCAGGCAGATCAGCACCGAGATGGCAAATTCCGGCCCCGCCAGCCGCCGCAGGACCCACAGGTAGAAGATGAATGCCCCGCCGATGAACACGAGATAGCCGGTGCCCTTCGACACCAGCCCGAGCGCCGCGACCACCAGATCGAACTGCGGCGGGTAGGCCCAGGGCATCCGGACGGGCAGCCCCGCGTCGGCGTGCAGCGCGGCCAGCATGTCGGGAAGGACATAGGCCTGCGCGACGGCGCCCTGCCAGATCATCCGTCCGACCAGGTGAAACTCGTCGAAATCCGAATAGCCAGCGCCCTGCGCGGCGCTGCCGGGCCCGCCAAATGTCGCAGACCGCACCAGCATGACCAACACGAGCCAGCCGATCCCCGCGAAGGCGAGGAGCGATAAGCAGATCCGCGCAATGCCTCGCCAGTCGGGTGTCACGCCCCTCTCGCCCATGCGTCTGTCAGGAACGCGATAGTCTGCAATTGCGGCCGGATCGCGGCTCTGTCGCGGATATTTGCAGGGTGGGTCGCGGGGGTTACAGCGCCTTGCCGAACCAGTGGGTGGCCGGGAAATCGGTGTAGGGGGCGACCTCGGTCCAGCCGGTGGCGTGGTAAAGTGCGATGGCCTCGGGCAGGGCGCGGTTGGTGTCCAGCCTGAGGTCGCGGTAGCCCAGGCGGCGGGCCTCGGCCCCGATCGCGGCCATCAGGCGGCGGGCCAGCCCCTGCCCGCGCGCGTCCGGGTGAACCCAGAGCCGCTTGACCTCGGCGGTGTCGCCCAGAAGCGGGCGCAGGCTGACGCAGCCCACGGCGAGCGTGTCCGACCAGGCCAGAAGGAAGGCGCCGCGGGGCGTGCGGAAGCTGTCGGCGGCGGGATCGGGCAGGGCGAAATGGGCCGGCGTCAGCCCGGCGACCTTCTCGCAAAGCAGCGCGTAATAGGCCGCAAGGCAGGCCTGTGCGGCGGGGTCGTCGGGGTCGGCGGCGCGGATCTCGACCAGATCCTCGTTCAGGACCGTGGCGATCAAGTCCATCGCGGCCACCAGCGCGGCGCGGCGTCGGCCCGCGCGGGTGAGCGTCTGCGTGGCCTTCTGGAGGCTGAGCGATTCATAGGCCTCGCGTTCGGCCCGGCCCGCCTCGGTCAGGCGAACGATGCGGCGGCGGCGGTCGGCGGCGGCCGTTTCCAGCGCGATCAGCCCCTCGGCCTCAAGCCCGCGCAGGATGCGGCTGAGCAGGCCGGAATCAAGCCCCAGCCGCTGGCGCACCTCGGCCACGTCGGTGCCGTCGGGCGTGGCCAGGTGCAGCACCCGCGCCACCCCGAGCGGGCGGCCGCGGCCCAGAAACGAGCCGTCGAGCGCGCCCACGTCGCGCGTGACGGCGCGGTTGAACCGGCGGAGCCGGGCGACATCATCCAGCATGATTGACCTGTATCAGCAAATGTCGCTGACTATTGTCAGATTTATCGGGAAGGCAAGGGAATATCCGCGCGGCCCACGCTGCGTTTTGCCTCTCCCCGACGCGGGACGGATCGGATAGCTCTGGCCCGATGAAACAGGGATTTCCGCGGGCGGACCGTGGCATGGTGATCGGGCTTCTGGGCGGATCGTTCGATCCGGCCCATTCGGGCCACGTCCACATCACCCGCGAGGCCATCCGGCGGCTGGGGCTGGACCGGGTGTGGTGGCTGGTCAGCCCCGGCAATCCGCTGAAGCAGGATGCCCCGGCGCCGCTGGACCGGCGCATCGCGCGGGCGCGGGCGATCCTGGGCGGCGATCCGCGGGTAGTGGTGAGCGACCTCGAGGCGCGGCTTGGCACCCGCTATACGGCGCAGACCTTGCGGCGGCTGAAGGCCCTGTACCCCGGCGTCACCTTCGTCTGGCTGATGGGGGCCGACAATCTGGCGCAGTTCGACCGCTGGGACAACTGGCGCTGGATCATGGCGCATGTCCGGGTGGCGGTGCTGGCACGGGCGGGGCAGGGGTTGCGGGCGCAGCGCGCGGGGGCGGCCCGGCGGTTCGCGCGGGCGCGCGTCGCGCCCGGCGCGCTGGTCGGGTGCGCGCCGCCCGCCTGGGCCTATCTGGATGTGCCGCGGGTTGACGAAAGCTCTACACGCATTCGTGCGCGGGGCGAATGGAGCCGCTAGGTGTGCTTGCCCCGGCAGGGGCGATCTGATTACCTGCGCCGCATGACGAACAGGGTATTCTTTCTTTCGCGGCGCCGGGCGCTGGCAGTGCTGGGGGCCGCCGCCGCGGCGCCCCAACTTGTGCTGGCCAAGACCAAGGCGCATCCCGAACCCAAGCACGAACACCATGCCACCGAGATCAGGCCCCAGACGCCCGAGGCGCTGATCGCCGCGGCCAAGCTGGGCGGCGAGGTCGGCTACATCGTGGTCGAGGCCGACAGCGGCCGGGTGCTGGAAAGCGCCGGTGCCGACCGGCCGATGGCGCCGGCCAGCGTGGCCAAGACGCTGACCGCGACCTATGCGCTGGAAGTCCTCGGGCAGGATTACCGCTTCGTCACCAGGCTCATCGCGACCGGGCCGGTCAGCAACGGGATCGTGCAGGGCGATCTGGTGCTGGTGGGTGGCGGCGATCCCACGCTGGTGACCGACAATCTGGGCGACATGGCCAAGGCGCTGCGCGGCGCCGGGGTGCAGGGCGTCACCGGGCGGTTCGTGGTGGTCGACGGGCTTCTTCCGCGGCTGCCGCAGATCGACCCCAACCAGCCCGACCAGGTGGATTACAACCCCGGCATCTCGGGTCTGAACCTGAACTTCAACCGGGTCTATTTCGGCTGGGCGAAGAAGGGCGGGGACTGGACGCTGACGCTGGATGCCCGCGGCGCCCGCTATGTGCCGCCGGTACGGGTGGCGCGGATGGCGGTGGTCGATCGGGCCCGGCCGCCCTACACCTATGCGGCCGATGGCGGCATCGAAAGCTGGACGGTGGCCCGCGATGCGCTGGGCAAGGGCGGCAGCCGCTGGCTGCCGGTGCGCGCGCCGGGGCCCTATGCGGGCGACGTGTTCCGCGCGCTGGCAGCGTCCAACGGCACCCGGCTTCCGGCGCCGGTCATCGCCGACACGGCGCCCCAGGGCACCGAACTGGCGCGGCACGAAAGCGGACCGTTGCGCGGCATCCTGAAGGAGATGCTGAAGTATTCCACCAATGTCACCGCCGAGATCGTGGGCATGACGGCCAGCCAGGCGCAGGGCGGGCCGGTGGACAGCCTGGCCGACTCGGCGGCGCGGATGAACGCCTGGGCACAGGGGCGCTTTGGCATCTCGCCCGCTCTGAACGACCATTCCGGGCTGTCGGTGGACAACCGGGTGACGCCGCATGATCTGGTTACGCTGCTGCGGGCGGCCCGCGCGGTGGACCTGCGCGGCATCCTGAAGCCGGTTGCGCTGCAGGACGCCCGGGGGCGCTGGCTCGACAACGGCCCGACGCATGCCGAAGCCAAGAGCGGCACGCTGAACTTCGTGTCGAACCTTGCGGGCTACGAGACGACCGACAAGGGCAACGAGATGGTGTTTGCCATCATGTCGGGCGATGTCGCCCGTTCGACGGCGGTCCCGCGCGAGGACCGCGAGTCGCCTCCGGGTGAACGGCCGTGGGTGGCGCGGGCGCACATGCTCCAGCGCGGCCTGTTGCAGCGCTGGGGCGTGGTCTTCAAGACCTGATCAGGCCCGCATGAACCGGGCGCGCGCGCCGCGCTCGATCGCGGCGGCATGCAGGCGGTCGATCTCCAGTTCTTCGCGGATCTCTTCCAGCAGGCGCAGTTCGGTCTGGCCCAGCTTGCCATCGGCCGCGGCCACGTCGCAGGCCAGCGCATAGGCCGTTTCATGCAGCCGCTCGGGCAGCGCATCTCGCACCAGGCCGAACAGCGCGTCCAGTCCGTCTTCCTCTTCGAACAGGTCGAACACGACCTGGGCGATCCGCTTCAGCCGGTCGGGGTCGTAGCCCGAGAAGACGGGCAGGTGGTTCACGATGCCCTGGATCATCATCAGTTCGGCGGTGCGGATCGTTTCGTCCGAGGCCGAAACGGCAATCATCAGCGCCACGAGGCTGTCCTGGGGGGTCATCGAGGCGGTGTCGAAACTCATCTGCGTGCGTCCTTTCTGCTTGACGGCACAATAGGTAAGGCCGTGCGGTGGGGCAAGGGGAGGCGCGGTCGCGCCCCCGGGTCGCAGGGCCCGCGCGGGCCGGGAAAGGCGGGGCCGGAAAACTTGACCTTGGGGGGCGGGTTCACTAAGCGGGCTGGGCCGGGCACGGGGCCCGGCCTGCGTTCCCGAGGATGACCCCATGTCCGCGTTCCGCGATGCCGCGATGACTTCGAAAGCCTGGCCCTTCGAAGAGGCGCGCCGGATCCTCAAACGCTACGAAAACGCGCCGCCCGCGAAAGGCTATGTGCTGTTCGAGACCGGCTACGGCCCCAGCGGGCTGCCGCATATCGGCACCTTCGGGGAAGTCGCGCGCACCACGATGATCCGCCGGGCGTTCCAGGAAATCTCGGACATCCCCACCAAGCTTCTGGTGTTCTCGGACGACATGGACGGCATGCGCAAGGTGCCCGACAACGTGCCGAACATCCCGATGCTGAAGCAGAACCTGCAGAAGCCGCTGACCTCGGTGCCCGACCCGTTCGAGCAGTTCGAAAGCTTCGGCCACCACAACAACGCGATGCTGCGCCGGTTCCTCGATACCTTCGGGTTCGAGTACGAATTCGCCAGCGCGACGGAGTATTACAAGACCGGCAAGCTGGACGCGATCCTGCTGAAGGCGGCCGAGGTGTATGACGAGATCATGGCGGTCATGCTGGCAAGCCTGCGCGAGGAGCGTCAGCAGACCTATTCCTGCTTCCTGCCGATCCATCCGGACACCGGCCGCGTCCTTTATGTGCCGATCAAGCATGTGGACGCGAAGGCGGGCACCGTGACCTTCGACGACGAGACCGGGCAGGAATTCACCCTGCCGGTCACCGGCGGCCATGTGAAGCTGCAATGGAAACCCGACTTCGGCGCCCGCTGGGCCGCGCTGGGGGTGGATTTCGAGATGTACGGCAAGGACCATTCCACCAACACGCCGATCTATGACGGGATCTGCGAGATTCTGGGCGGCGTGAAACCCGAGCATTTCACCTACGAGTTGTTCCTGGACGAGAACGGCCAGAAGATCTCGAAGTCGAAGGGCAACGGGCTGACCATCGACGAATGGCTGACCTATGCCTCGACCGAGAGCCTGAGCTATTACATGTTCCTGAAGCCCAAGACCGCCAAGCGGCTGAGCTGGGACGTGATCCCCAAGGCGGTGGACGAATATCACCAGCAGTTGCGCGCCTTCCCCACGCAGGACGCGGCGGCGCAGCTTGCGAACCCGGTGTGGCACATCCACGGCGGCACGCCGCCCGAAAGCCGGATGGTGGTGCCCTTCGCGATGCTGCTGAACCTGGCCAGCGTGGCGGGGGCCACCGACAAGTCCGGGCTCTGGGGCTTCATCCGCAGCTATGCCCCGGACGCCAGCCCCGAGAGCAACCCCGACCTCGATCAGGCGGCGGAATTTGCCGTGCGCTACTTCCGCGATTTCGTGGCGCCCACGCGCAGGTTCCGTGCGCCCGACGGCAAGGAACGGGTGGCGATGGCCGATCTGGTCGCGCGGCTGAAGGCGGCGGGCGACACGCACGACCCCGAAGCCCTGCAGAACATCGTTTATGCGGTGGGCAACGAACACGGCTTCGACCCGCTGCGCAACTGGTTCAAGGCGCTTTACGAGGTTTGCCTGGGCGCAAGCGAGGGGCCGCGCTTTGGCGGGTTCATCGCGCTTTACGGTGTCGAGAAGA
Organism: Pseudomonadota bacterium; assembly: GCA_021845805.1. GTDB lineage: Bacteria > Pseudomonadota > Alphaproteobacteria > Rhodobacterales > Rhodobacteraceae > Solirhodobacter. The sequence continues at coordinate 11,952 of JAJZVD010000032.1, read as the reverse complement.
CCATCGCCCTGATCGAGAAGGGGCTGGCGGGCGAACTGGCCTGAGGCTCAGGCCTCGGCCATCCAGATCGCCCAGAGGGCGCACCAGCGGTCGGCCAGATCCTCGGGCCGACCGGCAAAGAGGCGGGCCGCCAGCGGCAGGGCGGTCAGCGCAAGCCGGTCGTGGCGCAGATGCGCCAGGGCCAGTGCCGCCGTGCGTTCCTCTTCGGGCAGGTCCAGCGGGGCCAGCGCCTCGACGAAGACGGCAATGTCGTTCATCTGGCCCAGGGTCTCCGACAGCAGTTCCGCTGCCTCGGCATGCGGGTGCATCAGCTCTGGCCAAAGCGGGGTCAGCAGGCGCGCGTGGTAAAGGTGGTCCTTGACCCGCTTGCGGAAATCGTGAAGCGCCACGGCGCTTTCGGCCCGCAGCGCGATGCGGTTGGCCGCCTGCGCGCGCCGCAGCGTGACGGACAGCCCCGCGTGCAGCACGTCATCGCTGCTGCCCGTCAGCGACAGCCCGCGCAGCATCGGCGCCGCCTCGGTCAGCGTGGCGCGGCAGGCGGCCAGCGCGGTTTCCGTATCGGCGCCGCCCGCGTCGCGGCGGGCATGCAGCGCGGCGCGCAGCGCGGGCAGGCCGCCGGGCGACAACGTTTCCAGCGTGTGCAGCAGCACATCGGCATCGCGCAGCGCCGCGACATGGCGGGCGGCGTCCCGCAGCAGCATGTCCAGCGTGGCATGGTCGGACAGGCCGGGCCGCAAGAGCCGCAAGAGCGCGCGCAGCCGCTTCACCGCCTTGCGCACCTCGTGCACGGCGACAGGGGGCGGAACGGCGGGGGCGTCGATCTGCGACAGCGCCCGCCCGACCTGTTCCCTGCCGATACGGCGGGCGCCGCGCTCCAGGCTGCGGTCGCTGCGTGCGAAGGTGAAGGCCACGGCGGTCTCCTTTGGGGCAAATCTAGTCTCTCGGGCCGCAGAAAGATATGCCTCCGACGAAGCCCTTGCCGCGACATGTGCGCGCCCTAGCTGTGCAACGGGGACATGACAGGAGGACGACGATGCAGCGTGCATTGCAGGTTCTGCCATTCCTTTTTGTGGCGCCGATGGCAGCGCTGGCCGACGAGGCGCCAAATCCCGCCATCCAGGCGGTCATCGGCGACCAGATCGCGGCCTTCCAGAAGGACGACTTCGCCACCGCCTTCACCTTTGCCTCGCCGACGATCCAGGGGATGTTCCAGACCTCCGACAGCTTCGGCGCCATGGTCAGGACCGGCTATCCGATGGTCTGGCATCCCGGCGCGGTGAAGTACCTGCAGTTGCGCGATGTGGCGGGCGGGCTGTGGCAGCGGGTGATGGTGACCGACCCGGCCGGGCGGCTCTGGATGCTGGATTACCGCATGGTGCAGGTGGGCGGTGCCTGGCGGATCGATGCGGTTCAGATCCTTCCGCAGCAGGGGCTTGGCGCCTGACGCGCGCGCCCGGTTAACCGCGGGTTAATGGCCGGCTGCTAGCTCTGATCCCGGGCGGTCCGTCCGGCAGCACGAGCCTTGCGCGATGTGGCGGGCCGTGACCGGCTGCCCTGTCCCGCAGGCCCGGCCGGGCGTCTCGGCCCGAGGTCAACGACGCAGGGGCAATTCATGGATATCACCATCACCGACGGCGTGGCGCTGATGCCGCCGCCGTTTTCGGCCGGGCTTTCGTCCTGGTCCTACGAGGACGGCACGCCCGGTTCGGGAAGCTATGCGGGCCAGCCGAATGCCGCCCATGTGCCTGCCGATCAGGATTTCGGCGGCTGTCTGGAACTGCAGAAGACCACGGCCACGCAGAAGCTGCGCTACATGGTGCAGACGCCAATCCTGCCGGGGGTCTATCTGCGCATCTCGGCGCGGGTCAAGGCGATGTCGGGCAACCTGCCCACGCTGCGGGTGGGCGCCTGGGCCGGGAACGCCGCCGGGGCGGTCACGGCGGTGGCTCTGTCCGGGCCGCAGGTCACGCTGGGCGCCTATGGCACGGTCGCCACGATCAGCGCCATCGTGGGCGTGGGCAACCGGCGCGGAGTGGACATGGTGTGGGGCGCCGCGCCCACCTATGGCCATTTCGGGCTGGATCTGACGGGGCCGAACGGCGGCGTGGTGCGGATCGACGATCTGCGCATCGAGGATGTGACCGACATCTTCGCCCGGACGCTGATGGACTGGGTCGACGTGCGCGACTATGGCGCGAAGGGCGACGGGATCACCGACGACCGCGCGGCCTTCTCGGCCGCCGACAACGCCGCGGTTGCCCAGAGGTGCAGCCTGCTGGTGTCGACGGGGCGCTATTACCTGCCGGGCAACATGACCCTGAACGCCCCCGTCCGGTTCGAGGGGCAACTTGCCATGCCCGACAGCATGCGGCTTTCGCTTCGGCAAAGCTACGACCTGCCCAGCTACGAGGCGGCCTTTGGCAGCGAAGAGGCCGGGTTCCGCCGGATGCTGCAGGCGCTGTTCAACTACACCGACCATTCGGTGCTGGACCTCGGCGGCCGCCAGGTGCAGCTGAGCGCGCCGGTCGATGTGGCGGCGGTGACCGGGCTTGACAGTTTCCAGACCCGCCGGGTGCTGACCAACGGCCAGCTTGCGCCGCAGCCGGGCGCGGCCTGGGCCGATGTGGTGGTGACCGCACAGGCCACCTACACCGCGGCCCAGCCCTTCACGCTGAGCGGGATCACCAACGTGGCGCAGATCCCGGTCGGCGCGCTGGTCACCGGCAACGGTGTGGGCCGCGAGGTCTATGTCACCGCGACCAGCATCGGTGCGGGCACGGTCACGCTCAGCCAGGCGCTGTGGAACGCCGAGGGGACCCGGGGCTACAGCTTCCGTCGGTTCCGCTATGCGCTGGATTTCAGCGGCATGGCGCGGCTGGACAAGTTCGAGGTGACGAACCTCGAATTCTACTGCGCCGGCGTCGGCTCGGCCGTCATGCTGGCCTCGGCGGGCACGGTCTGCCGGTTTTCGGATTGCGTCTTCAACGCGCCCAAGGACCGCGGCATCACCTCGATCGGCACCGGGTGCCAGGGGCTCTTGCTGGATCAGTGCCAGTTCCTGTCGAAAGACAGCGACCAGAGCGGCCGCGCGCAGGACCGCACCTCGATCGCCTTCAACGTGAATGCCAATGACACCAAGATCCGCAACAACCGCGCCAGCCGGTTCCGCCACACGGCGGTGATGAACGGGCTTGGCCATGTCATCAGCGGCAACCACTTCTTCCAGGGCGACGACGAGGCGCTGGGGGTGCGGCTGGGCGGGATCGTGCTGACCGCGACCAACCCCAAGTCCACGATCATCGGCAACTACATCGACAACCAGTTCATCGAATGGTCGAACGAGCATGACCAGACGCCCCAGTACTCAAGCGAATACAGCTTCGGCGGCCTGACGGTGACGGGCAACATCTTCACGGTGAAGGGGGTGGGCACCGGGTTCCGCTGGATCGTGGTGGCGCCCAAGGGGCCCGGGCATTTCATCTGGGGGCTGGCGGTGACGGGCAACGTCTTCCGCACCATCAGCGCCACGGTGGACCGGGTCGAGGCGGTGGATGCCACGGTGGCGGGGCTCGACTACGGGCGGTTCCGCAACGTGGTGTTCCAGGACAACGCCTTCAACGGGGTGACGCAGGCCGCGGTCAGCCCCGTCTCGCTGGAATTCCAGCAGAACACGGCCGCGAAGACCTGGACGCTGGACCCTTCGGCCTATCTGCCGTTCGGGGGCTGGGCGCGCTTTGTCACCGGCATCGCTGCGGCGGGGGCGATCACCGACGCGGGCGGCGTCGCGCGCTACGACATGCCCGCGGCGACGGCGCAGCAGGGCAGCGGCAGGGGGCAGGTGACGCTGGGCTGGCCGGTGCCGGTTGCGGGCAAGGTGATGGTGACCACGCGGGTCGACAACCCGAACTGACCTCCTTGAACGGGCCGGACGGGGCGCCTAGGCTGCGCCCCGTCTGGGCAGGAGGGCGCGATGGCGGATCGGTTGGCGGGGAAGGTGGCGCTGGTCTCGGGCGGCGCCTCGGGCTGCGGGGCGGCGGCGGTGCGGCTTTTCGCGTCCGAAGGGGCCGCGGTGGGGATCGTCGATCGCAACGCCGCACTGGGCGAGGCGCTGGCCGCCGAGTTGCGCGCGACGGGCCACCGGGTGGTATTTGCCGCGGCCGATGTCGCCCGCAAGTCCGAGGTCGAGGCCGCGGTCGCCGCCGTCACGGCCGCGCTGGGGCCGGTGACCGTGCTTTTCAACCACGCGGGAACCATCGTCATCAAGCCGTTCCTCGAGACCGAGGAAGCGGACTGGGACGGACTTTTCGCCGTGAACGTCAAAAGCATGTACCTGATGACCCGCGCCGTGCTGCCGCAGATGATCGCGGCGGGGGGCGGGTCGATCGTCTGCACCTCGTCGATCTCGGCCGTCTACGCCACGCCGATGGAGGTGCTGTACGACGCCACCAAGGGTGCCTGTCACATGTTCGCCCGCGCCATCGCGGTCGAGTTCCGCGACCGCGGCATCCGCTGCAACGCGGTCTGCCCCGGCTTCATCGACACTCCCCACGGCCGCCGCGAGGTGGCCGAGTTGCAGGCGCTGGGGGTCGACGCCTCGGAAGAGGCGATCCGCGCAAGCCAGGGGCGGATGGGCCGACCCGAAGACATCGCCCGCGCGGCGCTTTACCTTGCCTCCGACGACAGCGACTTTGTCACCGGGGCGCAGCTGTTCGTGGATGGCGGGTTCAGCGCGGTCTGAGCGCCTCAGCCCCCGAGCAGGTCTGCCGCGGTCAGCACATAGGCCTTGCCAAATCCGCCGTTCAGCGACGCGCCCTGAACGTTCAGCGCCACAAAGCCGAAATCGGCGAAATCGACGTAAAGCTTCGCCTTGGGGTGGCGGGCCAGCCAGGCCGCGCGCAGCGCGCCATGTTCGGGCCCCGCGCGGTCGATGAAGCGGGCGCGCACATCGACCGACAGGCGCGGGTGGGTCAGCGGGTCGCCCTTCGGCCCGGGTTCGCCCACCAGCAGGGCGGCGCGGGGGTCGGCCTTCAGCGCGCCGGTGTGGAAGGCAAGGGTCGAGATCAGCGTGACCGGCGTGCCCTGCGGGTCCAGCCCCAGCGCGACGCGGCTGACCGACGGGGCGCCGGTCGCGGGATGCAGCACCGCCAGCGCGGCAAAGCGGGCCTCGGCCAGAAGGCCGCGGGCCAGGTGGCGGGCCTCGTCATCGGTGGCGCGGATCGGGTTCACGGGGTCGGGCATCGCGGGCTCCTCTCAGCGTCCTAGCTAGGCCCGCGGCCCGTCCTCGGCAACGGGGCGAATCGCGCACGCACGATTCCTTCGCCATCGACATGCCGCGCGTCACGATCGTTCGCCCCACGCGGCCCTGTCCGCGGCAGGCGGGGCCGGGGCGGGCGGGGCGAAACCCGGCTCCGGGCCGGTTTTCCCGGTTTTCCGTGCCATCCGACAGGGCAGGTCGTTGAAATTTCGGCGCAAATAGCGGGCGATATGTAAATAATTTACCCTACGCTGCGGTATCCTGTGAAGCGATTTACAGAAAAATCCATGATTCAAAAAGGTTTACGATGCGATTGACCATGCGGTAGATTGCGCCGCGGAGGATGAGCCGGCTTCCCGTCCGCGGGTGCGCCGGTCTATGACATCGCAGGGATGGCAGCAAGCCAGAGGAGGAGTTTCCATGACCGATCATCCGAAGGTGGCGCCGCATCCGGTGCCGGCCGCGTTCGCCGCGCAAGCCCATGTGACCGCCGCGACCTATCGGGCGATGTATGACGCCTCGCTGGCCGACCCTGACGCGTTCTGGGGCGAGCACGGGCGTCGGCTGGACTGGATGCAGGTCTACAGCAAGGTGAAGAACACCACCTTCGATTACGGCCGCGTCAGCATCAAGTGGTTCGAGGACGGCGTTCTGAACGTCGCAGTGAACTGCATCGACCGGCACCTGCCGACCCGTGCCGATCAGACCGCCATCATCTGGGAACCCGACGATCCGGCGACGCCCGCGCAGCACATCACCTACCGGCAGTTGCACGAGAAGGTGAACCGGATGGCCAACGTCCTGCTGAGCCAGGGCGTGATGCGGGGCGACCGGGTGGTGATCTACCTGCCGATGATCCCCGAAGCGGCCTATGCGATGCTGGCCTGTGCGCGCATCGGCGCGGTGCATTCGGTCGTGTTCGCGGGCTTTTCGCCCGACGCGCTGGCCAACCGGATCAACGACTGCGGCGCCAAGCTGGTCATCACCGCCGACAGCGCCCCGCGCGGTGGCAAGCGGACGCCGCTGAAGGCCAATACCGATGCGGCGCTGCTGCATTGTTCCGACAAGGTGCGCTGCCTCGTGGTCAAGCACACGGGCGACCAGACCAGCTGGATCCCGGGCCGCGATGTCGACGTGAAGGCGATGATGGACCATGTCGCGCCGGATTGCCCGGCCCGGCCGATGGGGGCGGAAGATCCGCTCTTCATCCTTTACACCTCGGGGTCCACCGGCAAGCCGAAGGGGGTGGTGCATACCTCGGGCGGCTATCTCGTCTATGCCGCGATGACGCATCAGTACACCTTCGATTACCATGATGGCGACGTGTTCTGGTGCACCGCGGACGTGGGCTGGGTGACGGGCCACAGCTACATCATCTACGGCCCGCTGGCGAATGGCGCGACCACCGTCATGTTCGAGGGCGTGCCGACCTACCCCGACGCGGGCCGGTTCTGGGCGGTGATCGAGAAGCACCGGGTGAACCAGTTCTACACCGCGCCGACCGCGATCCGGTCGCTGATGGGGCTTGGCCCCGAGTGGCCCGCAAAGCACGACCTGTCCAGCCTGAAGCTGCTGGGCTCGGTCGGCGAGCCGATCAACCCCGAGGCCTGGAACTGGTACAACGAGCATGTGGGCAAGGGAAAATGCCCGATCGTCGACACCTTCTGGCAGACCGAGACCGGCGGCCACATGATCACCCCGCTTCCGGGCGCCATCGGGACCAAGCCGGGGGCGGCCACGCTGCCCTTCTTCGGGGTGAAGCCGGTGGTGCTTGACGCCGCCACGGGCGCGGTGAAGCCCGAGACCGAGACCGAGGGCGTGCTCTGCATCGCCGACAGCTGGCCGGGGCAGATGCGCACGCTCTGGGGCGACCACGAGCGGTTCCAGTCGGCCTATTTCGAACAGTACAAGGGCTACTATTTCACCGGCGACGGATGCCGCCGGGACGAGGACGGCTACTACTGGATCACCGGGCGGGTGGATGACGTCATCAACGTGTCGGGCCACCGGATGGGCACGGCCGAGGTGGAATCGGCGCTGGTGGCGCATGCCAAGGTGGCCGAGGCCGCGGTGGTGGGCTATCCGCACCCGATCAAGGGGCAGGGCATCTATGCCTATGTCACCCTGATGAACGGCGAGGCGCCCAGCGAGGACCTGCGCAAGGAACTGGTGAAATGGGTGCGCACCGAGATCGGCCCGATCGCCAGCCCCGACCTGATCCAGTGGGCGCCGGGCCTGCCCAAGACCCGCTCGGGCAAGATCATGCGCCGCATCCTGCGCAAGATCGCCGAGAACGACTTCGGCGCGCTGGGCGATACCTCGACGCTGGCCGATCCCTCCGTGGTGGACGAGTTGATCAACAACCGCATGAACCGGGGGTAAGCCCATGACCCAACCTGCGCCCGCCGTCATCATCCTTCTGGGCCCGCCGGGCGCAGGCAAGGGAACCCAGGCCCGCATGCTGGAAGAGGACTTCGGCCTGATCCAGCTGTCCACCGGCGACCTGCTGCGCGCGGCCGTGGCGCGGGGCACCCCCGCGGGCCTTGCCGCCAAGGCGGTGATGGAGGCCGGCGCGCTGGTGTCGGATGACATTGTGCTGGCCATCCTGAAGGACCGGATGGCCGAACCCGATGTGGCGCGCGGCGTGACCCTTGACGGCTTTCCCCGCACCCGCGGCCAGGCCGAAGCGCTGGACGCACTGCTGGCGGCCAGCGGCCAGCGGGTGACGGCGGCCGTGTCGCTGGAGGTCGATGACGCCGCGATGGTGGACCGCATCGCCGGGCGCCATACCTGCGCCACCTGCGGCGAAGGCTATCACGACAGCTTCAAGCAGCCCGCGGTGGCGGGCGTCTGCGACAAGTGCGGCGGCACCGCCTTCAAGCGGCGGGCCGATGACAAGGCCGAAACGGTGGCGGCGCGGCTGGCGGCCTATCACGCCGAAACCGCGCCGCTGATCGCCTATTACGCGGCGAAGGGCGTGCTGGACCGGGTGGACGCCATGGGCCCCATCCCCGACATCCGCGCCGCGCTGGCCCGCATCGTGGGGGGCGTGGCGGCCTGAGCCGCTATCGCGCCGGTCCGGTGATGCGGTTCACATGCCCCATCTTGCGGCCGGGCCGGGCCTCGGCCTTGCCGTAAAGGTGCAGGGCGGCGTTCGGCTCGCGCGCGATCTGCGGCACCTGCGCGATGTCGTCGCCGATCAGGTTCAGCATCGTCACGTCGCTGTGCCGCTTGCCGTCGCCCAGGGGCCAGCCCGCCACGGCGCGGATGTGCTGTTCGAACTGGTCCACCGCGCAGCCGTTCTGCGTCCAGTGGCCCGAGTTGTGGACGCGCGGCGCGATCTCGTTCACCAGAAGGCCCCGCGGGGTCACGAACAGTTCCACCCCCAGCACGCCGACGTAATCCAGCGCGTTCAGGATGCGCGCGGCGATCAGCACCGCGTCGGTGCGCTGGGCGGGTGTCAGGCGGGCGGGCAGGGTGGTGGTGTGCAGGATGCCCGCGCGGTGCACGTTCTCGCCGGGGTCATAGGCCGAAACCTCTCCTGTCAGGCCGCGCGCCGCGATCACCGAGACCTCGCGTTCGAAGCTGACAAAGCCTTCCAGCACCGCGGGCGCCCCCCGCATCGCGGCCAGCGCCGCGGGCGCGTCCTCGGGCGCGGACAGCCGCGCCTGCCCCTTGCCGTCATAGCCCAGCCGCGTGGTCTTCAGGATCGCGGGCGTGCCGATCGCGGCAATCGCGGCCTCGAGGTCGCGCGCGTCGTTCACCGCTTGATAGGGCGCGGTCTGCAGGCCAAGGCCGCTGAGGAAATCCTTTTCCGCGATGCGGTCCTGGCTGACGGCCAGCGCGCGCCGGTTGGGCCGGATCGGGCGCAGCGATTCGATCAGGTCGAGCGCGGCGGTGGGCACGTTCTCGAATTCATAGGTCACCACGTCGACGGCCTCGGCAAAGGCGCGCAGGGCTGCGGCATCTTCATAGGGGGCGGTCGTCACCCGGTGGGCCACGTCGCCCGCGGGCGGGTTGGCGCCGGGTTCGTAGATGTGGCAGCGATAGCCCAGCCGCGATGCCGCGACCGACAGCATCCGGCCAAGCTGGCCGCCGCCCAGGATGCCGATGGTCGCGCCGGGGGGAAGGGGCTCACTCATCCTGCGGCTCCTCGGGGATCGAGGCCGAAAGCGCGGCGCGCCAGCCATCCAGCCGCGCGGCCAGCGCAGGATCGCCCAGCGCCAGGATCGCCGCCGCCATCAGCCCCGCATTGGCCGCGCCGCCGATGGCCATCGTCGCCACCGGATAGCCGCGCGGCATCTGCACGATGGAATAGAGGCTGTCGACGCCCGACAGCGCCCGGGTCTGCACCGGTACGCCGATCACCGGCACCCGCGTCTTCGAGGCCATCATGCCCGGCAGATGCGCCGCCCCGCCCGCGCCCGCGATGATGACCTTCAGCCCGCGGTCAACGGCGGTCTTGCCATAGTCCCACAGCCGGTCGGGGGTGCGATGGGCCGAGACGATCTTCGCCTCGTATGAAACGCCCAGTTCGTCGAGGATCGCTGCCGCCTCGCGCATCGTCGGCCAGTCGGACTGGCTGCCCATGATGATGCCAACGTCTGCCATGCCTGCCCTCGCGCTGTGAGGCGCGCACTATAGCGGGGCAGGGGCCGGGGGCAAGGCGCTCAGGCGATGATGTCGGGGGTCAGCAGGTCAGACAGCCGGGCGATCTGATCCTTCAGCGCCAGTTTCTGCTTCTTCAGCCGCCGCAACGACAGCGGGTCCGCCCGCGCGCTGGCCTGCAGCGCGTGGATCGCATCGTCAAGGTCGCGATGCTCCTGACGAAGCACCTCGAGCTTGATGCGCAGCACTTCCTCGCTGTTCAGTTCCATCGGCGCGTTCATGGTGGCAGGGGCACTTGAGTCGCTTTTCCAGAGGCTCGCACTATAGCGGCTTTGCCCCCGCCCGGGGAAGAAAAGTGATGCCGGGGCGGGGTCTTGCAACGCCGCGGCAGGTCGCCCATATCTGTGGCGTGGCCGCCGATGACCGGGGCCGCACCGCAAAGTCGCTTGCTGCAAGGGCTGGGCCTGATGACCAAACTGACGTTCGGATCACATCCGTTTCTGCTCGGGTTCGAGCAGCTCGACCGCCTGGTCGAGCGGACCGCCAAGACGGCGACCGAGGGCTATCCGCCCTTCAACATCGAGCAGTCTTCGGAAAACGCCTACCGGATCAGCCTGGCCGTGGCCGGCTTCCGCGAGGGGGACCTGACCATCACGGTCGAGGATCGGCAGCTTGTCATCCGCGGCCGCCAGGAAGACGACACGGGCGACCGTGTCTTCCTGCACCGCGGCATCGCCGCCCGGGCGTTCCAGCGCAGCTTCGTGCTGGCCGACGGGGTCGAGGTGGCCGGGGCAAAGCTGGAAAACGGGCTTCTGCACGTGGATCTGGTGCGGGAGGTTCCTGAACCCGTGGTGCAGACCATACGGATCACGAAAGCCTGAGGAGGTTTCGATGGACGTCAAATTCGATTTCGGGCCGGAAACGGGGCAGCGCATCGTCTATGTCCGCCCGGTGCCGGTGAACAGCCTGCCCGACGAGGTGCAGGCGCAACTGCCGGGGCTCAGCACGCTTTACGCGGTGCATGACGCCGATGGCGAACGCCTTGCGCTGGTGCGCGACCGGGCGCTGGCCTTCGCGCTGGCGCGGCAGAACGACATGGCGCCGGTCAACGCGCACTGAGGCGGTCGGCAGAGGACGGCCGGTCAGGCGAACGGATCGGCCGGATAGCCTACATCCGTCAGATAAAGGCCCTGCGGCGGGCAGACCGGGCCACAGGCGGCGCGGTCGCGGGCCGCCAGCGCCCGGCCCACGTCGGCAGGGGCCCAGGCCCCGGCGCCCACCCGTTCCAGCGTGCCCACGATCGAGCGCACCTGGTTGTGCAGGAAGCTACGCGCCCGCAGACGGAACCGGATCTCCACGCCCCCCGGTGCGGGGGCGGTGTCGATCGTGATCTCGTCCAGCGTCTTCACCGGGCTTGCTGCCTGACACATGGCCGAACGGAAGGTGGTGAAATCATGCCGACCGATCAGAAAGGCCGCGCCTGCGCGCATCGCCTCCACATCCAGCCCATGACCCACCTGCCAGACCCGGCCGCGGTCATGCGTGGCGGGCGCGCGGCGGCAGAGCAGCCGGAAGAGATAGCGCCGCTCGATCGCGGAAAACCGGGCGTGAAAGTCATCGGACACCGCCGCCACCGCAAGGATCGCCACCGGCGCGGGCTTCAGGTGCCAGTTCAGCGCCTCGGACAGGCGGAACGGTTCCCATTCGCGCGCCAGATCGCAATGGGCGACCTGGCCGGTGGCATGCACCCCCGCATCGGTGCGGCCCGCGGCGGCGATGCTGCCCACCGCGGGATCCAGCCGCCGCAGCGCCTCTTCCACCGCCGCCTGCACCGAGGGCTGGGCGGCCTGCCGCTGCCATCCGCTGAACGGGCCGCCGTCATAGTCGATCTTCAGCGCGTATCTGGGCATGCTCGCGGCGTAGCCTGCCGCCTCGCGCTTGGCAAGCGGCCCCTACCGCGGGGCGGACCCACCGCCTATGTTGAGGCGGCACGGAAAGGGATGGCGCAGTGATCGGCACGATTGCGGACGGGGTGGCGCGCGGGGTCGAGCAGGCCATCGCCTCGGTCAACGGCGCCTTGTTCGATCGGA
>JAJZVD010000098.1 GCA_021845805.1 Pseudomonadota bacterium | reverse complement strand
GAACACCCCGATCGCCGTGCTGGTGGACGAGGGCGAGGACGCCGCCGCCCCCGCTCCCGCCGCCGCAGCCCCGGCACCCGCCGCCGCGCCCGCGCCCGTCGCGGCCGCCGTCCCCGCCGCCCCCCGCGCGCCGGTCGAGGTGGTCTCGAAGGCCTCCGCCGACTGGCCCGCCGACGCGCCGATGAAGACGATCACCGTCCGCGAGGCCCTGCGCGAGGCGATGAGCGAGGAAATGCGCGCCACGCCCGAAGTGTTCCTGATGGGTGAAGAGGTCGGCGAATACCAGGGCGCCTACAAGATCAGCCAGGGGATGCTCGACGAATTCGGGCCCAAGCGCGTGATTGACACGCCGATCACCGAACACGGCTTCACCGGCATCGCGGTCGGCGCTGCCTTCGGCGGCCTGCGCCCGATCGTCGAGTTCATGACCTTCAACTTCGCCATGCAGGCGATCGACCAGATCATCAACTCCGCCGCCAAGACGCTCTACATGTCAGGCGGCCAGATGGGCTGCCCCATCGTGTTCCGTGGCGCCAACGGCGCCGCCGCCCGCGTGGCCGCCCAGCACAGCCAGGACTACGCCGCCTGGTATGCCCAGATCCCCGGCCTCAAGGTGGTGATGCCCTATTCCGCCGCCGACGCGAAGGGCCTGCTCAAGACGGCGATCCGCGATCCGAACCCGGTCATCTTCCTCGAAAACGAGATCCTCTACGGCCGCTCGTTCGAGGTCCCCGACCTGCCCGATTTCACCATCCCCTTCGGCAAGGCCCGGATCTGGCGCGAGGGCAGCGACGTGACGATCGTCAGCTTCGGCATCGGCATGCAATACGCGCTGGAAGCCGCTGACATCCTTGCGAAAGATGGCATCAGCGCCGAGGTGGTCGACCTGCGCACCCTGCGCCCGATCGATTATGACACCGTGCTCGCCTCGGTGATGAAGACGAACCGCTGCGTGACAGTGGAAGAGGGCTGGCCGGTGGGCTCGATCGGCAATCACCTGTCGGCCACCATCATGATGCGCGCCTTCGACTACCTCGACGCGCCGGTCATCAACTGCACCGGCAAGGACGTGCCGATGCCCTATGCGGCGAACCTCGAAAAGCTCGCCCTCGTCACCACCGCCGAGGTGGTCGAGGCGGTGAAGTCCGTCTGCTACCGCTGAGGAGGGAACCATGGCCACTGAAATCCTGATGCCCGCGCTCTCTCCGACGATGGAGGAAGGCACGCTGGCCAAATGGCTGGTGAAGGAAGGCGATAGGGTCAAATCCGGCGACATTCTCGCCGAGATCGAGACCGACAAGGCCACGATGGAATTCGAGGCGGTGGATGAAGGCATCGTGGGACGCATCCTCGTCGCCGAAGGCACCGCCGGGGTGAAGGTGAACACTCCCATCGCCGTCCTGGTGGACGAAGGCGAAGACGCCTCGGCCGCCCCCGCGCCGAAAGCCGTCGCCGCCGCGCCCACGGCCGCGGCCGCGACCCCCGCCGCAGCCGCGGCTCCGGCCGTCGCCCCTGCCGCGCCGAAGGCCGCGGGCGCGCGCGTCTTCGCCTCCCCCCTCGCCCGCCGCATCGCGGCCGAAACGGGGCTCGACCTGACGAAGATCACAGGCACCGGCCCCCACGGCCGCATCGTGAAGGCCGATGTGGAAGGCGCCGCCGCCGCCCCCGCCGCCAGCGCCCCCCCCGCCCCTGCCCCCGCCGCAGCCCCGGTTGCCGCCGCCCCGGTGGCCGCCGCCCTGCCCACCGGCATGTCGGCCGACACGGTGAAGAAGATGTTCGCCGACCGCGCCTACGAGGAGATCACCCTCGACGGCATGCGCAAGACCATCGCGGCCCGCCTCACCGAGGCCAAGCAGACCATCCCGCACTTCTACCTGCGCCGCGAGGTGCGGCTTGACGCGCTGATGGCCTTCCGCGAGACGCTGAACGCCCAGCTCGCCCCCCGTGGGATCAAGCTGTCGGTCAACGACTTCATCATCAAGGCCGCGGCGCTGGCGCTTCAGGCGGTGCCCGCCGCCAACGCCGTCTGGGCGGGCGACCGCATCCTGCGGCTCAAACCCTCCGATGTCGCGGTGGCCGTGGCGATCGAGGGCGGGCTTTTCACCCCCGTCCTGCGCGACGCGCATCAGAAATCCATCTCCGCCCTCTCGGCCGAGATGAAGGATCTCGCCGCCCGCGCCAAGACCCGAAAGCTCGCGCCCCAGGACTACCAGGGCGGCAGTTTCGCGATCTCGAACCTCGGGATGTTCGGCATCGACAACTTCGATGCGGTCATCAACCCGCCGCATGGCTCGATCCTCGCAGTCGGTGCGGGGGTGAAGAAACCCGTGGTACTGAAGGATGGCAGCCTGGGCGTGGCCACCGTGATGTCGATGACCCTCTCGGTCGACCACCGGGTGATCGACGGCGCGCTCGGGGCCGAATTCCTCCGGGCGATCATCGAGAACCTGGAAAACCCGGTCGCGATGCTGGCCTGAGCCCGCGCCCGCACCCCCTCGCATCGCAAAAAGGCCGGGCCCTGCGCCCGGCCTTCGTCATTGCCGCCTTCGTCATTGCCGCCCGGCGCACAGACCCCGCCGCGGCCCCATTTGCTGTCCGCAAATATCCTCGGGGGGTGTGGGGGGCAGACAGCCCCCCACCGGCGCCGCGTCGGCCCTCAGTAGCCGTCGCCCGCCAGAAGCTGGTCCATCTTCGCCGCGGGCCGGTCGCAGCCCGCATCGCCCACGATCCGCGCAGGCACGCCCGCCACCGTCTTGCAGCAGGGCACGTCATGCAGCACGACCGACCCCGCGGCGATGCGGCTGTTGTCGCCCACCCGGATGTTGCCCAGCACCTTCGCACCCGCCCCGATCAGCACGCCGTCGCCGATCTTCGGATGCCGGTCGCCGTCTTCCTTGCCGGTCCCGCCCAGCGTCACCGAATGCAGCATCGACACGTTGTCGCCCACTACCGCCGTCTCGCCGATCACGATGGAATGGGCGTGGTCGATCATGATCCCCCGGCCCAGCCGCGCGGCGGGGTGGATGTCGACCCCGAACACCTCCGACACCCGCATCTGGATCAGATAGGCCAGATCGGTGCGCCCCTCGGTCCACAGCCAGTGGCCCACCCGATAGGCCTGAATCGCCTGATAGCCCTTGAAATACAGCAGCGGCTGCAGATAGCGGTGGCAAGCCGGGTCGCGGTCATAGACCGCCATCAGGTCGGCCCGCGCCGCCTGTCCCAGCCCCGGATCGGCCGCATAGGCCTCGTCGGCGATCTCGCGCAGGATCTGCTCGCCGATCTCGCCCGAGGCGAGCTTCAGCGAAAAGCGGTAGCCCAGCGCGCGTTCCATCGTCGGATGGTGCAGCAGGCTCGAATGCATCAGCCCGCCCAGCAGCGGCTCGGCCGCCAGCGCCGCGCGCGCCTCCTCGCAGATGCGCGACCAGACCGGGTCCAGGGCTGCCACTTTCGCACGGGTTTCGGCCATGATGCATCTCCGCTTTGCGGTTGTTCTACACCAGATAGGCATCCCCCTTCACGCGGAAAGAGCGGCGGCTGGAAAAAACCGCCCGCCCGCCCCCGCCCAGCGCCTCCAGCACCGCAATCAGACAGTCGCGATAGGCCGGGTCCGACAGCTCGGGCTCCCCCACCCGGGCGCGCGCCATGGCCACCGCCATCAGGCTGCCGTTGCCCCAGTCGGGATGCGCCCGCCCGGAGATCCGCCGATGCGCCTCGGCCGCCTCGGCCTCGGCCAGCATCGCGGCCATCAGGCGCGCGCGCGCGGCAGGCGGCACCGCCATCAGCGCCCGCGCCGCCGCCACCACATCGCCCATCAGCACCGGCCGCACCTCACACCCCCGGCAGCAGCAGGTCCAGCGCATGAACGGCCAGCCGCACCTGCCCCCCGGCAAAGGCGCCGCCCTCGGCCGTCAGCACCAGCGGCTCCGCCGCCCAGTAGGTCATCGGCGCCGACAGCATCCCCCGCGCGTAAGACCCCGCCGCCAGCCCCAGCCCGCTGCCGAACCGGTCGGTGGCGCCCGCCGTGCCCAGCCGCCAGGCGGCCAGCGTGCCCGTCACCGGCGCCAGCACCCGCGCCGTCACCGCGATCACCATCCGCCCCGCCCCGATCCGCCCCGTGGTCAGCGAACTTGCGCCCGGCGCGATCGCATGGTCGAACTCGTCCACCCGCAGCACGGTGCCCGCCCCGTGCGCCGACAGCGCGACCGCCCCCGCGGCCCAGCCCGCCCCGTCCCAGAGCGCGCCCAGGCTTTCGTCGGCGATGAAGGCCCGCCACCCCCGTTTCGGCGCGGCAAAGACCCAGCCGCCATTCGCCGCCGTGGCCACCTTGCCCTCCTGCCCGGCCCAGTCGTTCACCGCCCCCGCGGGCACCGCATAGCTCACCCCGTCGGCCACCGCCCCCGGCGGCAGCGTCACGCTGCGCGAGGCCAGCACCAGTTGCGTCAGCCCGTCCAGCCGCACCAGCGCCTCGTTCACCGTCACATGCTTCTGCGCCTGACTGGGCGACAGCAGCGGCAGGTTCAACTGAGATGTGTCAGCCATCGATCCCGATCTCCGTGAAAGGCCCGGCCCCGAACCGGTCCGACAATTGCGCCACCGCCACCCGGAACGGCCCCGCCACCCCGTCGGCGGCCCGCGCGGACGCCGCATAGGTCCAGGCGGGCGCGGTCACCGTCTCCTCGCGCACCACGCCCGCCGCCACCGTCAGCACCCGCACCAGATAACGCTCGTCCGCCTCGCCCAGCGGCACCTCGACCCCGGCCCAGGCGTCGCCGTCGATCCGGGTCCGCCGGACCCAGGTCACCGTCAGCTCGCCCGCCCCCCGCACCGCCAGGTGGCAGGGCGCATAGGGCCGGAGGCCCACACCTGCGAAGGCCGCCACCAGATGCGTATAGGACGGGTCGTCATAGGCCCGCGCCGCAGGCCCGATCCGGTAATCCTGCGCCACGTCGCGCAAGGCCGGGCTCAGGGGCAACTGCGACACCGCCCCGTTCAGCAGCACCACATAGCTGCCCGCAGGCCAGGCCGGCGGCATCACCGCATCGGTTCCCGCCTGCCCCCGCAGCCGCAGCGACAATTCGTAAAGCCCCGGCGCGACCAGTTCGGCATGGGCGAACTGGAACACCTCCCAGTCGCCGCCCGCCCCGTCCCCGATCGCCGCCAGATTGGCCCCCGCCAGCACCTCGGCCACCCCGGCCGAGGCCAGCGTGCCGCCATAGACCCGCACCCGGACCGGTGCGCCCCGGTCCCAGACACCGGGCACCGCCGCCGCCAGCGCAGTGTCCGTCACCCCGATCACCGCAGGCGTGCCCAGCGTCGCAAGCAGCGCGTAGCCCGCATCGCCCTGCCCCGCCCAGCAGGCGACCGACCCCGGCCAGGGCGTCGCCGTCACCGCCAGATGCGGCGCCGTCGGGGCCTCGTTCCCGGTCAACAGCGGCAGGTCGAGGAACAGCGGAAAGACCGGCACCGGCGCCACGAAGGCCCGCGGCGCCACCGCCGCCGCCACCGAGTCCGAGGGCACATACACCTGCGCCTCGACCCGCACCGCCTCCACCGCCTGATGTTCGGCCAGGTCCACCCGGTCGATCCGCCAGGTCGTACCATCCTCCAGCCGCAGCACGTCGCCCGCGCCCAGCGCCGCCTGCGACGGCGGCAGCCCCAGGCTGACCCCGTCGCGCGCCACCCGCGCCTCGGCCAGCCAGCGTTCGGCGACCGCCCGCCCCTCGGACTGCGTCAGCACCAGCGGCAGTTCGCCCTGCGTCACCGCCGCATCGTCCGCATCGGGCAGCACCGCCTCGACCGCGCGCACCTGATAATCGCCCTCGGCCTCGACAAAGCTCAGCCGGACCCGCCCCGCCGTCTCGGCCGCCGCGGCCCGCGTGGCCTCCACCACCGGCTTGCCCGCACCGGCATCCACCAGCCCCGCGGCCGCAACCGTCACCGGCGCCGCCAGCCCCCGCTGGCGGAACCGCAGCACCCCGTCGCGCTCGGCCACGTCAAACCCATAGCCCAGCATCAGCGGTTGCAGCGCCGCCCGCGCCGAGCCCGTCTCGGCCAGCGTGAAGCCCCGCACCGCACCGTGCAGCCCCGCCACATCCACCGCCGTCACCCCCGCCGCGGCGCAGATCTCGCTGACCACATCGGCCAGCGGCTGGGCCGCAGTGCGCCCGGTCAGCCAGTGCCCGCCGGCATAGTTCGCCCCATCCGCCCAACGGTCGACCGCATTGGGAAAGGCCGGAAAGGGCCGCGCGTCCCAGGCCCAGACATGGGCGTGATCCAGGTCCACCATCGGCCCGCCATAGACCGCCGACACCGGGTTATGCGCGGCCTCCCCCCAATAGCCCGTCACCGCCCGCAGGTATTGCAACTGGATCAGGTCGTCGCGGGTGCCCCGCGAATGCCCCGGCAACCCGGATTCCGAGGATTTCGGGTCCAGGAACCGGTTCGGCTCGTTGGTGCCCTTGTCCACGGCCGGGCAGCCGAACTCGGTGAACCGGATCGGCTTGCCCTCGGGCACCCAGGGCGTCGGCAGCGCCGCCCGCAGGCCCCCCGGCCGCTCGAAATGCGCCCGGCCCCACCAGTTGGCGAAATCCTTCGCGCGAAACACCCAGGGCTCGCCATGGGACCCGTCGGTGATCGGCACGCGCCGCTGTGCGGCCTCGGCCTCGGCCGAGGGATAGTACCAGTCGTAATCCTTCCCGCCCTGCACATTGGCCTTCAGGTAGTCCAGGGCGTAGATCGACCCCCAGGCCGCATCCGCCTCGCCCTCGGTCCCGCGCCAGTCCGACAGCGGCAGGTAATTGTCGATCCCCACGAAATCGACCGCCTCATCCGCCCAGAACGGATCGAGCGGAAAGTAAAGCCCCCCCTCCGGGCTCTGCCAGCCGCCATACTCCGACCAGTCGGCGGCATAGCTGATCTTCACCTGCGGCCCCAGGATGGCCCGCACCTCACCCGCCAGCCGCCGCAACTGCGCCACCGCCGGAAACGCGTCGCCCGCACCCCGCGCCTGCACCAGCCCGCGCAGCTCCGAGCCGACGCAGAACGCATCCACCCCGCCCGCCAGCGCCGCCAGATGCGCGTAATGCAGGATGAAGCGGCGATAGCTCCACTCCGCGGGGCCGGAATAGACCACCTGCCCGCCCGCCACCGCAAAGTCGCTGGCCGTGCAGGTGCCG
>JAJZVD010000097.1 GCA_021845805.1 Pseudomonadota bacterium | reverse complement strand
GCGGGGCGGGGTGCTGCACGGCGGGCGGGGCGGGGTGCTGCGCCGCGGGCGGCGCGGCGGGCGGGGCGGGCTGCGGCCGTTGGCCGTTGACCGCGCCCTGCCCGCCCGGCGGCATGGGCGCCCTCTGCGGCGTCTGCCCGCCTTCGGCCCCCTGCGGCGCCTGTTGTCGGGGCTGCGCATCGGGCCGCGGCGCCTGCCCCTGCGGGGGCGGACGCTGGCCCTGCGGTTGGGCGCCCGGCGGTTGTGCGCGCTCTTTCGGTCTGGCAGTGGGAGGCGCCGGTTTCGCCGGGCATCCCTGCGTGCCCGGCACGCAGTCGCGGGCCTCGGCCATCGCGGGGGGCGCCGCGGGGCCAAGGGCGAGGGCAACGACAAGCGACGCGATGATCGACGGGCGGGTCGACGGGCGGGTCGACGGGCGGGGACGTGACATGGGTTCTCCGGCAGGCCCGCGGGCGGGGGCATGGCCTTCATATACACTGCCCGGTGCGCCCCCACCGGGGGGGCGGGGCTCGCGGCGGGTCACCCTTGCGTGACACCGGCGGACCCTTGCCGAAACCGCCACCGGCCGGCGGAAACGCAGAACGCCGCAGGAGGGAGGCCCGCGGCGTTCCGATGGGGCAAACCCCAAATGCGCCGTCCCGGAAGGGGAGTTCGCGACACGGCACAGGCCCAGACTAGCCGAGTCGGCTGACACGAACCTGATCTGGATCAACCCGCGCTGCGACCGGCTGACGCAGCCCCCGGCGCCAGAAGCGCCATCAGCCGCGCCTTCTCGCCGCTGTCGCCCGCGGCCGAGATCGCGGCGGCCAGATCCTCGAGCGCGGCGATGGAATGGCCTGCGCGGAAGCTGTCGACATGGGGCAGCATCGCCGCGATGCCGCGGGCCCTTGGCGCGAAGCCGTCCCAGCGCAGAAGCGGGTTGATCCAGATGAGCCGCCGCGCCGACAGGTGCAGCCGCTGCATCTCGCGCGCGAGATCGGCCGGATCGTCGCGGTCGAGCCCGTCGGTGATCAGAAGCACCACCGCCCCCTGCCCCAGCACCCGGCGCGACCAGTCGCGGTTGAAGGCATGCAGGCTGGCGCCGATCCGGGTGCCGCCCTGCCAATCCTGCGCCTCGGCCCCGGCGCCCGCCAGCGCCTGATCCACGTCGCGCGCGGCCATGTGGCGGGTGATGTTGGTCAGCCGCGTGCCGAAGGTGAAGGCATGCACCCGCGCCCAGCCCGCGCCCCGGTGATTGGCGACCGCATGGACGAAGTGCAGCACGATCCGGCTGTAGGCCGACATCGAGCCGGAAATGTCACAGAGAACGACGAGGTTCGGCCAGCGGAACCGCCGATTTTTCGTCGAAAAATCGGCCAGTTCGCCGCCCTGGCGCAGGGCCGCGCGGAAGGTGCGGCGCCAGTCGGGCAGCCGCCCCGCGGGCGCGGCCTGGGTGCGGCGCGAGGCGATGGGCTTCACCGGCAGGCTCAGCCGCGCCAGCATCCGCTGCGCCTCGGCCATCTCGGCGCCGGTCATCTGCTCGAAATCCAGCGTCTTCAGCCGTTCGGCGTCCGAGGCGGTGCGGGTCGCGTCGATCTCGATCTCGGGCGGGGCCTCGCGGTCGTCCAGCGGGGGCAGCGGGCGTTGGGCGCCATCCAGCAGCGCCTCGGCCGCGCGCTTTTCGCCCGCGCGGGCCAGCCGTTCCTCCTGCACCCCGCGCACCGCGGGCAGCATCAGGCTCATCATGTGTTCCAGAAACCGCGGATCGCGCCAGTAGAGCCGGAACACCTGCGCAAAGACCGCGCGGTGTTCGGGGCGGCTGACGAAACAGGCGTGCAGCGTCCAGAAGAAATCCTCGCGCCGGGTGAAGCCTGCGGCCTCGACCGCCCGGATCGCGTCGATCACCCGCCCCGGCCCGATCGGCAGCCCGGCCTTGCGCAGCGCCCGGGCGAAATGGGTGATGTTGTGGACGAGCTTGCCGTCGTCGGGAATGTCGAGCGCGGGAAGGTCCATCAGGGCACAGGCCGGGGGCTCTGCCCCCGGACCCCCGGGATATTTGACGACAGAAAATGGCCGGGGCGATCAGACATGGATGGCGCGTGTCCGGTCGATGTTCTGGCGGTGGATCGCCGCGTAGGGTGCGAACCAGACAAGATCGCCGCGGGCCAGCGCGGGGCCGACCACCGTTTCCAGCGGTTCGGCGGCGCGCGCGGGGTCGCGGGCAAGCGCCATGAGCCAGCGGATGTAGTCGGCCGTGGCCCCGATCAGCCCGGGGCCGTAGCCGCCCGCGGCGATCACCTCGGGCGCGCCGTGGTTGGGCAGGATGCGGGCGGGCGAGAGCGCGGCAAGGCGGGCAAGGTCGGCCAGGTGGGTGGCGAAGGCCGCGGGCTCGCCCACATAGGTCACCGTATCCTCGACCGTGTCGCCCGCCAGCAGCAGGCGGGCCTCGGGCAGCCACAGCACCGTCGCATCGTCGCTGTGGATGTTCGCCGTGATCAGAACCACCCGCCGGTCGCCGAGCGCAAGCGTCAGCCGGCCGTCGAAGGTGCGCGTGGGCAGGATGAGCGGGCGGATCGCGGGGGGCCCGTGGTCGGTGCCCGCCTCGATCGCGGCCTTGCGGGCGGCCAGATGGGCCGCGGTGCGGGTGTTGGCGATCACCTCGCAATCGGCGAAGGCGGCGGTGCCTGCCACATGGTCCAGATGCCAGTGGCTGAGCACCACGGTGAACCGCCGCACGCCTTCCGCGGCGAGGATGGCGCGGATCTCGGCGCCGCGGTCGGGGGCGACATGGGTGTCGTAGACGATGGCCTGATCGCCCGCGACCAGCGCATAGGACGCGATGCCGAGCGACAGGGCGCCATCGTCCACCCAGTTCGGGCCGGGGGCGAAGCGGTGGCCGGGCTCGCGCCCCTCGTAGAAGGCCAGCACGCCCGGCGCGGGGCGCAGGACGCGCAGGGGCGGCCGGGCCTGCCGGGCGGTCATGGCACGGCGAGGTCGCGGCGGACCTCGTCCAGCAGGCGGCGGGCGTCCGAGCCCTGGATGCGGGCGATGTCGTCCTGGTACTTCAGGATCGCGCCCAGCGTGTCGGCGATCACCTCGGGCGAGAGCGCGATCACGTCGAGCGCCAGCAGACACTTGGCCCAGTCGATGGTTTCGGCCACGCCGGGGCGCTTGAAGAGGTCTTCGCCGCGCAGTTTCTGCACGAAGGCCACGACCTCGCGGCTGAGCGCCTCTGTCGCCTCGGGGGCGCGGGCCTGAAGGATCTCGATCTCGCGCGCGAAGTCGGGGTAATCGACCCAGTGGTAGAGGCAGCGGCGTTTGAGCGCGTCATGCACCTCGCGCGTGCGGTTCGAGGTGAGGATGACGATCGGGGGTTCGGGCGCCTTCACGGTGCCAAGCTCGGGGATCGTCACCTGGAAATCGCCCAGCGCCTCGAGCAGGAAGGCCTCGAAAGGTTCGTCGGTGCGGTCAAGTTCGTCGATCAGAAGCACGGGCGCGCCGCCGGGCTGCGGGCGCATCGCCTCGAGCAGCGGGCGGGCGATCAGGTAGCGTTCGGAAAAGAGGTCGCTTTCCAGCGTCTCGCGGCCCGCGGTGCCGCCGGCCTCGGCGGTGCGGATGGCGATCATCTGGGCGGCGAAGTTCCATTCGCAGACGGCCGAGGCGGCGTCGAGCCCTTCGTAGCATTGCAGGCGGATCAGGCGGCGGCCGAGACCCGCGGCGATGGCCTTGGCAATCTCTGTCTTGCCCACCCCCGCCTCGCCTTCCAGGAACAGCGGGCGGCCGAGTTTCAGCGACAGGAAGACGACGGTGGCCAGCGACCGGCCGCAGACGTAGTTCTGGCCGGCAAGCATCGCCTGCACGGCATCGATGGATGCGGGGACGTGGGTCACGGGGTGGCTCCTCCTGGCGCCGATGCTAGGGGGGCGGCGGGGGGCGTCAAGCGCGCCCTTGGTCGTAAGGGGCGGCGGGGACCGGGTGGGGGGCTGTCTGCCCCCCACACCCCCCGAGGATGTTTTCAGACAGAAAATGCGGGCGGGGGGAGGGCTCGGTTCCCGCCTCTCGCGCGGCCCAGGCGCGGAAGGAGGCAAGCGGGGCGCGTTCGGGCCGGTTCTGCGGCCAGACGAGGTAATAGCTGCCCAGCGCCCGCACCGGACCGCCGAAGGCAGGCAGCAGCCGCCCTTCGTCCAGTTCGCGCCGGATCAGGAACAGCGGCAGAAGGGCGAGGCCCAGGCCATGCAGCGCGCCTTGCATCATGGTGGCGAACTGGTCGAAGAGCATCCCCCCCGGGCGCTGGCCCGCCACCCCGTGATGCGCAAGCCAGCGGCCCCAGTCGCCCGTGCGGCTTTCCAGTTGCAGCAGCGGCAGGTCGAGCACCGCGGACGGCCCGGCCAGGGGCGCGGGCAGAAGCGACGGGGCGCCGACCGCGAGGATCTCTTCGTCCATCAGCTTGAGATAGGCGACGCCGAGCCAATCCTGCCGCCCGTAGTGGATCGCGGCGTCGAAGGCGGTGGCCGCGAAATCGAAGGGGCGCAGGCGGGTGGACAGGTTCACCGTGACCTCGGGGTGGGCGGCGGCAAAGCCCGCCAGGCGCGGTGCCAGCCAGTGCATCCCGAAGGCGGGCAGGATCGCCAGGTTCAGGCTGCCCCCGGTGGGGTTGGCGCGCAGCGTCAGCGAGGCGGCCGAGAGCAGATGGAGCGCGCGGCGCACCTCGCGCAGATAGTCCTGCGCGGCGGGCGTCAGCCGCAGCCGCTGGCGGTCGCGGATCAGGAGCGCCACGCCCAGTTGATCCTCGAGCACCTGCAACTGGCGGCTGACGGCGCCTTGCGTCAGCGCCAGTTCCGCCGCGGCGGCCGAGGCGGTGCCCAGCCGCTCCACCGCCTCGAGCGCGACGAGCGAGGCGATCGAGGGCAGGTAGCGGCGGGGGAAGTTCATGCGTTTTCCTCATACCCTGCGGAGAGCGTTTCGATAGCCGCGCGGCCGATTCCATGCAATACCGGGGCCACCGATGGAGGATGCCATGACCGACCGCCCCAAGCTGAAACCCAAGGATGCCCCCGATCTGGGCCGCTTTGACTGGGAGGACGCCTTCCGCCTGAACGACCAGCTTGGCGAGGACGAGCGGATGATGCGCGATGCCGCCCGCGCCTATGCGCAGGAAAAGCTCGCCCCCCGGGTGACGATGGCCTATCGCGACGAGGCGACCGACCCCGCGATCTTCGCCGAGATGGGGGCGATGGGGCTTCTGGGCGTGACGATCCCCGAGGAATACGGCGGGCTTGGCGCATCCTACGTCGCCTACGGGCTGGTGGCGCGCGAGGTGGAGCGGGTGGATTCGGGCTACCGCAGCATGATGTCGGTGCAATCCTCGCTGGTGATGTATCCGATCCATGCCTACGGGTCCGAGGCGCAGCGGAAGCGGTATCTGCCGAAGCTGGCCTCGGGCGAATGGATCGGCTGTTTCGGGCTGACCGAGCCCGACGCGGGCTCTGACCCTGCCGGGATGAAGACGCGGGCGGTGAAGACCGAGGGCGGCTATGTGCTGAACGGCAGCAAGATGTGGATTTCCAACGCGCCGCTGGCCGATGTCTTCGTGGTCTGGGCCAAGTCCGAGGCGCATGGCGGCAAGATCCGCGGCTTCGTGCTGGACAAGGGGATGAAGGGGCTCACGGCGCCGAAGATCGCAGGCAAGCTGTCGCTGCGCGCCTCGATCACCGGCGAGATCGTGCTGGACAACGTCGAGGTGGGCGAGGACGCGCTCTTGCCGCATGTCGAGGGGCTGAAGGGCCCGTTCGGCTGCCTCAACCGCGCCCGCTACGGGATTTCCTGGGGCGTGCTGGGCGCGGCGGAGGCCTGTTTCCATGCCGCGCGGCAATACGGGCTGGATCGGCGGCAGTTCAACCGGCCGCTGGCCAACACCCAGCTTTACCAGAAGAAGCTGGCCGACATGATGACCGAGATTTCGCTGGGCCTTCAGGCCAGCCTTCAGGTGGGGCGGCTGATGGATCAGGCGCAGGCCGCGCCCGAGATGATCTCCATCGTCAAGCGCAACAATTGCGGCAAGGCGCTGGAGATCGCGCGGATGGCCCGCGACATGCATGGCGGCAACGGCATTTCCGACAGTTTCCCGGTGTTCCGCCACATGGCGAACCTGGAGACGGTGAACACCTACGAGGGCACGCATGACGTGCACGCGCTGATCCTGGGCCGGGCGATCACCGGGTTGCAGGCGTTCTTCTAGGCCGCGGCGCGGGGCTGACGGCAAGCAAGGGGGGCGCGGATGTCGATCGAGCTTTGGCTGGCCTTCGTCGCGGCGGCAAGCGTGCTGCTGATCCTGCCGGGGCCCACGATCCTGCTGGTGGTCAGCTATTCGCTGACCCAGGGGCGGCGCGTGGCGCTGGCGATGGCGCTGGGGGTGGCGCTGGGCGATTTCATCGCGATGACGGCCTCGCTGGCCGGGCTGGGCGCGCTGGTGCTGGCCTCGGCGCGGATGTTCGCGGTGCTGACGTGGATCGGGGCGGCCTATCTGGTCTGGATGGGCGTGAAGCTCTTGCGCAGCAGGCCGCAGCCGCCCGAAATCGCGGCGGCCGCGCCGAAGGAGGCGCGCGCGGTCTTTGCCCATGCCGCCACCGTCACCGCGCTGAACCCGAAATCCATCGGCTTCTTCATTGCCTTCGTGCCGCAGTTCCTGCGCCCGGCCGAACCCATCCTGCCGCAGTTCGTGACGCTGATCGCGACCTTCGTCACGCTCGCCACGCTGAACGCGCTGGCCTATGCGCTGCTGGCCGACCGGCTGCGCAGCCGCATCGGCAGGCCAGCGGTGCTGCGCTGGATGAACCGGGCGGGCGGCACCGCGCTGATCGGCATGGGCGCCCTGACCGCCACGCTGGCGCGCGGCTGAGGGCGGGGCCGGGGCTTGCGGCGGCGGGCCGGGACGGGCAGGCTGCGGCCATGCGCGCGCTGATCGTCACCGTGATGAAGAACGAGGGGGCCTTCCTGCTGGAATGGCTGGCCCATCACCGCGCCGCGGGCTTTACCGATGTGCTGGTCTATTCCAACGACTGCGCAGACGGCACCGATGCGATGCTGGACAGGCTGGCGGCGCTGGGCTGGCTGAGCCATGTGCCGAACCCCGGGCCCTGGCCCGAGGGGCCGCAATGGGCAGCGCTGAAGGCGGCCGACCGCCATCCGCTGCTGGCCGCGGCCGATTGGGTGCTGGTGGCCGATGTCGACGAGTTCGTGGCGATCCGGGCGGGCGACGGCACGCTGGGCGCGCTGCTCGCCGCCCTGCCCGGGGCGACCGCGATCCCGCTGACCTGGCGCTTCTTCGGCAACGATGGCGTGGTGCGCTTTGCCGACCGGCCGGTGACAGAGACCTTCCGCCGTGCGGCGCCTGCGGTGCTGCAC
>JAJZVD010000096.1 GCA_021845805.1 Pseudomonadota bacterium | reverse complement strand
TATAGCCCTTGCGTCCCGCGCGCTTTGCGTCTAATCACCCGCTCGCACCGGCGCTGCAGTAGCTCAGTGGTAGAGCACACCCTTGGTAAGGGTGAGGTCGAGAGTTCAATCCTCTCTTGCAGCACCACATTTCCCCCAGACGCAGAATCCAGCGGTTTCATCCGCTTACGGCCGCTGCGCACAGGTCTGCACCGGGTTTCGCACCGGTGGGTCGGGCTGACTTTCGCCGTAGACAGGGCGGGCGTCGCGCCATGAAAACATGCCCTGCGCGCGGGCGCGCGCAGGGCCTCTGGCCGTTGGCCGGACGGGGCTTGCCCCGACCCTAGCGGACGCCGTTCGCCCGCGCGATGAAGTCCGCCAGATGGGGCACATAGTCGGCGGCGCCGTCGCCGCCCGCGTTGATGGCGGTGGCGAAGCTGTTCTTGGCGGCGCTGGCGACCGGGGTGGCCATGCTGGCGGCATTGGCCATCGTCTCGAGGTAGCGCAGGTCCTTGTAGGCGTTGGCCAGCGTGAACTTGTGCGCCTCGCGGTTGCCTTCCAGCGCGTAGCCCATGAAGGTCTGGTAGAAGCCGCAATCCATCCGCCCGCCGCGGATCACCTTGTCGAAGCGGTCGATCGGGATGCCCACCTTGCGCGACAGCGCCAGCGCCTCGGCATAGAGCGCGGCATAGCCGAGCGACAGGAAGTTGTTCAGCAGCTTCATCTTGTGCCCGTCGCCCACCTGCCCGATGTGCACGATCCGGCCCGCCCAGGTGGCGATCACCGGCTCGATCCGGGCGAAGATGGCGGGATCGGCGCCCACCATGCAATCCAGCGTGCCTTCCCAGGCCTCCTTGGGCGTGCGGCTCAGCGGCGCGTCGGCATAGGCCACGCCCTGCGCCGCCATCTCGGCCGCCAGTTGCAGGGTGACGGTGGGCTCGCCGGTGGAGCAGTCGACGATGACGGTGCCCGGCGCCAGATCCGCCTTCATCGCCGCCACCGCCGCCGCGGCCTCGGGCGCGCCGGTCAGGCACATGAAGATGACCGACGACCGGCGGGCAAGTTCGGGCAGGCTGGTGACCTCGGTGGCACCGCGCGTCACCAGGTCGTCGATCGGGGCGCGGTTGCGGTGGGCGATCACGGTCAGGGGGTAGCCCTTTTCCACGATGTTCTTGGCCATGCCATGCCCCATCAGGCCGAGGCCGATGAAGCCGATGGTTTCGGGGGTGCGCGTCATGCAGGGCTCCTGTGGGTCAGGGAAGGTTGAAACGGGCCTTGAGGTCGGCGACCTGGGCCGGGGTCAGCGGGCGGATCCGGTGCCCCTGCAGCAGCAGGAACAGCTTTGCGGTCTCTTCCAGCTCTTCGGTGGCATATTGCGCATCGGCAAGGCTGCGGCCCGCCACCACCGGTCCGTGATTGGCCAGCAGCACCGCATGGTGCCGCCCGGCCAGCGCGCGCACCGCATGGGCCAGATCGGGATCGCCCGGCGCGAAATAGGGCACCAGCGGCAGCCTGCCCACCCGCATGACGTAATAGGCCGTCAGCGCGGGCAGCACATCATCGGGGTCGACATCGGCCAGCAGGCTGACCGCGGTGGAATGGCTGGAATGCAGATGCACCACCGCCCCGGCCTCG
The DNA here is from genome assembly GCA_021845805.1 of Pseudomonadota bacterium. Taxonomy (GTDB): domain Bacteria; phylum Pseudomonadota; class Alphaproteobacteria; order Rhodobacterales; family Rhodobacteraceae; genus Solirhodobacter. The sequence goes on along the minus strand of JAJZVD010000096.1, from coordinate 5,911 downwards.
GCCCGTTCGCCATACATCGAAAAATGCAGGAACGCCTCCTTCGTGGGCGCATCGCCCGACACGAAGCGCCCCTGGGCATCAAAGAGCGCCAGCCGCGCGGGGTCGAGCGCACCCAGCGAGGCGTTGGTCGGCGTCATCAGCCAGCCGCCATCCGGCAGCCGGGCCGAGATGTTGCCGCTGGATCCTGCCGTCAGCCCGCGATCGAAGAGCGAACGGCCGATGCGGCAGATCTCGTCGCGCAGCCGGGTCTCGTCAGACATCGGCGGTCTCCGCCAGCAGCGACCAGGCGCTCAGGAAGAAATCCGCCCCGCCGAAGTTGCCGGACTTCAACGCCAGCGCCAGATCGGGCCCGCCAAGGCTGCGCGTCCAGGGCACGCCGGGGGCGATCTCGGGACCGATTTCCAGCGCGCTGACGCCAAGGGCCGCCACCACGGCGCCCGAGGTTTCGCCCCCCGCCACGATCAGGCGGCGCACGCCCGCCGCCACGATGCCGCGCGCCACCTCGGCCAGCAGCCCTTCGACAAAGGCGCCCGAAGCCTCGCGCCCGTGGCGGGCCTGCAGCGCGGCCAGTTCATCGGGCGCGGCACTGGAATACAGCAGCGGAATCGCCCCCTCGGGCTGTCCAGCCATCCAGGCCACAAGGTCGTCCGCCGTCTCGCGCCCGGCCAGTGCGGCCTCGACGTCGATCGCGCGCGATGGCCAGCCCGCCGCCTGCAGCGCCGCGATCTGGCCCCGCGTGGCGGCCGAACATGACCCGGCCAGAATCGCGGCCCGGCCCGCGGGCGCCGTCATCCGGGCAGGCGCCGGCCCGGCCCCCTGCGCAAGGTTCGCCGCCAGCCCCAGCCCGATCCCCGACCCGCCCGTCACCAGCGGCAGATCAGCCACCGCCCGGCCCAGCACCATCAGGTCGGCGTCTTCCAGCGTGTCGGTGACAAGAAACCGTACCCCCGCGGCGCGGGCCGCATCGAAGGCCGCCCGGACCGCAGCCACGCCCTGCCGGATCGTACCGATCTCGACCTTGCCCACCGGCAGCGCCGTTTGCCGCTGCAGCACCCGCACCAGATCGGGGTCGCGCATCGGCGTCAGCGGGTGATCCTTCAGCGGGCTTTCCGACAACAGGCGATCCCCCACGAACAGGTGCCCCTTGTAGACGGTGCGGCCCGCGGCGGGAAAGGCCGGGCAAGCAATGGTCAACTCGGCCCCGGTCAGGGCCAGGAGCGCCTCGGCCACCGGGCCGATGTTGCCGCGGTCTGTCGAATCGAAGGTCGAGCAGTACTTGAACAGGATCTGCCGCGCTCCCCCGGCCCGCAAGGCCGTTGCCGCGGCGGTCGACATCGCCACCGCCTCGGGCGCCGGGATGGTGCGGGACTTCAGCGCGATCACCACCGCATCGGCGGCAGGCAGCGCCGCGCCGGGCGCGGGCAGGCCGATCACCTGAATCGTCCTCAGTCCGCTGCGCGACAGCATCAGGCACAGGTCCGTGGCGCCGGTGATGTCGTCGGCCACCGCTCCGATCTGCATGGCTCGGGTTCCTTCTGCCGGGGCGCCACACTGCGGATGGGTCTTGCGCAGGGCGGCTGGCTCGGTCTATCTGTTCCAATGACAACGCTATCATTGCGGCGAACCCGGCACAAGGTCAAGCCCCGGGCGCCTGGACAGAGAGGGCGAGCATGGACCAGACGGCGCAGCCGCGGATTGCGGTGATCGGGCTTGGATCGATGGGATACGGGATGGCGCTTTCGCTCAGGCGGCGCGGCTTCCCGGTGACGGGCTGCGACGTGTCGGCCGAGGCGATGGCGCGCTTCGCCGCCGATGGCGGCGCCGTGGCGCCCACGCCACGCGATGCCGCCACCGGGGCCGACGTGCTGGTCGTGGTGGTGGTGAACGCGGCCCAGACAGAGGCGGTGCTTCTTGGCCCGGACGGCGCGCTTTCGGCGATGGCGCCGGGCGGGGTGGTTCTGGCCTGTGCCACGATGGCACCCGATGCGGTGCGCCGACTTGCGCAGGCGGTGCGGGCGACCGGGCGCGACTACCTCGATACGCCGATCTCGGGCGGCGCCGTCCGGGCGGCGGCGGGCGAGCTGACGATCATGGGTTCGGGCGCGCCCGAAACCTTCGCGCGGCTGAAGCCCGTGCTGGATGCGATGGCGGCGAAGGTCTACGACCTTGGCGCCGAACCCGGCATCGGCGCGGCCTTCAAGATGGTCAACCAGTTGCTGGCCGGCGTGCACATCGCCGCCGCCTGCGAGGCGATGACCTTCGCCCGCGCGCTGGGGCTCGATCTTGCCCGGGTCTACGAGGTCATCACCGCCTCGGCCGGCAATTCCTGGATGTTCGAGAACCGCGTGCCGCACATCCTCGAGGGCGATTACAGCCCGCGTTCGGCGGTGAACATCTTCACCAAGGATCTGGGGATCGTCGCCGACATGGGGCGGGGGTTGAATTTCCCCACCCCGGTCGCGGCCACGGCACTGCAGATGTTCCTGATGACCGCCGCCGCGGGCTTCGGGCGGGATGACGATGCCGCGGTCGCGCGGATGCTGGCCGGGCTCGCGGGGCTCGACCTACCGGTGAAGGAGGCCTGACCCATGCTGCGCTTCGCCGCCAACCTGTCGATGATGTTCACCGAACATGCGTTCCTGGACCGTTTCGCCGCCGCGGCCGACGCTGGCTTTGCCGCGGTGGAGTTCCTGTTCCCCTACGATCACCCGCCCGAAGAGATCGCCGCGCGCCTGTCCGCCCACGGCCTGACGCAGGCGCTGTTCAACCTGCCGCCGGGCGACTGGGCCGCGGGCGATCGCGGACTGGCCGCCCTGCCCGCCCGGCGCGAGGCCTTCCGTGCCAGCGTTGCTTCCGCGCTGACCTATGCCCGCGCGACGGGGGTGAAACGGCTGCACATGATGGCGGGAATCGCCGATCCCGCCGACCCCGCCGCGCGCGCGGCCTATCGCGACGCCGCGGCCTTTGCCGCCGACGCGGTGGGCGCCGAGGGCCTGGAGCTTCTGCTCGAGCCGATCAACGGGCGCGACATGCCGGGCTATTTCCTGAACGATTTCAACCGCACCGCCGACCTGATCGCCGATCTGGGCCGCCCCAACATCCGGTTGCAGTTCGACATCTACCACCGCCAGATCCTGCATGGCGACGTGATCCGCGGCATGGAAACGCTGTTCCCGCTGATCGGCCACGTCCAGATCGCCGCCGTCCCGCACCGCCACGAACCCTGTTCGGGCGAACTGGACGACGTGCGCGTGCTGCGCCATCTCGACAGCCTGGGTTACGCGGGCTTTGTCGGCTGCGAATACCGTCCCCGCGCGGGGACGGTTGAGGGGCTTGGCTGGCGCGCCGCGTTCGGCGGGGCCTGAGCCCCGCCGTCGCGATCAGCCCCGATCAGGCCAGCGTGTCGTGCAGCGCCCGGTCGGCGGGGCTGAACCGTTCGGTCGCGAAATTGCCCTGGTGCCAATAGGGATAGATCGACGGGATCGCGCTGGCGGCGTTCAGCCGCGCGGTTTCCTCGGCGGTCAGTTTCAGCTCCACCGCGGCGAAGTTGTCGCGGAACTGCGCCTCGTTCCGCCCGCCGACCACCAGCGAGCTGACCGCAGGGCGGGCCAGCAGCCAGGCCAGCGCCACCTGCGCCGCAGACACCCCGCGCGCGGCGCCGATGTCGACCAGCGTGTCGACGATGCGCCACAGCTTTTCCTCGTCGCGGATCGGCGGCTCGGTCCAGCCCGCAAACTGGCGCGAGCCTTCCGGGGCCGCCTGCCCGCGGCGGTGCTTTCCGGTCAGCAGACCCGCGGCCAGCGGGCTCCAGACCAGAACGCCCAGACCCTGATCGACCGAGATCGGCAGCAGTTCGTATTCCGCCTCGCGCGCCTCGAGCGTGTAGTGGATCTGCTGGGTCACGAACCGCGCGCCATTCGCGCGATCCGCCGCCGCCAGCGATTTCATCACATGCCAGCCCGAATAGTTCGAACAACCGACATAGCGCACCTTGCCGTCACGCACGAGCGTGTCGAGCGCGGCCATTGTCTCTTCCACCGGGGTCGTGCCGTCCCATTCGTGGATGTAGTAGATGTCGATATGGTCGGTGCGCAGCCGCTTAAGGCTGCGTTCGCATTCCCGGATCAGATGGAACCGCGAGGCGCCCTCGTCGTTCGGGCCGTCGCCGATCCGCATCCGCGCCTTCGACGAGATCAGCACGCGATCGCGGCGGCCGTCCAGAACCTCGCCCAGAATCTCTTCGGAAAGCCCGGTGGAATACATGTTCGCGGTGTCGAACAGGTTCACCCCCGCATCCAGGCAGCAATCGACCAATCGCCGCGCCTCGGGCACGCCCTGCTGGCCGACCATGGCAAAGGGCCCGCGGCCGCCGAACGTGAAGGTGCCCATCGACAGCACCGAAACCTTCAGGCCGGACCGGCCCAGCGTTCTGTATTCCATCACTTTTCTCCTGTCGTCATGTGGGGGTTGCCGCAAGCTCGGCGCGCACCTGCGCCATGCCAAGCTCGGGGCTGGTAAGAACGGGAAGGCTGCCCAGCCGGTCGCCCATCTGCGCCAGCACCCGGGCCATCGAGGCCTGCGCCAGCACGATCACATCGGACTCGGCGGCCAGCGCGGCCAGCGCCTCGGCCACCAGCGCGTCGTGGCCTGCGGCATCGCCCGCGGCCAGCCGGGCAAAGGCACCCTCGGCCAGGCGGGCGCTGATGGGCGGGGCCAGGCCCGCCTCGGCGGCGCTGGCGCGGATCAGTTCGGTCGTGGGGGCCAGCGTTGTCGGCAGCGTCGCCAGCACCCCGATGCGCCCGCCATGCCTGACGGCGGCCCGCGCCATCCCGCGGTCGATGCGCAACAGCGGCACCGGGCAATCCGCCCGCAGCGCGTCGACCGCGCCGCCCAGCGTCGAGCAGGTGACAACAACCGCATCGGCCCCGGCATCGACCGCCGAACGGACCTGCGCGGCAAGGCGGCGGCGGGTCAGCTCGCTCAGCTCGCCTTCGCGGATCGTCGCGTTCAGCAGGCTTTCGTCCAGCATGGCGAAACTGGTCCAGCCGGGCAGCTCGCGCGCCGCGAGATCGCGGAACAGCGACACCAGTCCGGCGACGGTGTGGATGAAGGCCAGCGATGGCGATGATTCGGCTCTGGTGGCGTGCATGGGGCGGTTTCCGGACAACCTGAGGAGAATGCCAGGGCGAGTCGGACCCGCGCTTTTGGCAGCGGTGTCATATTGCCGTGCGCCTCCCGCCCCTGCAACCAGGAAAAACGGGGCGGTTTTCCGCGCCCTCGCGCGTCATCCGCGAAGAATACTACGTCATCCACGAAAATCGCCCCCGCTTCTTCCCGGTTGACAGGGGCTGGCCCCTTGACTCATCATGACAGCGCTTGCAGAGATGATGCCAACGGCAGCCCGGCACGCACGGCAGGGCGCAAGAGAAGGGCGAACGGTCATGACAGGGGAGAGAGCATGTCGCTTGCGGATAACACGCCGGCTCCGCGCGGGCTGAGCGGCAGCATGGGCAAGTTGGCAAAGCTGCGCCACGCACGGGAATTCAACGTGCTGATTGCGCTGGTCATCATGGGCGGGGCGATCAGCCTGTTCACGCCCTATTTCCTGACCGTGGACAACCTGATGGGCGTGTCGCGGGCGTTTTCGCTGACGGCGATCATGGCGATCGGGATGGTCATGGTCATCATCACCGGCGGGATCGACCTGTCGGTGGGCTCGGCCATGGGTCTTGCGGGGCTTGTCACCGCGCTCTGCTTCGATGCCGGGTTCGGTCAGACGACCGCTGTCGCGGCGGGTCTGGCGGTCGGCGCGGTCTTCGGGCTGGTGAACGGGATGCTGATCACCGCCATCGGCCTGCCGCCCTTCATCGCCACGCTGGGCACGCTCAGCATCGGCCGCGGCCTGATGTAC
>JAJZVD010000031.1 GCA_021845805.1 Pseudomonadota bacterium | reverse complement strand
AGCGTGTCGGGGACGGGTGTGCGATTGCCATGACGGGCGGGGCTCGGCCTCTGGGTCGCGAGAGACGGCGTGGACGGGCGACGCGCCTCCACCCGGCCCGGGGGAGCAGCACCGAAGGTGCCCCCCAGGGCCAGCGCCCGACCGCCCCGTAGGGCGGGCGCTCCCCAAGCCGAACCGCGCAGGCTCACCCGCGGGAGGGGCCTCACCCGGAAGCGCAGACCGTCACCGCAGCAGCGCCCACCCGCGGTCGGGCGATGGCCCTCTGTGGTGAGAGGCGGGGTGGGCAGGCGCCACAGCCCCAACCCCCAGCCGAGCCGCCCGGCCACGCGTTACTTCAGCACCGTTGCCGGGTCGACCGGGTCCACCCCCTGCGAGACGACGAAGTGCAGGAAGGCCGGGTCGCCCTGCCGGACCACCGCGATCTTCTGCCCACGTTTCACCGTGTCGCCCTTCTTCACCGTCACCCCGTCGATCCGCTGGTAGGCGGTCAGGATGTTGTTGGCATGGCGGATCACCACGATGGGGAAGCCTTCGGTATCCTTGGTGATCGCGGCCACCGTCCCGTCCGACGAGGCCTTGACCGCCGTGCCCGCCGCGGCGCCGATGTCGATCCCTTCGCCCTTCTTGGTGAAGGGGCGGATGATCTTGCCGTCGACCGGCATGATGAAGGCCGCCGCGCTGGCCTGGGTGGCATCCTTGCCCAGATTGGGCGACGCCGGCAGCTTGGTCGGGGCGCTGGCGGCGGGCGGCGTCGCGGCCGGCAGCGGCTGCGCGGCGCTTGGCGGCTCGGGCGCGGGCGATTGCTGGCCCGGCGCCGTCACGGGTGCGGCGGCGGCAGGCTTCGACGTGTCGATCACCGGGATCAGCAGGATCTGCCCTTCGTGCACCGCAAGGTCGGGCCCAAGCCCGTTCCAGTCGGCCAGCGCGCGTACCGGGATGTTGTAGAGCCGGGCGATCGTATAGGCCGTCTCGCCGCGGGCCACCTTGTGCTTGATCGGCTGGGTGGCGTTGGTGTTGGGCAGCGCGGGCTTCGGCGCCCCGGCGGCCGAGGCCGTCGCGGTGGTGGTCGGCGCCGCGGTCGCCCCGGTGTCGCCGCTGGCCTGCGCCCGGTCAAGCGCGCCGGTCGCCAGCGCGGTGATGTCGATCTTGCCATCCGCCGCAGGCGGTTCCAGCGGCCCGGTGGTCACCGCGCCCGTGGCGGGCGAGGGTTCCGAGACGCGGCCGGGCAGGGTGATCACCGCGCCGTCGTTCAGCGGGGCGTTCGGGTCGATCGCGTTGTAGCGGGCAAGGTCGGCGGCCGCCAGGCCCAGACGGCTTGCGATGCTGGCCACCGTGTCGCCGCGCTTGGCCACGACCACCTGATAGCCGGGGTAGCTGATGACCCCCCGGTTGTCCGGCTGTGGCCGCGCCAGCGTCGCCTGTTCGGCCGCCCCGGCGGTGTTGAAGGCGTTGCTGCCGCCCATCCCGCGCAGATCCCAGTCGCGCGGCGCATTGCCGTTGCAGGCGGCAAGCGCCAGCACGCCCGCGCACATCAACAGGTTCCGGTGGATTGCCGTCCGTGTCACTGCCATGCCTTGCCCCCTGTCCGTGCCCGGTAGACCCGGGCCTTGGCTTACTCTTGCCCAAGCCCGCCGACCAGCGGCACAAAGCGTACCGGGCGAAGCTCGTGATAATCAAATCCGTTTTCCGTCCGCGTGACCCGGATCAGGGTCTGCACGGCCCCCGACTGCCCGACGGGGAGCACCATGATACCCCCGACCCGAAGCTGCGCCAAGAGGGGGCCGGGCGGGTCTTCGGCCGCGGCGGTCACGATGATGCGGTCGAAGGGGGCCTGTTCGGGCAGCCCGAAGCTGCCATCGCCCGTCACCGCGGTGATGTTGGTCAGATCGAGCGTGCGGAACACCTCTTCGGCCTCGCGCACGAGGCGGCGATAGCGGTCGATCGTGTAGACCCGCCGCGCCAGCTCGCTCAACACCGCGGCCTGATAGCCCGAGCCGGTGCCGACCTCCAGCACCTTGTCGCGCGGCCCCACCTCCAGCGCCTGGCTCATCAGCCCCACGACCGAGGGCTGGCTGATCGTCTGGCCGCAGGCGATGGGCAGCGGCATGTCGTCATAGGCGCGTTCGGCAAAGAGCCCCTTGACGAAGGCGCCCCGGTCGATCCGTTCCATCGCCGCCAGCACCCGCGTGTCGGTCACGCCCTTCGAGCGGAGCGCGTAGAGAAAGCGCATGGTCCGCTCGCGGTCGTCGGTCATGCCAGCGCGCCCCGAAGGTCGGCCATCAGGTCATGCGCGGTCAGGTCGGCCCGCATCGGCGTGACCGAGATATAGCCCTCGACATTCGCCGTCACATCGGTGCCGGGGCCGGTGGGCCGATGCTGCGGACCGCCCTTGATCCACAGGAACCGCCGCCCCGAGGGGCTTTGCACCGGCTCGACGCCGAAGGCAGTGTAGTCGCGGAAGCCCTGCGCCGCCACCTGCGTGCCCTTCACCTCGGCCGCGCCGCAGGGCGGGAAGTTCACGTTGTAGAAGGTGCGGTAGCCGCCATTGCCCCAGCCGCCATGGGCCAGAAGCTTGCGCACCAGCCCCGCGCCATGATGGGCGGCCGCCTCGAAGGGGCTGTCCAGCGCCTCGGTCCGCGGGCCCATGAACTGGCTCAGCGCGATGGCGGGCACGCCTTGCAGCGCGGCTTCCATCGCGCCGCCGATGGTGCCGGAATACAGCGTGTTCTCGCCCGCGTTGTTGCCCCGGTTCACCCCCGACAGCACCAGATCCGGCCGCCGCCCGGCCAGCACGTCGTAAAGCCCGGCCAGCACGCAATCGGCGGGCGAACCCTCGGCCGCAAAGCGGCGCGGGCCCAGTTCGGCGATCATCATCGGATGGGTGTAGCTGATGCAATGGCCCACGCCCGACTGCTCGAAGGCGGGCGCGACGGTCCAGACCTCGCCGCCCGGGCCCGCCACCTCGTCCGCGATGGCCTGAAGCACCGCAAGCCCCGGCGCGTTGATGCCGTCGTCGTTCGTGATCAATATGCGCATTCCCGGCCCCTCTTCTGGCGTCCTGCTTAGTCGAGCGGGGCGGCGCGAACAAGGCTCGGGGGGCTGCCGCCCTTGGCCCCGCCGCCGCGCGCGCAGGCTAGAGCAGCGCCAGAAGCCGCGCGGCCTCGGCCTGCGGACTGGCCAGACGGCTGCGGTCCTCGCCCGGGAAGAAGCGCGCGCGCGTCGCGGTGGGCATCGGCGCGGGCGTCTGCACCACCACGCGCGGGCCCACGTTCACGCTTTCCGTCCGCCAGCTGTTGACCAGCGCGATCTGCGCGGCCTTGGTCGCGCCATAGGCGCCGAAGAACGGCTGGCCCGCGCGCGGATCGTCATAGACCACCGCGGTGCCGCGCGGCGCGGCGCGCAGCAGCGGCTCGATCATCTGGATCAGGGTGGCGGTGGCCGTCACGTTGGTTGCGACCGATTTCGCCAGATCCTTGGCGTCGATATGCCCCGCCGGGCTCAGCGGCGCGGCATGGATGGCCGGGTGCAGCCAGAGGTCGACCTTGCCCCAGCGATCATAAATGCTGCGGCCAAGCTGGCGCATGGCGTCGACCACCGTCACGTCCATCGGTGCCAGCGTGGCGTGCCCCCCCGTCGCCTGGATCCGGTCGTCCAGCTCCTCGAGCCCGCCCACGGTCCGCGCCACCGCCACCACATGCCAGCCCTGGCGCCCCAGCGTTTCGGCCAGCGCGAACCCCAGGCCCCGAGAGGCGCCGGTCACAAGGGCAATGCGGTCGGTCATGGCAACTCCAGCAGTTGGCTTTCCCCGCGCAGGCCCCCCGCGGGACGGTGGAAATCGGTCGGCGCATCGACCGGCCCCGGGGCAGGGCGGTCCGGCAGGGCGGGCGCATCGGCACCCGCCGCGAAACCTGCGGCCTAGCTGCCAGATGCGACGCCCCGCGGCAAGCAGGGAAAGCCTGCCCCGGCCGGGAAATCGTGCCGCGGCCGCGCGCCTCAGGCGTCCAGTTCGATCCAGACGGGCACATGATCCGATGGCTTGGCGCCGCCGCGCACCTGGCTGTCGATCCCGCAATCGGTCATCAGGTCGGCCGCCTGCGGGCTCAACAGCAGGTGGTCGATGCGGATGCCGTTGTTGCGTTCCCAGGACAGGCCCTGGTAATCCCAGAAGGTGTAAAGGGCGGCCTCGGGGTGGCGCATGCGGATCGCATCGGTCAGCCCCAGGGCACAGAGCCGACGGAAGGCCGCGCGGGTCTCGGGGCGATAAAGCGCGTCTTCCACCCATTGCTCGGGATGGGCGGCATCGCGCGGGGTGGGGATCACGTTGTAGTCGCCCGCGAAGACCACCGGCTCCTCGGTCGCAAGCAAGGCCGCGGCGCGGGCCTGCATCCGCTCCATCCAGGCCAGCTTGTAGTCGAACTTCGGCCCCGGCGCGGGATTGCCGTTGGGCAGGTAAAGCCCGCACAGCCTGACCGCGCGCCGCCCCGTCACCGTCGCCTCGATCCAGCGCGCCTGCACGTCCTCCGCATCGCCCGGCAGGCCGCGCGTCACATCCTCCAGCCGCAGCCGCGACAGGATCGCGACGCCGTTGAACCCCTTCTGGCCATGCGTTTCCACCTGGTAGCCCAGATCCTCCAGCTCGGCGCGCGGAAACCCCTCGTCGACCGACTTGATCTCCTGCAACAGCGCCACATCGGGCGTCGCCTCGGCCAGCCAGGCCGTCAGCGCCTCGATCCGGGCCTTCACGCCGTTGATGTTGAACGTGGCAATTTTCATCGGCGTCTCCCTTTGCGGCATCTAAGGCCGCGGGGGCGCCTTTTGCAACCGGGGCCGCAAACGACCCGCCCGCCTGCATTTTCTGTCATCAAGTATCCCGGGGGTCCGGGGGCAGAGCCCCCGGGACTCAGCCCCCGTTGCGCCGCGTCAGACCGAGAAGGACGTGCCGCAGCCGCAGGACGAGGTGGCGTTGGGGTTTTCGATCACGAAGCGGGCGCCGATCAGTTCCTCGGTGTAGTCGATCACCGCATTAGTCAGAAACGGCAGCGAGACCTCGTCCACCACCACCGCCTGCCCATCCTTTTCCAGCACCAGATCGCCCGGTTGCGGGGCATCGAGCCGGATGTCGTATTGAAAGCCCGAACAGCCCCCTCCCTCGACCGCAATGCGCAGCGGCAGCCGCTCGCCCGTGGCGGCGGCGATCTCGGCCAGGCGCGCGAAGGCGCGATCTGTGACCTTTGGCGGCAGGGTCAGGTTCATGGGAAACACCGTATCCTTCGGAACGCTGATCCCATATAGGCTTCGCGGGACAGGACGACAAGAACAGGCAGACCCATGCGCGCCCCCTTTGCCTGCCACCCCGACCAGAGCCGGGGCCGGCGGGTCAGTGAACAGTATTCCACCTTCCGCACCGCGTTCCAGCGCGACCGCGACCGGATCATCCATTCCTCGGCCTTCCGGCGGCTGAAGCACAAGACCCAGGTCTTCGTCGAGCACGAGGGCGACTATTACCGCACAAGGCTGACCCACACGATCGAGGTGGCGCAGGTCGCGCGCACCATCGCGGGGGTGCTGGGGCTCGATACCGATCTGGCCGAGGCGGTGGCGCTGGCGCATGACCTGGGCCACACGCCCTTCGGCCATACCGGCGAGGATGCGATGGAGCGGCTGATGGCGCCCTATGGCGGCTTCGACCACAACGCGCAGGCGCTGCGCATCGTGACCAGCCTCGAACGCCATTACGCCGATTTCGACGGGCTGAACCTGACCTGGGAAACGCTGGAGGGCATCGCCAAGCACAACGGCCCGGTCGAGGCGCCCTATCCGCAGGCGCTGGCCGAAGTGAACGCGGGCTTCGATCTGGAACTCGCGACCCATGCCAGCGCCGAGGCGCAGGTGGCGGCGGTGGCCGATGACGTGGCCTACAACCATCACGACCTGCATGACGGGCTGCGCTCGGGGCTCTTTACCGAGGCCGACCTGATGGAACTGCCGCTGACCGGCCCCGCCTTCGCCGAGGTGGACCGGCTTTATCCCGGGCTCGACCGGATGCGGCGGCGCCACGAGGCGCTGCGGCGGGTGTTCGGGGTGATGGTCGAGGACGTGATCGCAGTGGCGCGCCAGCGGCTGGAGGCCGCGCAGCCCAGGAGCGCCGAGGAGATCCGGGCGATGGGCACCACGATCATCCGGTTTTCCAAGCCGCTCTATCAGGAACTGAAGACGATCAAGAGCTTCCTCTTCACCCGGATGTACCGCGCCCCTTCGGTCGTCGCGGTGCGCGAGACCGTCACGCAGGTGGTGGACGATCTCTTTCCGCTGTTCCTGCGCAACCCCGCGCTGCTGCCGCCCGAATGGCAAAGCGACGTGTCGCGCGCGCGGGGGGAGGCGGCGCTGGCGCGCGTGGTCTGCGACTATGTGGCGGGCATGACCGACCGCTTTGCCTTGCAGGAACATGCACGGCTGATCGGCTAGGCCGCCCGCCGCCGGGCCGGGCGGGGCGCTCAGCCCCGCCGGCGGCGTTCGCGCCGCGCGCCGCCCGCCTCGTCGCCGGTGCCGTCCGAGGCCGAGGAAAACGCGCCCAGCGTCGCCGCGATCTGTTCCAGCGTGGGCCGCGGGCCTTTCGGGCGCTGCTCCAGCGCGGCCTTCATCGCCCGCAGGTGTTCGGGCATGGTGCCGCAGCAGCCGCCGATGATGCGCGCGCCCGCGTCGCGCGCCAGCACGGCATATTCGGCCATCAGCTCCGGCGTGCCGTCATAGTGGATGTGGCCGTCGTGGTACTTGGGGATGCCCGCGTTGCCCTTGGCGATGATCGGCCGTTCGGTGCCCTGCGCGAAGAAGCCCAGAAGCGTCCGCATCAGATCCGAGGCCCCCACGCCGCAATTGGCGCCAAAGGCGATCGGCGGGTTCGGCAGCTTTTCCACCAGATCGGCCAGCGTGGCCGAGGTGATGCCCATCATGGTGCGCCCTGCGGTGTCGAAGCTCATGGTGCCGCACCAGGGCATGCCGACCAGCCGCGCCGCTTCGGCCGCGGCGCGGAATTCCTCGGCGGCCGAGATCGTCTCGACCCAGAGCACGTCGGCGCCCCCGGCCTTCAGCCCCTCGGCCTGTTCGTGGAAGATCTCCACCGCCAGTTCATGCGTCAGCGCCCCCATCGGCGCCATGATCTCGCCCGTGGGGCCCATCGAGCCCGCCACCACCACCGGCCGGCCGGCGGCATCGGCGATCTCGCGCCCGAGTTCGGCCGCGACGCGGTTCAGCTCATGCGCGCGCGATTGCGCGCCGTGCAGCTTCAGCCGGGCGGCATTGGCGCCGAAGGAATTGGTCAGGAACAGGTCGCTGCCCGCGTTCACCGCGCCGCGGTAAAGCGCGCGGATGTTGTCGGGCTGGTCGGTGTTCCACAGTTCGGGCGGCTCGCCCGAGCCAAGGCCCATGTTGAACAGGTTGGTGCCGGTCGCGCCATCGGCCATCAGCCAGTCGCGGCTGGCGAGCAGGGTGGAAAGCAGGTCGCTCATCGGGGCCCCTTCAGGCTGGGAAAGCCGCGGGCCGGAGGGCCCGCGCGCGCCCCGTGGTCTCGCACGGTCGTGCCCGGCTGGCAATTGCGCAATCTGCATGAAGATCATGCGGCGCGGCACAAGTTCGCGCGGGCGCCGGGGGGCTGCACCCGCGCGCCGGGCCGGGGCGGGCGGGGGCCTCAGCCCCCGGAGGCCAGTTGATGCTTGGCGGTGGCCAGACATTCCGCGCGCTTGGCGCGGATCGCCGCGACATCGGCCTTGCCCGCCAGATCGGCCGCGACATGGCGGATCACGTCCTCGTCCCCGGCCTCGGCGAAGTCGGCCCGCACGACCCCCATCGCATAGTCATCCGCCTCGGGCCCCGACTTGCCCAGAAGGCCCGCGGCCCAAAGCCCCAGAAGCTTGTTGGCGCGCGCCTCGGCCTTGAACCTGAGGTCGGCATCATGCGCGAATTTCGTCTCGAAAGCGTTCTCGCGGTCGTCGAAGGTGCTCATCCTTGCCCTCTCGGCTTCGTGATCCTGTGACAGATGTGGGTCCGGCGGGCGCCTTGCGCAAGGTCCGGCTTCGCCTTGCGACAACCTGCGCGTTGGCCTATAGCGGGGGCGAAGCGGGCGCCCTGCCGGGGCGCGCGCCACTTGGAGTTGACATGGCGCGGCGCAAGAAGATCTACGAGGGCAAGGCCAAGATCCTGTACGAGGGCCCCGAGCCGGGCACCCTTGTGCAGTACTTCAAGGACGATGCCGCCGCCGCCTACAGCACCGAGCGCAAGGACGTGGTCGAAGGCAAGGGCGTGCTGAACAACCGCCTGTCGGAATTCTTCATGACCGGGCTGAACGCGATCGGCGTTCCGACCCATTTCATCCGCCGCATCAACATGCGCGAACAGCTGATCCGCGCGGTCGAGATCGTGCCGCTGGAGGTCGTGGTGCGCAACTATTCCGCCGGGCCGCTGGCAAGCCGGCTTGGCATTCCCGAAGGCACCGCGCTGCCCCGCCCGATCGTCGAGTTCTACTTCAAGGACGAACGGCTGGGCGATCCGCTGGTGACCGAGGAACATATCATTGCCTTCGGCTGGGCCAGCCAGCAGGATCTGGATGACATGGTGGCGCTGGCGCTGCGGGTGAACGACTTCATGTCGGGCGTGATGATGGGGGTCGGCATCCGGCTGGCCGATTTCAGCATCGAGATCGGCCGGATCTGGGAAGGCGACTATCAGCGCCTGATCGTGGCCGACGAGATCAGCCCCGACAGCTGCCGCCTGTGGGATCTGCGCGTGCCCGGCGCCGACGACCAGCCGAAGGAACTGGCCGGGCAGACCGATGCCTATACCGAACTGGCCCGCCGCCTTGGCGTGCTGCCCGCCAATGTCTCTGTCACCGGCAAACCGACCCTGATCAACTGAAAGGCCCCGCGATGAAAGCCCGCGTCCATGTCATGCTGAAGGATGGCGTCCTCGATCCGCAGGGCGAGGCGGTGCGCCACGCGCTTGGCACGCTGGGCTTTTCCGGCGTCGAGGCCGTGCGGCAGGGCAAGGTGATCGAACTGGATCTGACCGCCACCGACCGCGCCGCCGCCGAGGCCGAGGTGCGCGCGATGTGCGAGCGGCTGCTGGCCAATACCGTGATCGAGAAATACACCGTCGAGATCGCCTGAGATGCGCGCCGCGCGGCTGACCGGCTTTCGCGCCCCGCTGGAGATCGGCGCGGTCGCGGACCCGGCCTGCCCGCGCGATGGCGTGGTGCTCAGGGTGCTGGCCTGCGGCATCTGCCGCAGCGACTGGCACGCCTGGTCGGGCGCCGATCCGGTGGATCTGCCGCATGTCCCGGGCCATGAATACTGCGGCGTGGTCGAGGCGGTGGGGCCGCTGGTTACCGGCTGGCGGGTGGGTGACCGGGTGATCGCGCCCTTCATCCTGGCCTGCGGGGCCTGCCCGGATTGCCGCGCGGGGCACCAGACGATCTGCCGCACGCAGGTGCTGCCCGGCTTCAACGCCCCCGGCGCCTTCGCGGAATTCGTGGCCGTGCCCCATGCCGATGCCAACCTCGCCCGCCTGCCCGAAGGGATGGACCCGGCCGTGGCCGCCGCGATGGGCTGCCGCGTCACGACCGCCTGGCACGCGCTGACCGACCGCGCAGCGCTGGCGCCGGGCGAATGGCTGGTGGTGCACGGGGCAGGGGGCGTGGGCCTGTCGGCGCTGATCCTGGGCCGGGCGATGGGCGCGCGGGTGGCAATGGTGGATGTGGTGGCCGAAAAGCTTGCCTATGCCACGGCGCTTGGCGCCGATGCGGTGGTGAATGCGGCCGAGGGCGACGCGGCCGAGGCGGTGCGCGCGCTGACCGGCGGCGGCGCCGATGTGGCGATCGAGGCGCTGGGGATCGAGACCACCACCGTCGCGGCGCTGCGCAGCCTGCGCAAGCGGGGGCGGATGGTGCAGATCGGGATGCCCGCGGGCGCGCACACGACCATGCGCCTGCCGATGGATCTGGTCTATTCCGGCCAGCTTGCGCTTTACGGCACCCGCGGCATGCCCGGCTGGCGCTATCCCGGCCTCTTTTCGCTGCTGGCCACCGGCCGGGTCGACCTTGCGCCGCTGGTCGCGCGGCGGGTCGCGTTGTCGGCGGCCTCGGCCGAACTTGCGGCCTTTGACGGCCCGACCCCGCCGGGCGTGGCCGTCATCACCGACCTGACCGCCTGACGGCCCGCCGCCGGTCCCGAATTTTCGCAGAAAATTCGTGCGCACGGCGGCGCGGCGCTGGAACGCGGGGCCGCTTTGCGCTAGGGGAACGCATCCCCAACCGAAGGAGCGCCGCGCCATGAAAGCCGCCGTCATCACCTTTCCGGGCTCGAACTGCGACCGCGACCTGGCCGATGGCTTTGCCGCCGCAGGGTTCGAGGTGGCACGGGTCTGGCACAAGGACACCGCGCTGCCCGCGGGCACCGATGTGGTGGGCATTCCCGGCGGCTTCAGCTTCGGCGACTATCTGCGCTGCGGCGCCATCGCCGCGCGTTCGCCCATCGCGGCGGCGGTGGTGGCCCATGCCGGGCGCGGCGGCTATGTGCTGGGGATCTGCAACGGCTTTCAGGTGCTGACCGAGATGGGCCTGCTGCCCGGCGCGCTGATGCGCAACGCGGGGCTGAAGTTCGTCTGCCGCACCGTGGGCCTGAGCGTGGCGACCGCCGACAGCGCCTATACCGCGGGCTGGGCCAAGGGGGCCGCCATCGCGGTGCCGATCGCGCATCATGACGGCAACTATACCGCCGATGCCGCGCTGGTTGCGCGGCTTGAGGCGGAAGACCGCGTGGCCTTCCGCTACCTGGACAACCCCAACGGCTCGGCGGGCGACATCGCGGGCGTCCTGTCGGACAACCGCCGGGTGCTGGGCATGATGCCGCACCCAGAACGCTGCGTGTCGGCCGATCAGGGGGGCACCGACGGTTCGGTGCTTTTCCGCTCGCTCGCCGGGGCCTTTGTCGCGGCCTGACCCGCGCGGCTTGAGGCGGGGGGGCGCGGCGCGTAGATTGACAGGATGACTGCAGCCTCCACCCTGGATGACCCGCCCCGTGATTCCACCCGCCGCGCGCGCTGGGTGGTGCGGATCGTCGTATCGGCGCTGGTGCTTCTGGGCATCGCCGTGGTCTGGATGACCAACGACGTGCTGACCGCGCGCTTTACCGAGACCACGCGCAACCGGGCCATCCTGCGGCTTGCGCTTTATTCCGGCAACGTGATGAGCGAGTTGCAGCGCACCTCGGTGGTGCCGCTTCTGCTGTCGCGCGACCCCGAACTGATCGACGCGCTGAGCTCGACCGATTTCACCAATACCTCGGCGCGGCTGATCTCGCTGCAATCGGAGATCGGCGCGGCCTCGATCCTTCTGCTGGATGCCGACGGGCGGGTGGTGGCGGCGACCGACCGCAATCGGATCGGCGTGAACCTGAAGGGCGCGCCCGCCTTTCTCGAGGCGCAGCGGTCCAAGGATTCGGTCTTCACGGTGAACCCGCGCGATGCCGGCGGGTTCGAGTTCACCTATTCCCGCAGCATGACGCAGAACAACGCCACCATCGGCGTCATCGTGGTCGAGGTGGACCTGAGCAAGTACGAACGCAGCTGGGCGGGCTTTTCCGACGCGGTGGTGGCCACCGACAGCGAGGGGCAGATCATCCTGTCGACCGAGCCGCGCTGGCGCGGGCTGCCGCTGAAAGAGGCGCTGGCGGTGCGCGATGCGCCCTCGGCCATCGAACGGGCGTGGAACGTCACTTCGGACTGGGCGCGCAACCGGCCCGACGCCTATCTGCGCGGTCTGGCGGTGATGAAGAACACCGCCGCCATCCCGTTCCGGGGCTGGAAGCTGACCTCGTTCACCCGCTACGATTCGATCCGCGAGCAGGTGAACGCGGTGCTGGCGCTGGAGATCATGGGCTTTGCCATCCTGCTGGCGCTGACCTTCTACATCCTGTCGCGCCGGGCGCTGTCGCAGTCGGCGCTGTTCCAGCGCGAGTCGGCGGAGCTTCGCCAGTTGAACGTCCGTTTGCAGCGGGAAATCGCCGAGCGCGAGAAGGTGCAGAAAGACCTGGCCGTGGCCGAACAGACGCTGGCGCAATCCTCGAAACTGGCCGCGCTGGGCGAGATGGCCGCTGCCGTCAGCCACGAACTGAACCAGCCGCTGGCGGCGATGAAGACCTATCTGGCGGGCGCGCGGCTTCTGTTGCAGCGCAAGCGCGTGGAAGAGGCGCTGTCGTCCTTCCAGCGGATCGACGACCTGATCGACCGCATGGGCGCGATCACCCGGCAACTGAAGTCCTATGCCCGCAAGGGCGGCCAATCGTTCGAGCCGGTGGACGCAAGGCATTGTGTTTCAACGGCTTTGTCGATGATGGAGCCGCAACTGAAGACCCGCGCGGTCAAGATCACCCGCGCCCTGCCGCGCGCGCCGGTGATGGTGATGGCCGACCGCATCCGGTTTGAACAGGTCATCATCAACCTGCTGCGCAACGCGCTTGATGCCACCAAGCAGGTGGCCCAGCCGCAGATCGACATCCTGCTGTCGGCGGGCGAGACGGCCACGCTGACGGTGCGCGACAACGGCCACGGGATCGAGAATCTCGAACAGCTTTTCGAGCCGTTCTACACCACCAAGAAGCCCGGCGAGGGCGTGGGGCTGGGGCTTGCCATCTCTTCCGGCATCGTCAAGGACTTGGGCGGGCGGCTGACGGCCCACAATGCCGAAGGCGGCGGCGCGGTGTTCGAGGTTCAGCTTCCCATCCTGACCAAGGAAGTCGAAGCAGCAGAGTGAGGTTCTGAATGGCGCGGGCGATGAAGGTTGCGATCGTCGACGACGAACAGGACATGCGGCAGTCGATCAGCCAGTGGCTGGCACTGTCGGGGTTCGACACCGAGGCCTTCGGCAGCGCCGAGGATGCGCTGAAGGTGATCGGCGCGGAATATCCGGGCGTCGTGGTGTCCGACATCCGGATGCCGGGGATGGACGGCATGACCTTCCTCAAGCGGCTGATGAGCATGGATTCCACTCTGCCGGTCATCATGATCACCGGGCATGGCGACGTGCCGATGGCGGTCGAGGCGATGCGGCTTGGCGCCTATGACTTTCTGGAAAAGCCCTTCAATCCCGACCGGATGACCGAACTGGCCAAGCGCGCGACGCAGGCGCGGCGGCTGACGCTGGACAACCGCGCGCTGCGCCGCGAACTGAGCGACGGCACGGTGCTGATGCGCAAGCTGATCGGCACCTCGGCGGTGATGGAGCGGCTGCGCGAGGATATCCTTGATCTTGGGCAGGCCGACGGACATGTGCTGATCGACGGCGAGACCGGCACCGGCAAGACGCTGGTGGCCCATGCGCTGCATGCGGTGGGCCCGCGCGCGGGGCGCAAGTTCGTGACGATCTCTTGCGCGGCCTTTTCCGAAGACACGCTGGCGCAGCGGCTGTTCGGCCCGGCGGAAGAGGGCGGCGGCCTGCCGCTGGTGGAAGAGGCGCGCGGCGGCACGCTGTGCCTTGAGGATATCGAGGCGCTGAGCCAGGGGTTGCAGGCCCGCCTGCTGACCCAGATCAACGAGCAGGGCACCCCGCCCGAAACCCGCATCATCGCCATCTGCAACGAACACGCGCCCGACCGCACGCTGGAAGAGACGCTGCGGCCCGACCTCTACTACCGGCTGGCTGCGCTGAAGATCCAGTTGCCCCCCCTGCGCACCCGCGGCGAGGACATCCTGACGCTCTTCACCCGGATGACCGAACAGTTCGCCGAGGAATACGGCTGCGAGGCGCCGCAACTGACCGCGCAGGAGGCCGCCCAGCTTCTGCAGGCGCCCTGGCCCGGCAACGTGCGCCAACTGGTGAACATCGCCGAACGCGCGGTGCTGCAGAACCGCCGCGGCACCGGAACCATCGCCTCGCTGCTGATGGCCGACAACGAGGCCGCGGCGCCCGCGCTGACCACCGAGGGCAAGCCGCTGAAGGACTATGTGGATGCCTTTGAACGAATGCTGATCGACAACACGATGCGGCGCCACAAGGGCTCGATCGTCGCGGTGATGGAGGAGCTGTGCCTGCCGCGGCGGACGCTGAACGAGAAGATGGCGAAGTACGGGCTGAGCCGAGCGGATTACGTCTGAGGCGCGCGGGGTCGACGTCGGCGGCGCAGTCTGGCCGGCGATACAACTCCAGGGCGAATCGCGTCGGGGCCAGGCCCCCGGCGCGGGCCCGCCCGGCTGCGGGGCGCGGTGGTGGACATCCGCGCAAAACCCCGTAGACTCTGACCCCGAACCGATTTGAGTGATGACATTGGGACGATTTCTTGAACCGATCCGGGGCGCTTGAATGATCCGACTTTGGGATTTGCGCGGCGTCCGGTGCCGCAATTGCGGGCACGACACGCGCCTGTTTTCGCCAATCTGCGGCAAATGCTTCCGGCGCAAGGGCTTTGTTCAGCGGTTGCCGATCTACCTGTTGCCGGTGGCAACCCTGCTGGGTGTCGCCGCTCTGGTGGTGGCGGCAGAACTTGTGCTGCCCGGCGGATGACGCCGCGCCGATTGGCGCCGACGAATCCCCATTGTCTTTTGCACAACCCACCCGCTAATGTCACCAGACGGGGGTCTATGTTGCCGAACAGGACCCGCCGCGTCAGTTTCGCCGTGGACCCGGGCGGGGGGCATGTTGCCCCGGCAGCCGCGTCCATCGGTCGAGAGGCCGCAAGGCCAGAGATTGCCCGACCGGTCGGTAACGGTGCGGGCTGATAGGACGGGTGCCGCCTGCGGCGCCCTGGAACAACCGCGATGGACTGCACTGATCTGCCGGAGCCGCGTGTGGGACGCCCGAATGGGCAGCCCGGCGTCACTTCGTGCCTCTCATCCGCGCAGCACCACGCCCGAACAAGCCGCCTGTCATCCGTCAGCCGCCCGCCCGGATCCGTCCGCGCGGGCCTGCCGCCGGGCAGGCGCAATGGAATCCCATGTCAACCAAGATGCTTATCGATGCCACCCACCCGGAGGAAACCCGGGTCGTGGTCGTGGACGGAAACAAGGTCGAGGAGTTCGATTTTGAAACCGTCAACAAGCGGCAACTCGCCGGCAACATCTACCTCGCCAAGGTCACGCGGGTAGAACCTTCGCTTCAGGCGGCCTTCGTCGATTACGGCGGGAACCGTCACGGCTTCCTTGCCTTCTCGGAAATCCATCCCGACTACTACCAGATCCCGGTCGCCGACCGCCGGGCGCTGTTGGAAGAAGAGCGCGCCTATGCCCGCGCGATGGAAGATGACGAGGGCCGCGAGCGTCCGCGCCGCGACGGCGGGCGCGGCAGGTCCAAGGCGCAGGCCGAAGAGGCCGCCGACAACGATGCCGTGCTGAACCAGGAGGTCGACAGCATGGAGGTTGTCGATCTGGGCGAGGATCGCGGCGCGGATGCGCTGTACGATGCCGCCCCGGCGGCCGTCGAAGGCGCTGCGCCCGACGCCGCGCCGGACGCAGCCGGCCATGACCACGATCACGGCCATGACCACGGCCATGACGCGGCCGCCGATGATGCGGGCGAGGAACGCCGCGAGCGGCGCTACCGCGCGGTGGATCACGCCTCGGACACCGATGACGAGATCGAATCGATCGCCGAAGAGGACGTGGCCGAGGAAATCCGCCAGCCGCGCAAGCCGCGGCCCCGCCGCTACAAGATCCAGGAAGTCATCAAGGTCCGGCAGATCATGCTGGTCCAGGTGGTGAAGGAAGAACGCGGCAACAAGGGCGCGGCGCTGACGACCTATCTGTCGCTGGCAGGCCGCTACTGCGTGCTGATGCCGAACACCGCGCGCGGGGGCGGGATCAGTCGCAAGATCACCCAGGCCGCCGACCGCAAGAAGCTGAAGGAAATCGCCAGCGAGATCGAGGTGCCGGAAGGCGCCGGGCTCATCATCCGCACCGCGGGCGCCAAGCGCACCAAGGCCGAGATCAAGCGCGACTACGAATACCTGATGCGGCTGTGGGAACAGATCCGCGACCTGACGCTGAAATCCATCGCGCCCGCCCCGATCTACGAGGAAGGCAACCTGATCAAGCGTTCGATCCGCGACCTCTACAGCCGCGAGATCGAGGAAATCCTGGTGGAAGGCGACGCGGGCTACCGCACCGCCAAGGATTTCATGAAGATGATCATGCCCAGCCACGCCAAGGTGGTGCAGCCCTACACCGATCAGATGCCGCTGTTCGCGCGCTATCAGGTGGAAAGCTACCTGTCGGCCATGTTCAACCCGGTGGTCCAGCTGAAATCCGGCGGGTACATCGTGATCGGCGTCACCGAGGCGCTGGTGGCGATCGACGTGAACTCGGGGCGGGCCACCAAGGAAGGCTCGATCGAGGAGACCGCGCTCAAGACCAACATCGAAGCGGCCGAGGAAATCGCCCGCCAGTTGCGCCTGCGCGACCTGGCCGGGCTGATCGTCATCGACTTCATCGACATGGAAGAGCGGCGCAACAACCTTGCGGTTGAAAAGCGCCTGAAGGACAAGCTGAAAACCGACCGCGCCCGCATCCAGGTGGGCCGGATCTCGGGCTTCGGGCTGCTGGAGATGAGCCGCCAGCGCCTGCGTCCGGGGATGCTGGAGGCGACGACCGCGCCCTGCCCGCATTGCCATGGCACGGGCCTCATCCGGTCGGATGACAGCCTTGCGCTGTCGATCCTGCGCCAGCTCGAGGAAGAGGGCACGCGCAAGCGCTCGCGCGAGGTGCTGCTGAAGGCGCCGGTCGCGATCGTGAACTTCCTGATGAACCAGAAGCGCGAGCATGTGGCCCAGATCGAGCAGCGCTACGGCATGTCGATCCGCATCGAGGCCGACCCCAGCCTGATCTCGCCCGATTTCGTGATCGAGAAGTTCAAGACCGCCACCCGCGTGGTGCCCGAGCCGCCGCAGGTGGTCTCGATCGACACGTCGGTGATGGACGATCTGGTCGAGGAAGACGAGATCGAGGTCGAAGAGGACGAGGTGGAAGAGGCCGCCGAGGTTCAGGCCCCGGCCGAGCCTGCCGCCGCCGAATCCCCGAACGGCCCCAAGAAGAAGCGGCGCCGTCGGCGGCGGCGGAAGGGCAATGGGGCGCAGGGCGCGGCCGGCGCCGAGGCGCAGGGCGGTGACGACGAGGGCGAGGGCGAGGGCGACGACGAGGCCGACGAGGCCGCGCCCGCCCCGGCCGAGGCCGCATCCGACGCCGCGGCGGAAGCCGTGACGGACGCGGCCGCGCCTGCCGCCGAGGCCGACGCCGCTGCGAAACCGGCCCGCCGCCGCACCCGCAGCCGCAAGCCCAAGGTCGGCACCGAGGGCGGCGACGCCCCGGCCGAGGCCGCCGAGGCCGTGCCCGAAGCGGTGGTGGAAGCCGCGCCAGAGGCTGCGCCCGAGGCCGAGGCGAAACCCGCCCGCAAGCCGCGCAGCCGCCGCAAGCCCAAGGCCGAGGCAGAGACCGCCGAGGCCCCGGCCGCAGAACAGGTGGCAGAACAGGTCGCAGAGCCGTTCGCCGAAGCGGCACCGGTCGAGGCCGCGCCCGCACCTGCGCCTGTCGCAGAACCCGCGGCCCCGCTGGCGGTGGCCAGGGCCGATGACGCCGTGACGCTGGGCGATGCGCTGCAACCCGCGCCCAGCCCCGAGGTGCAGCCGGCCCCCGCGGCCGAGCCCGAGGGCGAGGCCAAGAGCAAGAAGCGGGGCTGGTGGGCGCTCGGCCGCTGAGCGACAGCCCCCTGAAACCGAACCGCCGGGACCGCAAGGCCCCGGCGGTTTGCGTTTCAGCCCCGGCGGATGCGGAAGATGTGGCGCGGCCCGTCTTCGGCCTGGTCCAGCAGGGCGTGGCCGGACTGGGCGCAGAAATGCGGCACGTCGACGATGCTGGCGGGATCGGTCGCGATCAGCCGCAGCACCGCGCCGGGCGGCAGCGCCAGCAGGCGCTTGCGGGCCTTCAGCACGGGCAGGGGGCAGATCAGCCCCGAGGCATCCACTTCGTCATCCCAGTCTGCGGCATCTTCGTCCATGCCGCCTGATAGGACGGGCGCGCGCCCGCGTCCACGTCGATGTGACGCGGCAGCGGGTGACGGGGGCCGGAAAATCCGCTATGCGGCGTCAGAGAGGTGCCCATGTTCGGATTGAACCTGATCGACGCGGGGCTGCTGCCCGCGATGTTCATCGCGCTGGTGGCGGGGGTCTTGTCGTTCCTCAGCCCCTGCGTCCTGCCCATCGTGCCGCCCTATCTGGCCTTCATGTCGGGGATCAGCATGGCGGAACTGTCGGGCACGGGCGGCCAGCGCCGCTCGCCCCTGGTGCCCGCGCTGGGGTTCGTGCTGGGGCTTTCGACGGTGTTCCTGTTCCTGGGCTTCACCGCCTCGGCCTTCGGGGCTTTCTTCCTGAAGAATTCGCAGGCCTTCGCCACCGCCTCGGGGGTCATCGTGATGGTGTTCGGCGCGCATTTCCTGGGCGTCATCACCATCCCCTTCCTGAACCGCGAGGCGCGACTTGACGCGGGCGACCGGGGCGGCTCGGTCTTTGGCGCCTATGTGCTGGGGCTGGCCTTCGCCTTCGGCTGGACGCCCTGCATCGGCCCGCAACTGGGCGCGATCCTGTCGCTGGCGGCCAACCAGGCCAGCCTGACGCGCGGCACGCTGTTGCTGGCGGTCTATGCGCTGGGGCTGGGGCTGCCCTTCCTGGCGGTGGCGGCCTTCTTCCCGCGGCTTGCGGGGCTTTTGCGCTGGATGAAGGCGCGGATGGACCGGATCGAGCGGATCATGGGCCTGCTGCTGTGGACCATCGGGCTTCTGATGCTGACGGGGGGCTTCTCCAGCTTCTCCTACTGGCTGCTGGAACATTTCCCCGGCCTCTCGTCGTTGGGGTAAGCCTGTATTTCTGGCGGATTTCCTGCCAAGGTTGGGCCCATGGATGACACGCGGACAACGGCAGCAGGGCAGGTGGCGCGGCGGCGGGTGTTCTACATCCCCGGGTACGATCCCGTGCCCGCCCGCCGCTACCGCGAGATGTACCGCCGCGAGGGGGCCCGGCAGGCGGCGATTTCGGGCTATGCGCTGACCCTGTCGCCGCTGGACGAGGCCGGGCGCCACGGCTGGCGCGTGCGGGCCGAGATCGAGGGCGCCGCAGTCGAGACCGCGGTCGAGATGCTGGTCTGGGCCGACATCGTGAAGGCCTCGATGGCGCAGGGGGTGCTGGCGACCTACGGGCAGCTTCTGCGTACCGCCTGGATCTACATGGGGTCAGGCGCGCTCTGGCGGCTGATGCGGCTGCGCAAGGGGCCGATGCTGGCCGCGTTCTACCCGGTGGTGGTGCTTCTGGGACAACTGGCGCTGGCGCTGGCGGTGGGCGGCGTGCTGGCTGCGAACCTGCCCTGGGGGGCGATTCCGGGGATGGCGGCGGCCATCCTTCTGTTGCAGGGATTCCGGCGGCTGGATGGCTGGTTCTACGCGCATTACCTGATGCATGATTACGCCTTCACCGCCCGCGCGCGCGGGGCCTGGCCGCGCGATCTGGCCGAGCGCATGGACTATTTCCGCCAGCGCATCCTGGCCGCGCTGACCGAGGACCTGGACGAGGTGCTGGTGGTCGGCCATTCGACCGGCGCGCCGGTGGCGGTGTCGGTGCTGGCGGGCGTGCTGCGCGAGGCGCCGCCGGGCGGCCCGGCGCTGTCCTTCCTGACGCTGGGGCAGGTGATCCCGATGATCTCTTTCCTGCCCGCGGCCTGGCAGTTGCGCGACGATCTGGCCTGCCTTGCGGCCTCGGACCGGCTGACCTGGGTGGATGTGACGGCGCCGGGGGATGGCGCGTCCTTCGCGCTTTGCGATCCCGTCGCGGTCTCGGGCGTGGCGCCTGCGGGCAAGCGCGGGCCGCTGGTGATGTCGGCCGCCTTCCGCCAGACGCTGAGCAATGCGGCCTGGCGGGCGCTGCGCTGGCGGTTCTTCCGGCTGCATTTCCAGTACCTGTCCGCCTTCGACCGGCCCGGCGACTACGACTATTTCCGCATCACCGCGGGGCCCCGCACGCTGGGCGCGCGCTATGCCGGACGCGCGCCGTCGAAAAGCCGGATCGAGCGGGCGCACTCGCGCTACACGAGCCGCGCCGCATGATCCCGCCCAAACCCGCCGCGCGGCCCGATCGCGTCTCGCTCTGGCGGTATCTGCGGCTGTTCCGGCAGGACATCCTGTCGGCCCAGCCCGCGCGGCTCTACCGCGCCTGGATGGCCGAGTTCCGCACACCCTTCTTCCGCAGCTTCCTGTGCAACGATCCCGCGCTGATCGACGAGGTGCTGACCGCCCGGCCCGACGATTTCCCGAAATCCGACCGGGTGGGCGAGGGGCTGCGGCCGCTGCTGGGCCAGTCGGTCTTCGTGACCAACGGCGAGACCTGGAAACGCCAGCGCCGCATCATCGACCCGGCCTTCGAGGGCGGGCGGTTGCGCGACACATTTCCCGCGATGCTGGCCGCCGGGCAGGCGGCGGTGGCGCGGCTGGATGCGGGCGTGCAGGAGATCGAGGCGCCGATGAGCCATGCGGCGGCCGATGTGATCTTCCGCACGCTCTTTTCGCTTCCCATCGACGATGCCCTGGCGGCCGAGGTCTTTGCCCGGTTCCGCGCCTATCAGCGGGCCCAGCCGATCCTGAACCTTGCCGCCTTCGTGCCGCTGCCGCGCTGGCTGCCGCGGTTTCACCGGCGCCAGACGCGAGCCAGCGCGCAGGCGATCCGGGCGCTGATCGCCCGGCTGACCGAGGCGCGCGCGGCCCAGATCGCGGCGGGCACCGCGCCCGACGATCTGGCCACCAAGATCATGACCACCGCCGACCCGCTGACGGGCGCGCGGCTTGACGCGGCCGAGATGGTGGACCAGGTGGCGATCTTCTTCCTGGCGGGGCACGAGACTTCGGCCTCGGCGCTCGCCTGGGCGCTGTACCTCGTGGCGGGCGATCCCGACCTGCAGGCGGCGCTGGCGGACGAGGCGGCGGGGCTGGGCGACAGCCCCGGCTTTGCCGACCTGGGGCGGCTGAAACTGGCGCGCGACGTGTTCCGCGAGACGCTGCGGCTGTATCCGCCGGTGCCGATGATGGTGCGCGCGGCGCGCTGCCCGGTGCGCTTCCGCGGGCGGCGGGTGCCGAGGGGGGCGCAGATCGTGCTCAGCCCCTGGCACCTGCACCGGCATGAACGGATCTGGGACGCGCCCGACGCCTTCGATCCCGGCCGCTGGCAGACCGAGGCGGGGCGCGCCGCCGCACGCACCGGCTGGATGCCGTTTTCGGCGGGCCCCCGGGTCTGCCCCGGGGCGGGGTTCGCGATGATCGAAGGGCCGCTTCTGCTGGCGCTGATCCTGCGGGCCTTCCACCTGGCGCCGGTCGAGGACCGGGTGCCGGTGCCGGTGGCGCATCTGACGGTGCGCGCGCGGGACGGCATCTGGCTGCGGCTGACGCGGCGCTAGGGGCGCGCCGCGGCAAGGCAAAGGCCCCGGCGTCGCGCCCTGTGTCGCACCCGGGGCCGGAAACCGGCGCGCCGGTCAGAACGGGATTTCATCATCCATGTCGCCGCGGCCGCCACCACCGCCGCCGAAGCCGCCCGACGACCCACCGCCGCTGCTGCCGCCCCCGCCATAGCCGCCGCCGCCGGCCCCGCCATAGCCGCCGCCCGCGGGCCCGCTGTCATAGCCGCCGCCCATGTCGGCACCGCCGCCGCCTTCGCCGCGCCCGCCCAGCAGCGTCAGTTCGCCCCGGTAGGGGCGCAGCACCACCTCGGTCGTATAGCGGTCGGCCCCCGACTGGTCCTGCCACTTGCGGGTTTCAAGCTGCCCTTCGATATAGACGGTCGAGCCCTTGCGCAGATACTGTTCGGCGATCTTCACGAGGTTCTCGTTGAAGATGGCGACCGAGTGCCATTCCGTGCGTTCCTTGCGCTCGCCCGAGGTGCGGTCGCGCCAGGTTTCCGAGGTCGCGATGCGCAGGTTGCAGACCTTGCCACCGTTGGGAAAGCTGCGCACCTCCGGGTCGCGGCCCAGATTGCCGATCAGAATGACCTTGTTGACTGATCCCGCCATCGTCCTCTCCGTCGAATCCTTGTGGTCACCCTGCTTACCTCACCCGGAAGGAATTAGGAAATCGTTACCCATGATGGCGCCGGGGCGCGAGGTCTGGCGCATCGCGCCGCTTTCGCTATAGTACGCGCCGATGAGAGGAAACCGGGTTCGCATCGGAACGGGGGCGGCGCTGCTGGCGCTGCTGGCGGGGGTCGCGGGGGCCGACACGCTGCCGGTTGGCGCGTCGCGCCTGGCGGTGTTCCGATCGCAACTGAAGGTCATCGATACGCGGCTGTCGCGCGAATACGAATTTTCCGACCGCTTGCAGCCCAAGACATCGAAGGATGACGGGGTGCTGCCGCGCTACAACGGCAGCTACCGCGGCCCCTGGTACGAACTGGCCCGCACCAGCGCGCGCAACCACGGGGTGCCCGAAGACCTGTTCCTGCGGCTGGTGGAACGCGAATCCAACTGGAACACGGGCGCCGTGTCGGATCGCGGCGCGGTGGGGCTGGCGCAACTGATGCCCGATACGGCGAAGCTTCTGGGCGTGGACATCAACGACCCCAAGGCGAACCTGGATGGCGGGGCGCGCTATCTGCGGATGATGTACGACCGCTTCGGCAGCTGGCGGCTGGCGCTGGCGGCCTACAATGCCGGGCCGAAGGCGGTGGACAAGACCGGCGGCATCCCCGATTTCGACGAGACGCAGGCCTATGTGGCGGCCATCCTCGGCGGGTAAGGGACGCCCCGCAACGCATTGATCGAAAAGGGGAAACCGCAAGCGGCGCGTCGGGTTTTCCGGCACCGCCCGCGGGCTATTCGGCGGCGATCTTGATCACCGGCTCCATCCCGTTCAAGACCGGCTCGGGCAGGTGACACTTGATCTGGTGGCCGGGGGCAAGCGTGCGCATCGGCGGCACCTCGCGGTCGCAGAGCCCGCCCGGCACCATGCTCTTCCAGCGGCAGCGGGTCTGGAACGGGCAGCCCGGCGGCGGGTTCATCGCCGACGGGATGTCGCCTTCCAGCACGATCCGCTTCTTCTGCACCCGGGTGTCGGCGATCGGCACCGCCGACAGCAGTGCCTCGGTATAGGGGTGGTAGGGCGGCGAGAAGACCTGATCTGTCGAGCCGATTTCCACCACATGGCCCAGATACATCACCATCACCCGGTCCGAGAGGTAGCGGACAACCGACAGATCGTGGCTGATGAACAGCAGCGTGGTGCGGTTCTTGCGCTGGATCTCCATCAGAAGGTCGGTGACGGCGGCCTGCACCGACACGTCAAGCGCCGAGACGGGTTCATCGGCCACCACGATCTTGGCGCCCCCTGCGAAGGCGCGGGCGATGCCCACGCGCTGCTTCTGCCCGCCCGACAACTGGCGCGGCATCCGCTCGGCGAAGGCGCGCGGCAGCTTCACCAGATCGAGCAGTTCCAGCATCCTTGCACGCCGTTCCGCATCGGTCTTGCCCTCGCCGAAGATCTCGAGCGCGCGGATGATCTGGCGGCCCACGGTCATCGAGGGGTTCAGCGTGTCGAACGGATTCTGGAACACCATCTGCACCGAGGACACCGTATCGGTGTTGCGCTGCTGGATCGGCGTGTTCTGGATGTTCTCGTCGAACAAGAGGATCTCGCCGCCGGTGGCGGTCTCAAGGCCCATCAGCACCTTGGCGAAGGTGGACTTGCCGCAGCCGGATTCGCCCACGATGGCCAGTGTCTCGCCCTCGTGCGCCTCGAAGCTGAGGGTTTCGTTGGCCTTCACCACCTTGGTGGCCCCGCCCCCGAAAAGGCCGCCGCCCGAGACCTCGTAATACTTGCGCAGGTCGTCCATCTTCAGAACGACCTTGCCGACGGGGGTCTTTTCCACGCTCTTGCGGGCCGCCGGCGGGGCCTCCCAGTCGATCTCGGCAAAGCGCAGGCAGCGGCTGGCGTGGCGGTCGCCGCCCGGCACCTCGGCCATCGGGATGTCGTGCGCATCGCAGCGCCCGGCCTGGAAATAATCGCAGCGCGGCCCGAAGTTGCAGCCCGACGGGCGTTCGTGCGGCAAGGGGAAGTTGCCCGGAATGGCAATCAGGGGGTGCGTGTTCTTGTCGGCCCCGGGCAGCGGGATCGAGCGGAAGAGCGCCTGCGTGTAGGGGTGGCGCATCGTGTCGAAGACCTCGGCCACGGCGCCGGTTTCCACCGCCTCGCCGGAATACATCACGCAGAGCCGGTCGCAGGTTTCAAGGATCAGCCCGAGGTTGTGGCTGATGAAGAGCATCGAGGTGCCGTATTTCGCGGCGAGATCCGAGACAAGATCGACGATCCCCGCCTCGACCGTCACGTCAAGCGCGGTCGTGGGCTCGTCAAGGATCAGAAGCGCGGGCTTCGACATCAGCGCCATGGCGATGACGATGCGCTGCTGCTGGCCGCCCGAAAGCTGGTGGGGGTAGGATTTCAGGATTCGGTCGGGGTCGGGCAAGCGCACGTCGGCCACGATCTGGCGCGCCAGCGCCAGCGCCGCGGCGCGCGACATGCCTTCATGGATCATCGGCACCTCGGCCAACTGCTCGCCGATCCGCATCGCCGGGTTCAGGCTTGCCATCGGCTCCTGATAGATCATGGCGATTTCCTTGCCGCGGATCGCCCGCAGCTCTTCGGGGCTCATGGTGCAAAGATCGCGCCCCTTGAAACGGATCGCGCCGCCGGTGATGCGGCCGTTCTTGCCCAGATCCTGCATCACCCCCAGCGCCACGGTGGACTTGCCGCAGCCGCTTTCGCCCACCAGCCCCATCGCCTCGCCCGGCATCACGGTGCACGAGAAATCCATCACCGCGGGGATCTCGCGCAGGCGGGTAAAGAAGCTGATCGACAGGCGGTCGATTTCCAGGATCGGTTGCGAGGGGTCCCACGGCGTGGCGGTCATCGCGCTCTCCCTTGGCCGGCGGCCGGGGGCGCTGCCCCCGGACCCCCGGGATATTTGTGGACCGGAAATGAGGGGGCCGGGGGCACCGGCCTAGTCCCTCAGGCTTTCTTCGCGCAGGCCGTCGGCCAGCAGGTTCAGGCCCAGGACCAGGCTCATCAGCGCGAGCGCCGGCACGAAGGCGGGGTAGGGATAGATCGACAGCAGCTTGCGGCCCGCGTTGATGGTCGAGCCCCAGTCGGGGCTTTCGGGGCTGAAGCCCAGGCCGAAGAAGCCCAGCGTGCCGAGCAGGATGGTGGTGTAGCCGATGCGCAGGCAGAAATCGACGATCAGCGGGCCGCGGGCGTTGGGCAGGATCTCCCACATCATGATGTACCAGGGGCCCTCGCCCCGGGTCTGGGCGGCGGCCACATAGTCGCGCGACTTGATGTCGAGCGTCAGGCCGCGGACGATGCGGAAGACGGTGGGCGAGTTCACGAAGACCACGGCCACGAAGATGTTGAGCTTGTTGGCATCGAGCGAGACGATGCCCAGCGGATCGGCATCGAAGGCCGCGCCGGAATAGAGCCAGAGCCCGATCACCAGCGCGACCCCGGCGTAGAGGTTGCGCTTGGGCGGCTGGGTGTGGAAGCGGCTGTTGATCAGGACCACCACGAAGGCGATGGGGATCAGGAACATGAGCCCCGCAAACCACATCGGCAGGCCGGTCTGGCGGATGGCGGGTGTCACCAGCAGGTAGAACAGCAGGATCACCGGGAAGGCCAGCACCAGGTTGGCCAGGAAGGTCAGCACCGCATCCGCCCGCCCGCCGTAATAGCCCGCGGGCAGGCCCAGCATGATGCCGACGGTATAGGCCACTGCGGTGGCGGCGGGCGCGATCACCAGCACGAGCTGGGCGCCCTTGACCATCCGGCTGAACACGTCGCGGGCAAGGCTGTCGCCGCCGAAGATGTACCAGGGGTAGCCCTTCTGCCCCGAGGGCACCACCGCGCCGGGCCAGGCGTTCTTCAGCCGGGCGATCTGGTCAAGCGGGTCATGGGTGACGATGGTCGCGGCGAAGATCGCTGTATAGACCCAGAACATCACCAGGAAGAACCCGATCATGCCCACCGGGCTGTCGAAGAGCTTGCCGTAAAGCCCGAGCCGCCGCTTGAACGGGATCGAGAGGCCGAAGGTCAGTGCCAGCGCGACCCAGACGGGCAGGAAGCGCAGCAGGAACTGGGCAAGGATGCCGGAGGCGGAAAGCGGGTCCATGATGCCTCCTTACGACAGCCGGATGCGGGGGTTCAGGTAGACATAGCCGATGTCCGAGATCAGCTGCGTCAGAAGCACGATCACCACGGCCACGACCGAGCAGCCCAGCAGCAGTTCGATGTCGTTGCCTTCGGCGGCAGAGACGAGCGCCCAGCCGAAGCCCTTGTAGTTGAACAGCGTCTCGGTGATGACGACGCCGTTCAGCAGCCACGGGATCTGCAGCATGATGACGGTGAAGGGCGCGATCAGCGCGTTGCGCAGCGCATGGCGCATCACCACCTGGGCAAAGCTGACGCCCTTGAGGCGCGCGGTGCGGATGTATTGCGCGGTCATCACCTCGGTCATCGAGGCGCGGGTCATTCGGGCGATGTAGCCGATGCCGTAAAGCGCGATGGTGGCCACCGGCAGGGCGAAGTTGTCGAAGGTGAGCCCGTCGAGCGCGGAGGCGGCCGAGCCTTTCAGCAGCGTGCCTTCGTGCAGCAGGCCCCAGTGCTTGAAGAGCGGCGTGAAGCCCATGACGGTCGAGCCGAACAGCACGATCAGCACGACGCCCGAGACATATTCCGGCGTGGCGGTCGAGGCGATCGAGACGGTGGACAGCACCCGGTCAAGCCGCGATCCCTCGCGCATCCCCGCCAGGATGCCGATGACCAGCGAGGTCGGGATCATCACGATCAGCACCCAGAGCATCAGCCAGCCGGTGGCCGCAAGGCGGACGCCCACGACCTGCGAGACGGGCTGCTTGAACACCGTCGAGGTGCCCCAGTCGCCCTGCACCACGCCGCAATAGCGCGGCGCGGGCGCGGTCGGGGCGTTGGGGTTGACGCAGCGGCCCATCGGCTTGCCGGTTTCGGGGTTGGTTCCGGTCCAGCCCGGCACCACGCCCAGCCACTCGCCATAGCGGACAAGGATCGGGTCGCTGTAGCCGTTCAGCTGCAACCAGTTGACCACCTGTTCGTCGGACATCCGCGCCGAAGCCTGCGTCTTGGCCAGCTTCACGAGATTGGGATGCAGGTTCGTGAGCACGAACACGACGAAGGTCAGGCACAATGCCGTCAGCAGCATCAGCGCGAGCCGCCGGACCAGGAATTTCAGCATCGGTTCCCTTTCCCGAGGCAGGAGGGACAAACATGCATCGCCCCGCGCAAGGACGCGGTGCGGGCCTCAGGGGAGCGGGGGCCGCACGGGCGGCCCCCAACAGTCCGGAGCGGTTGGCTCAGGCCTCCATCCACCACTTGTAGACGTGGTGCTCGTAGGTGGGGTGCATCTCGACCCCGTGCACCTTGGCCTTGTAGTGGCGGTAGAGCGTCTGCCAGTAGGCCTGGATCAGCACGCCCTGCTCCTGCATGATCTCTTCGATCCGCTTCATCACGTCCTTGCGCTTGGCCACATCCGCCAGCGACATCGCCTTGGCCAGTTCGGCATCGAACTCGGCGTTGGAGAAGGCGGTTTCGTTCCAGGCCACGCCGGACTTGTAGGCCACCGCCAGAACCTGCACGCCCAGCGGGCGCATGTTCCACTGCGTGGCCGAGAACGGATACTTCGTCCAGTCGTTCCAGAAGGTCGAGCCCGGCAGGATGGTCCGCTTGACCTTGATGCCCGCGTCGCGCATCTGCGCGGCTACGGCGTCGCAGGTCGCCGACTGCCAGCTGTCGTCCAGCGAGATCAGCTCGAACTCGTGGTCGCCCTTGCCCGCCTTGTCCAGCATGGCCTTGGCGCCCTTCGGGTCGACCTTGAGCGGCGGCAGCTTGTAGTATTCGGGGTGGATCGGCGCGACGTGGTGGTTTTCGGCCACCGTGCCCAGACCGGCCAGACCCAGTTCCAGCACCACCTTGTTGTCGACCGCCAGCTGGATCGCGCGGCGGACATTCACGTCCTTGTAGTCATCGGCCAGCTGGTTGAAGCGCACCGCGAGCGTGGCGGCGGTGTTGGCATCCGACTTGGTCCAGCCCAGACCGTCGAAGACCTTCACATAGTCGCCGACCGTCTCGTAGGTCATGTCGATCTCGTCGGACTGCGCGGCGGCAGCCACGGCCGACATGTCGGTGCCCAGATCGACATATTCGACCGCGTCCAGCCAGGGCCCGCCCCAGCCTTCGGCCTTGGTGCCCCACCATTCGTGCTTGTCGTTGCGCGTCAGCACCTGCTTCACGCCCACTTCGTTGTGGGTGGGCAGATAGGGCCCGGTGCCGATCGGGTTCACCGAGGGGTCGCCGCCGTCATAGGACGGGTGCACAAGCGCGGCCGGATAGTCGGCCATCGACGGGATGATCGTGATGTCGGGCTGGCTGAGGTGCAGCACGACGGTGTGGTCATCCTTCATCTCGATCGCGCCGTCGCGGACCTTCTTGGACGCCGCGTCCGACAGCGCGCTCATCCGGCCGGCCATCGAGTTGCCGTCGACCGTGCCATCGCACCAGCGGGTGATGTTGAACACCACATCCTTCGCGGTGAAGGGGTCGCCATTGGTCCAGGTCACGCCCTTGCGGACATGCAGGGTGAACATGGTGGCGTCGTCGTTGGCTTCCCAGCTGTCCAGCAGCATCCCGCGGAAGGTCCCGTCGCGGTTGTACTCGACCATGTATTCCAGCCAGCCGCGGTAGAAGTTCGAGATCTGCGACCAGTCGGCAAGGCGGGGGTCCTTCATCGCCTTGGTCTGCATGTCCATCCGCAGCGTGCCGCCCTTCACGGGCGCCTTGTCGTCGGCGCGCGCCTGCGGCGCCTCGAGGCCGATCAGCGCATAGGCCGCGGCCGCCGACAGACCCAGCGCGCTGGCGCGCGTCAGGAATTCGCGGCGGCTCAGCTCGCCCGCCTTCATCTCGGCAGCGTACATTTCGGCAGCGGGATGGACCCGGTTGCCCCCGGTCTTCATGTCAGTCATTCGGATGTCTCCCTGTTCGTCATTTTTATGAATTCCGCAGGCTTGCCGCGACCGGCAGCCTCCGCCCAACTGGAACTTGTTCCGCCATTGCGCACGAGTTCGGCCCTGCCGTCAACGCTTGCAATCGGCGAATTGCCTTACGTTTGCGACATTGTACAAAGAAAAGACCACCCGGCCCCGGGGGTCAACCCCGAAGGCCGTGAACGGGCCCGAAAGGACAGGCCGCGCGGGGCTCAGGGGGTCTTGCGGAAGGCCGTCGGCGTCTTGCCGGTGCGGTGCTGGAAGGCGCGGGTGAAATAGGCGGCCGAGGTGAACCCGAGCGCGCGCGAGACCTCGTTCACCGGCATCTCGGTCTCGGCCAGAAGGCGGCGCGCCTCGAACAGCTTGCGGTCCTGCAAGAGCGCCGAGGCCGGGCGGCCGCAGGTCTGCCGGCAGACCCGGCTGAGATGGGTCGGCGTGACATCCAGCGCCGCGGCATAGTCGCCGACCCCCATGCCCGAGCGGAAGTCGCGTTCCAGAAGTGCGGTGTATTTCTGCACGAGGCGGCGCGTCGCGTCGGGCCGTGCGGGTTCGGGCGGCTGGGCGGCCACCTGCCGTTCGATCCAGACCGACATCAGGCCAAGCGTGTGGAACACCGCGCGGGCGCGGCCGGGCCGGTCGCCATCGGCCTCGCGCTGCGCGGCCTCGATCAGCGCGGTCAGTTCCGCCTGCGCCGCGCTGTCGCGCACCCGCAGATGCTGGGGGGTGGCGGGCAGGGGCAGGGTGCAGCCCGGCCCGAAGAAGACCGCGGTGCCGAAGACATGCTGAGACACCTCGTAGCCATGCATGACGCCGGGCGGGATGAAGATCGCGTTATGCGGCCCGTAGCCGCGCGTGATCCCGGCCACGGTGGCGCGGCCCTGGCCGCGGGTGAACCACAGCAACAGGGGTTCGGAAATGCTCCGCAACGCCTCCACCCGCCAGCGGCCCGCAGCGGCAAGCCGCGGGATGGCGATGATGCGGGCGGGGGCTCCGTTTGATGGCTGCTCGACCATGCAACATGTCCCGGTGTTCTTTTTTTGCCACCCTAGGCGAGCCCGCAGGCCACCCCAAGCGAAAAACACGCAGGCTGCGCGGGCGCGGCGGAGCGTGGCCGATCCGCCTCAGGGGGTGGCCCCCGGAGGCGACAGGATCTGCCAATCTTTCAGGCGGTTGCGGAACCAGGTTCGCTGGCGCTTGGCGTATTGGCGGGTCGCGGTCTTGGCGGCGGCGACCGCGTCGGGCAGGGACAGCGCGCCCTGCAGATGCGCCACCAGTTCGGGCGCGCCGATCGCCCGCGCCGAGGGGCGCCCCGCGTCCCAGAACGGCCATTCGGCGCGCACCTCGTCCAGCGCGCCCGCGGCGATCATCGCGTCGAACCGGCGGTCGATCCGCGGGCCCAGCCAATCGGGCGGGGCGGCCAGCACCAGCGCGGTGACGCGCGACAGCGGCAGAAGCGGCGCGCCGGTGTCCGCCTGCCAGGCGGCAAGGCCGCGCCCGGTGGCGCGCAGCACCTCCCAGGCGCGCTGGATGCGGGCGGGGTTGGCCAAATCGATCCGGGCGGCCGTGGCGGGATCAAGCGCCGCGCGCAGGGCCGCGATACCGCGTTCGGCGCGCAGCGCGTCGGCCTCGGCCCGGATCTCGGGCGGGGTGGGCGGGATCTCGGCCAGCCCCTCGGTCAGTGCCGAAAAGTAAAGGCCCGTTCCCCCGACAATGATCGGCCGCGCGCCCTGCGCCAGGATCGCGGCCACCTCGCGCAGCCAGTGGCCCACCGAATAGGGCTGGTCGCGGCCGACATGGCCATAAAGCCGATGCGGCGCGCGGGCCTCCTCGGCCGCACTTGGCCGGGCGGTCAGGATGCGCCAGCAGCCATAGACCTGCAACGCGTCGGCGTTCACGATGACGCCCCCCTGCGTCTCGGCAAGCTCCAGCGCCAGCGCGGATTTTCCCGAGGCGGTCGGGCCCGCGATCAGCACCGGGCGGTCTGGGGGGATCGTGTGACGCAGGCGGGCCTCCGTTCTGGCTGCCGGATGGGCGTTGAACCTGACCGCGTTTTCCGACATTTTGCGCCGCAGTCAAGAACGCGCGAGAGCTGGAGCAAGACGCATGACCGAGGCCAATCCCGACCAACCCGTGGTGACCTACAAGCGCGTGATGCTCAAGATCTCGGGCGAGGCGCTGATGGGCGACCAGGGCTACGGCCTGCATCCTCCGACCGTGCAGCGCATCGCGCAGGAAGTGAAGGCGGTGCGGGATCTGGGTGTTGAAATCTGCATGGTGATCGGCGGCGGCAACATCTTCCGCGGGCTGGCCGGATCGGCGCAGGGGATGGAACGGGCGACGGCCGACTACATGGGGATGCTGGCCACGGTGATGAACGCGCTGGCCATGCAGGGTGCGCTGGAATCGCTGGGCGTCTTCACCCGCGTCATCAGCGCCATCCCGATGGACACGGTCTGCGAACCCTACATCCGCCGCCGTGCGATCCGCCACCTGGAAAAGAAGCGCGTCTGCATCTTCGCGGCGGGCACCGGGAACCCCTATTTCACCACCGACACCGCCGCCACGCTGCGCGCCAACGAGATGAACTGCGAGGCGATCTTCAAGGGCACCAAGGTGGACGGGGTCTATGACAAGGACCCCAAGAAACACCCCGACGCCCGGCGCTACGAGACCGTCACCTATGACGAGGTGTTGCAGCGGCACCTGGGCGTGATGGACGCCAGCGCCATCGCGCTTGCGCGCGACAACCACCTGCCGATCATCGTCTTCTCGCTGGACGAGCCGGGCGGGTTGCGCACCATCCTGCGCGGCGAGGGCACCTACACCCGGGTGCACGGCTAAGCTATACAGGGACGCCGGCTTCTTGGTATACCCGTGGCTGCACGGGGCCGGTGTCGATGTGTGACGCGTCTGCGGAAGAGGACTGAGAATGAGCGACGACGCCCTTGAGATCGATCTCGACGACCTGGAACGCCGGATGGACGGCGCGATGGCCGCGCTGCGGACCGAATTCGCCTCGCTGCGCACGGGGCGGGGGTCGGCCTCGATGCTGGATCCGATCATGGTGGATGCCTACGGCCAGATGACGCCGGTCAACCAGCTTGGCACCGTGAACGTGCCGGAACCGCGGATGGTGACGGTGAACGTGTGGGACCGCGCGATGGTGTCCAAGGTGGAACGCGCGATCCGCGATTCCGGGCTTGGCATCAACCCGGTGGTGGATGGCCCGATCATCCGCCTGCCGATCCCCGAACTGAACGAGGAACGCCGCCGCGAACTGTCGAAGGTGGCGGCCCAATATGCCGAACACGCCCGTGTGGCGGTGCGCAACGTGCGCCGCGACGGGATGGACCAGCTCAAGAAAGCCAAGGTCGCCGGCATGAGCGAGGACGACAACAAGATGTATGCCGACGAGGTGCAGGCGCTGACCGACAAGGCCATTGCCGCCATCGACAAGGCGCTTGAGGCGAAACAGCAGGAGATCATGCACGTCTGAACGCGCATGATCGACCGGAAGGGACAGGAATTGGCCGCCGAGGACAGACCGGGAACTGCTCTCCCGTCCCGCAGGACCGCCGAACATGTCGCCATCATCATGGACGGCAACGGCCGCTGGGCGACCCAGCGCGGCTGGCCCCGGCTTGTGGGCCACCGCCGCGGCGCCGAGCGGGTGAAGCAGATCGTGCGCGCCTGCCCCGATCTGGGCGTGCGCTGGCTGACGGTCTATGCCTTCTCGACCGAGAACTGGAAGCGCAGCACCGAAGAGGTGCTGGGCCTGATGGGCATCTTCGCCCGCTACATCGAGCGCGAGGCCGACCGGCTGGCCGCCGAGGGCGTGCGGATGCGCTTCATCGGGGATCGCACCCGGCTGGACCAGCGGCTGCAACGGCTGATGGCGGGGATCGAGGCGCGCACGCTGGCCAACACGCGGCTGAACCTGACGGTGGCGATCAACTACGGCGGGCGCGACGAACTGGTGCGGGCCACCCGCGCGCTGGCGGAACGGGTCGCGGCGGGCACGCTTGCGCCCGAGGCGATCACCCGCGACCTTCTGTCCGCCACGCTGGATACCGGGGATCTGCCCGACCCCGATCTGGTGATCCGCACCTCGGGCGAGACGCGGGTGTCGAACTTCCTGCTGTGGCAGGCGGCCTATGCGGAATACGAATTCACCCCGACCCTTTGGCCCGATTTCACGCCCGAGGAACTGGCCGCGATTCTCGACCGGGTCGCGGTGCGCGAACGGCGCTTCGGGGCGGTCAGCGCATGAGCGCGGCCGCCAAATGGGCCGACCTGCGCCAGCGACTGGTCTCGGGCCTGCTGCTGGCGCTTGTGGGGATCGTCTGCGTCCGGCTGGGCGGGCTGTGGTTCGTCACGCTGTCGACGCTGGCCTGCGGGCTGATGCTGTGGGAACTGGCGGTGATGCTGGGCGCGCCCAAGGCGCCGGCGGTGCTGTGCTTCGTGCTGGGCGCGGGGGCGATGATCGCCGCCCGCTGGACCGAAGGCGCGGTGGAACTGGTCATGCTGCTGCTGGTGGGCGGGGTGCTGGCGCTGATGGCGCGGCGCGACCGCGCGGTGGGCATGGTCTATGCGCTGGCGATCCTGCTGGCCGCCGACGGGCTGATCGACTTTCGCAACGACTATGGCGGAACCTGGCTGTTCTGGATGATCTTCGTCGTCGTTGCCACGGATATTGCTGGATATTTCGCAGGGCGGACCATCGGCGGGCGCAAGTTCTGGCCCAGCGTCAGCCCGAAGAAGACCTGGGCCGGCATCATCGCAGGCTGGGTGGCCGCGGCGCTGATCGGGCTGCTGTTTCTGACCTTCACCTCGGCCGGGCGTGACCTGCCCTGGATCTCGATCGCGATCTCCTTCGCCTCGCAGATGGGTGACATTTCGGAAAGCGCGATAAAGCGGCGGGCAGGGGTCAAGGACAGCTCGCACCTGATCCCCGGTCACGGCGGGCTGCTGGACCGGTTCGACGGGCTTCTGGGTGCGGCGCTGGCGATGCTGGCCGTGTCTTTCCTGGTGCATGTGCCGGTGGTGAGGATCTAGGCCGTGCGGCGTGTCTCGATCTTCGGCTCCACGGGGTCGATCGGCGTCAACACGGTCGACCTGCTGACCCGGCAGGGTGCGGCGGTGCAGACCGTGGCGCTGACCGGCGGGCGCAATGTGGCCCTGCTGGCCGAACAGGCGCGCCGCCTGCGGGCCGATCTGGCCGTGACCGCGCATGACGACTGCTACGCCGCGCTGAAAGACGCGCTGGCGGGCAGCGGCATCGCGGTGGCGGCGGGCACCGCGGCGCTGGTCGAGGCGGCGGACCGCCCGGCCGACTGGGTGATGTCGGCCATCGTGGGCGCGGCGGGGCTGGCGCCGGGGTTCCGGGCGCTGCGGCAGGGGCGCACGCTGGCGCTGGCCAACAAGGAAAGCCTGGTGACCGCGGGCCCCTTGCTGATGGCCGAGGCGCGCGCCCATGGCGCCACCATCCTGCCGGTCGACAGCGAACATTCGGCGGTCTTCCAGGCCCTGACGGGCGAGGACATGGCGGCGGTGGAACGCATCATCATCACCGCTTCGGGCGGGCCCTTCCGCGACTGGAGCGCGGAGCGGATCGCCGCCGCGACCCCGGATCAGGCGGCGGCGCACCCCAACTGGTCGATGGGCCGCAGAATCTCGGTCGATTCCGCCAGCATGTTCAACAAGGCCCTGGAACTTATAGAAACGCATGAGTTTTTCGGGATCGATCCCGACCGGATCGAGGTTCTGGTTCACCCGCAAAGCATCGTGCACGCGCTGGTGGGCTTTGTGGACGGCGCGCTGATGGCGCATCTGGGCGCGCCCGACATGCGCCACGCGATCGGCTATGCGCTGAACTGGCCCGACCGCGCGCCGGTGCCCGTGGCGCGGCTCGATCTGGCGCAGATCGGGCGGCTGAGCTTCGAGCCCCCGGACGAGCGGCGCTTTCCCGCGCTGCGGCTCGCTCGCGAGGTTATGAAGCTGGGTGGGCTTGCCGGGGCCGCCTTCAATGCGGCAAAGGAAGTGGCGCTGGACCATTTCCTGGCGGGGCGGTTGGCATTCCCCGGCATGGCGGCGGTGGTCGAAGAGGTTCTTGCCCGGCTTTCGCGCGAATCCGGCCTTAGCAATGCCGCGGTTGGCCTTGATGACGTGGTAGAGGTGGATGCCAGGGCGCGGATCGCTGCGCGCGACGCGGCCGTGCGCTGGCAACGGAAAGACCAGAGGTAGGACGTGGACCTGATCGGGATGATACCGTCGTTCGGCGGGTTGCTGTATACAGGTGTGGCGTTCGTCGTGGCCCTTTCGGTGATCGTGGCGGTCCACGAATACGGCCATTACATCGTCGGCCGCTGGTCCGGCATTCATGCCGAGGTGTTCTCGCTGGGGTTCGGGCCGGTGCTGGCCTCGCGGCGCGACCGGCGCGGCACGCGCTGGCAGGTCTGTGCGCTGCCGTTCGGCGGCTATGTCCGGTTCCTGGGCGATTCCGACGCGGCCTCGGGCGTGGATGCCGACGCGATGGCCGGGCTGAGCGCGGACGAACGGCGCCACTCGATGCATGGCGCGCCGCTCTGGGCGCGGGCCGCGACGGTGGCGGCGGGGCCGCTGTTCAACTTTGCGTTGTCGCTGGTGCTGCTGGTGGCGCTTTACCTGTTCACCGGGGTTCCGACCGATCCGCCGACGGTGGGCCAGTTGAAGTCGCTTCCGCCCGTGCAAAGCACGCTGCAGGCGGGCGACGAGATCCTGGCGCTGGATGGCACGCCCACCCCCGACACCAAGGCACTGGGCGAAGCCGTGGCCGCGCTGAAACCCGCACCGACCGTGCCCTACGAGATCCTGCGCGACGGCCAGAAGATGACGGTGCAGGGCCCGTTCCCGATGCCGCCGCGGGTGGAAGGGCTGGCGCCCGATTCGGCCGCGCTGGACGCGGGCGTGCAGCTTGGCGACGTGGTGACGGCGGTGGACGGCCAGCCGATCTGGGCCTTCGACCAGCTTCGCACCGCCATCGGCGGGTCGGACGGCAAGCCGGTGCGGCTGTCGCTGTGGCGCGATGGCCAGACGCGCGAGGTCACGATGACCCCGCGCCGCAGCGACCTGCCCACCACCGGCGGCGCCTTCGAGACGCGCTGGCTGATCGGGATCACCGGCGGGCTGGCCTTCGACCCCAAGACCCGTACGCCGGGCCTGTGGGAAGCCGCCCGCACCGCTGTGTCGCAGACCGGCTATGTCATCGTCACCAGCCTGTCGGGCCTCTATCACATGGTCACGGGCGCGATCAGCAGCTGCAACCTGCACGGGCCGATCGGCATCGCCGAGACCTCGGGCGTCGCCGCCAGCCAGGGCGCGCTGAGCTTCCTGAGCTTCATCGCGATGCTGTCGACCGCCGTGGGCCTGCTGAACCTGTTCCCTGTGCCGATCCTGGATGGCGGCCACCTCGTGTTCCACGTCTGGGAAGCGGTGACGGGCCGCCCGCCCAGCGACAAGGCACTGAAGGTGCTGATGGGGGGCGGGCTGTTCCTGATCCTGTCGCTGATGGCCTTCGCGCTGTCGAACGACTTCTTCTGCCCCTGACCCCGCCGCCACGGCGCCGCGCTGCGACACTTCGACCGCGGGGCACGCCAAAATCTGGCCACAATGGACGGCTAGCAGGGCCTCAGGGGCAGTGACTTGGCGTGGAGACACCGATGCAAGCGGTCATGGATGGCTACAAAGGCATCTCGCTTATCGTCCGGCTGAACTGGGACAGGATTTTCACCTTCGGCACGCTGGTCGTCGGGCTGCTGGCCGGGGCGTTCCTTGGTCAGGCCCTGACCGGGCTCTACTGATCCGCGCGGATTGCGGCGGACGGCGGGCCACCGGCGTCCCCTTTTGACAAGCCCCCCCAATCCCGCTAGTCAGAACAGACCGAATTTCTGAAACGGCGGTAGGAACATGCAGAGCGAGCGCAGCGCCCGGGCGGCACAGGGATTGAGCCCCAAGACGGGGGCCGCCCAACCGCGGAGCCGACTGGCGCTGGCCGCTGCGGTCGCCCTGATTTCACTGGCCCCGCCTGCCTTTGCGGCAAGTTACACGTTCAACGCCGTGCAGGTGCAGGGCGTCCAGCGGATCGAGCCGGGCACCGTTCTGTCCTATGCGGCGATTCCCCGGGGCAAGCCCGTCAGCGACGGCGACCTGAACGACGCGTATCAGCGCATCGTCAATTCCGGCCTGTTCGAGTCGGTCCAGATGGAGCCGCAGGGCTCGAAACTGGTGATCGTGGTCAAGGAATTCCCGACCATCAACGTCATCAACTTCGAGGGCAACAAGCGGCTGAAAAGCGAGGATCTGGCCAAGCTGGTGAAATCGCAGTCGCGCCGCGTCTACTCGCCCTCGCTGGCCGAACAGGACGCCGCCACCATCACCGAGGCCTACCGGCAGAACAAGCGTTACGCCGTCGTGGTGACGCCCAAGATCATTCCGCGGTCGGAAAACCGGGTGGATCTGGTGTTCGACATCCAGGAAGGCAACACGGTCGAGGTGCAGCGGCTGTCCTTCGTGGGCAACCAGGCCTTCTCTGACCACCGCCTGCGCGAGGTGCTGGCCACCAAGCAGGCCGGGTTCCTGCACGGGTTCTTCCAGGACAACACCTTCGTCCCCGACCGGCTGGAGCAGGACAAGCAGCTTCTGACCGATTTCTACCATTCGCGCGGCTACATCGACTTCCGCATCCTGGATGCCAATGCGCAGATCGAACGGTCGCGCAAGGGGTTCTTCCTGACCTTCATGATCTCGGAAGGCCAGCCCTACACGATCGAGCAGGCGACCGCCTCGACCACGCTGCCCGATGTCGACCTGAAGGAATTCGGAGCCCAGATCCACATCAAGCCGGGCGCCACCTATTCGCCGACGACCATCGAGGACGCGGTGACGCGGATGGAGACGCTGGCGACCCGCAAGGGGCTGAACTTCATCCGGGTGACGCCGAAGATCACCCGCGATGACGCCAATCTGGGCGTGAAGGTCGACTTCGTGATCGACCGCGGGCCGAAGCTGTTTGTCGAGCGCATCGACATCGAAGGCAACGCGACCACCCAGGACCGGGTCATCCGGCGGCAGTTCCACATCTCGGAAGGCGACCCGTTCAACCCGCGCGAGATCAAGGCGGCATCCGACCGGATCAAGGCGCTTGGCTATTTCAAGGACGTGCAGGTCAACTCCCAGCAGGGCGACAGCCCCGACCAGGTGGTTGTGAACGTGAACGTTCAGGAACAGCCGACCGGCACGCTGTCGATCGGCGGCACCTACGGGGTCAGCACCGGCTTCGGCGTCGTGTTGGGCTTCTCGGAACAGAACTTCCTGGGCCGTGGCCAG
>JAJZVD010000095.1 GCA_021845805.1 Pseudomonadota bacterium | reverse complement strand
GCTGGCCCTGGACCGCCTGAAGGTCGGTGGCGGCCTTGTAGGGATCGACCTCCAGCAGTTTTGCCTGGGCGATCTGCAGGGCAGAGGTTTCTGCGCGGTTCCGGCTTTGCGCCGCGGCGATCCCGGACTGCACCACGCCCAGCCCCGCGGCGAGGGTCGTGCGCCCGGCCTGGGCCGAC
The DNA here is from genome assembly GCA_021845805.1 of Pseudomonadota bacterium. Taxonomy (GTDB): domain Bacteria; phylum Pseudomonadota; class Alphaproteobacteria; order Rhodobacterales; family Rhodobacteraceae; genus Solirhodobacter. The sequence continues at coordinate 7,752 of JAJZVD010000095.1, read as the reverse complement.
AGCAACGCCTGGCCCGCGATACTTGCCAGCGCGGCCTGCTCCGGGGGGCGGTCCGACAGGGGGCCACCTGCGAGCAGCGCCGCGGTCGCAAGGCCCGCGAGCGTCTCCGTCAGCGCGGGGTCAAGCGCGGTCACCCCAAGGCTCGCGGTTTCTCCGGGCGCCACCGGGATCGGCGTTGGCGGGGTCGTGCCGCCACCATAGGCACTGGCGGCAAAGCCTGCGGGAGAGGCGAACCAGTCGCGGACCGCCGCCGCGACTCCGGCGGCCGAGGTCTGCCCGGCCACCACCGGCGCCAACGCGGCAAGGATCTGGTCAGCCGGGGCCACGGCATGTCCGGCTGCCGTTCCGGAAAACAGGCTGCGCCCGCCCACCTGCACGTTCAATGCCATGACCGCCGCCGACAATGCATCGCGCGCCTGTGCCGTGACGGTGGCAAGGCCGGTCGGCTCGCCCGCGCCGCCGCTGGTGATCAGCGTCGTGGCAAGCTGCGTCGCGATGCCGTCGATCCGTGTCAGGCTTGCCTGCATGGTTTCGGCCGCCAGCGCCGCCTGGGCTGCGGCGGTGTCATGGGACTGCAGGATGGCAAGGCTGTGCGCCAGGCCCGCGGCCACGGAAAAGTCGCCGCCCAGGGCCTTGCCCGGATCAGCCGACTGGCCCGAGGACACTTCCGTCGCAAGGGCCTGCAATTGGGTCTTCAGCGCCGCGTTGCTGCGTTGAAGAAAGCGGGTCTGCGCGAGATCGCCGAGGGAAACGTCTGCCATGGTCACACCTGCAACAGGGCTTGCAGCATCGCGTCGGCGGTCTGGATCACCTTCGCGTTGGCGGCATAGGATTTCTCGATCAGCAGCAACTGCTGCATCTGCTGATCCGTATCGACCCCCTGGGCCGCGGCGCTGTCGCCAAGCGCGCTGGCCCGGTTGGCGCTGAAGCTTGCCACGTTTTCGGCGCCGAGCCGGGCGGTGGCGATCGTTCCGAGGAGTTGTGCGGCCAGTCCGCTGCTGTCCGCGGGCCCGGTCGCGAGCGCGCCTGAGGTCGGCACCTGTGGTCGGTTCAGGGCAGACAGCATGGCATTCAGGATGCTGCCATCGCCGCTGTCGCCGGGGCTGGCTGCGGCAAGACCGTCGCGCAGGCGAAAGAGGGCGCCGCCGCGTGCGGGGTCCACCGCCGCGTTCAGGGCAAGCCGACCCGACAGCCCGGTTTCGGCCGCCGCGGTGACCGGCGCGCCCGCGTCGGTGAAAAGCCCCGCCGCGCCCGGGGTCAGGCCGGGGTCCACGGCCGGATCGGCAAGACGTTCGGCAAGATCCCGGGCGAAGCCGTCAAGGTCGGCCTGCGCGGCAGGGGCGACCGTGTCGCGCAGCGCGAAATCCGCAGCCAGCCGCCCGGCCCCCTGAAGCGCGGTAGCGGGCGTCAGGGGCAGGCCGTTCAGGGTCAGGCCCGACAGACCGCCGCTGCCGATCGTCATGTCCGGCGTCACGGCCCGCGCGGGGGCAAAGCCCAGCCGGGCCGGGGCGCCGCCATCCAGAAGCATGGCGCCGCCGGTGGTAAAGAGCGCGACGGTCCCGTCAGCACGCGCGATTTCGCGCAGGGGCAGCCAGGGGGCGATGCCATCCAGCACGGCCTGACGCTGATCAACCAGCGCCGACGCATCCTGGCCTGCAACCGTCAGACTGCGGATCCGGGCATTGAGGTCGGCGGTCTGGGCAAGGGTTGCGTTCACCAGGTCAACCCCCCGGGCGATGTCGGCATCGGCCGCGCCTCGCGCGTCCTGAACCGTGCCGGACAGGGCGTTCAGCTTGCCCGATAGCCCCGCCGCAGCGGTTTTCACGGCTGCCAGCGTCGCCGTCTGGGCCGGGGCCGCCGCGGCCTGGATCAGCGCCGAGGAAAGCCCGGCAATGGCATCGCCCAGCCCTCCACCCTCGCCGGGGATGCCGATCCTGTCTTCAAGGGTCTTGTAGAACCCGGCCAGCACCGCCGACCCGGCCGCGTCGGCATCCGCGGCGCGCCGGTCGTTCAGCAGGAAGGGGTCGGCCGTGCGGGTGATGCCAAGCAGTTTGACCCCGCCATTGGCATCGGCGACCGTGCTCAGCGTCCGCGTCGCGAACCCCGCGGATTGCGCATTCGCCACATTGTTGGCGATCACATCGATGGCGCGGGCGTTGGCCGTCAGGCCGGAAACCGCATTCGCCATTGCACCAGAAAGGCTCATTCCGCTCTCCCTTGCCAGAGGTTACTGCTTCATCGCCGTGGTTTCCTGCAGCATCTGGTCGACCGTCTGGATCACCTTGGCATTCGAGGAATAGGCCCGCTGGGTCTGGATCAGCCCCGTCAGTTCGGCCGCGATGTCGGTGGTGGAACCTTCCAGCGCGTAGCCCGAGACCGTGCCGGTCGGCCCCGTCCCCGCGTCCCAGAGATAGAACGATCCGCTGTCGGGCGAGACCTGATAGGCCTGGTTGTCGAGCGCCAGCAGCCCGTCGGGGTTGGGCACATCGATCAGGGGCACCTGGTAGATGACCCGCGTGAAGCCGGTATCGTAGGTCGCGCTGATCATGCCGTTCGCGTCGATCGAGGTCGAGGTCAGGTTGCCGACGGGCGATCCGTCGCGGGTGATCGAGGTGGGCGCGAAGCCGGAGGCGAGCTGGGTGAGCCCGGCCGCATCGCCGGGCTTGCCGACCGTCAGCGTGATCGGGCCGCCCCCCACGGTCAGCGGGATCGTTCCGGTCGCCGGATCGTAGCTGCCGCCCGAGACGGTCGTGACAGAGACCAGCGTTCCGCCGCTGCCGCGTGCGTCATTGAAGACGAGGTCGTAGGTACCGACGGTGGCGCCGCCCTGTGCGGAATCGGCGATCGTCATCCGCCAGGTGTTCGAGGCGCCGCTGAGCGGGACCGTTGGCGTGAAGGAAACCGCCAGGGTCTCGGACTCGCCCAGGTTGCCGAAATACTCGACCGAGAGCGGCTGGCTTTCGCCATCGCTGCCTGCCTGCGTGGCCGAGGCGGGCAAGTTGACGCCCATGGTGATGCGCGTCGTGGGATCGCTGGCGGTCTGGTTCGCGTTGATGACGACAGGTTTCAGCCCCTGGATCGAATCCCGCGCCACCGCGGTGACAGAGCCATCGGCATTGGCGGGCCAGCCCAGCAGAACCAGGCCCGAGCTGGTTTCCAGCACACCGGCGCTGTTGGCGTGAAAGCCGCCCGTCGTGATCATCATCAAGGGCAGGGTATTGGCGCCCGCCTTCACGGCGGCGGCCGAGGTCACCGGCAGCATCCCGCGGCCGTTCGCCGCGATGTCGAGCGCGTTGGAGGTCGAGACGAGCGACCCCGTCTGCGACACCATCCGGTAGGTGACCGACCGGACCCCCCCCGCGGAATAGACGGCGATGTTGTGGGCGCCGCTGTTCACCAGGCTTTCGAAATCGGTCACCGCCCGCTTGTAGCCATAGGTGCCCGAGTTGGCGATGTTGTCCGAGATCGACGAAAGCCGCGAGGCATTCACCGTCAGGCCGGCCACACCCGCGTTGAGAGAGGAAGAAATGGTCACTGGCGGCACCCTTCTGCTGCATCGATTCGTGGTCGATGCCAGCCTGGCAGCCGGGATTTAAGAACCGCCTAACGTCAATTTCGCTTGCGCAGCAGGAGCACCTCGATCCGGTTGTTGCGCAGCGCCGAACTGCTGGCGACGGCCTGCACCCGGTCGGCATAGCCGGTGACCCGGTTCATCCGCGCCCAGTCGAGCCCCGCGTCCATCAGAAGGTTGCGCATTTCCTGCGCGCGTGCGGTCGACAGCGGCCAGGCCGGATTGTCGCGCAGCGGCAGGGGGTAGCTGTGAACGTGACCGGCGATCGCCACCTGGTTGGTCACCACCTTGAACACCTCGGCCAGCAGGCTGGCAAGGTCGCGGGTGACCTGCGTGGGTTCGGCGGTGTCCCCGGTGAACAGGGGCGAGCCCTCCAGATCGAAGATCTCGATGATCAGCCCCTCGTCGGTCACCCGGGTCACGATGTGGCGCATGGCCTCGCGCATCTCGTTGCTTTCGCCGCCATGGGCCATCAGATCGGCCGTGACCTTCTGCATCGTCTCGGTTTCCTGGGCCGAGGCAGAGTCGCCGTCCTGCCTTGTCTTGGCGTCGTTCACGCCGGTCTGCCCATGCGCCTGCCGATCCGCCGTCGGGCGCAGGGCCGAGGCGCCGACACCGTTCTGGGCCAGAAGCTTTTCCGAGAACACGCTGTTGCCGCCAAAGGCGCCCTCGCCCCCGCCGGAAATGCGGCTGATCGGGATCGTGGGGCTGAAATAGTCCGCGATCCCCTTGCGCTGTTTTTCCGTCGTCGCGTTCAGCAGCCACATCAGCAGGAAGAATGTCATCATCGCCGTCACGAAGTCGGCATAGGCAACCTTCCACGCGCCCCCGTGGTGCCCGCCGCCCGCGATGATCTTCTTCCGTTTGATAATGACTGGCGCGGCATTTTGCTGCCCGGCCATCCCATCACCCGTTCCTTCACCCACCCCAAGCCATAGCAAAACCGGGTGAACGGGCGTTTAACCGCTCCAATTGTAGGGGTTTTCGACTACCGCCGGTTCATCGCATCGCGCAGTGCCGCCCCGAAGCCGCCGGTTTCCGCAGGCCGTCGCGGCTCGGGCGAGGGGCCCTTGCGCGCGGGGCCCTTCGGCGCGGGGCCGTTCGGATCGCGCGGCGCGGGTGCGGCCCCGTCCTTGCGCATGGTCAGGCCGATCCGCTTGCGCGCCACGTCCACCTCGACCACCCGCACCTTCACCACGTCGCCCGCCTTCACCACCTCGTGCGGGTCCTTCACGAAGCGGTCGGCAAGCTGGCTGACATGCACCAGCCCGTCCTGGTGCACGCCGATGTCGACGAAGGCGCCAAAGGCCGCCACATTGGTCACCGTGCCTTCCAGAAGCATCCCCACCCGCAGGTCAGAGATCTCCTCCACCCCCTCGGAAAAGCTTGCGGTGCGGAAGCTCGGGCGCGGGTCGCGGCCGGGCTTTTCCAGTTCGGCCAGGATGTCCCTGACCGTGGGCAGGCCAAAGCGGGCGTCGGCGAACATGGCCGGATCCAGCGCGCGCAGCTTCGCGGGATCGGCCATCACGGCGCGCAGGTCGCGGCCACAGGCCTTCACGATGCGGCGGGCCAGGTCATAGGCCTCGGGGTGCACGGCCGAGGCATCCAGCGGCTCCCCCCCGTCGCGGATGCGCAGGAAGCCCGCGCATTGCTCGAAGGCGCGCGGCCCGAGGCGGGCGACCTTCAGCAACTCCTTCCGGGTCGCAAAGGGGCCGTTCAGATCGCGGTGGCTGACGATCGCCGCGGCAAGCGACGGCCCCACCCCCGAAACTCGCGCCAAGAGCGGGGCCGAGGCGGTGTTCAGATCCACCCCCACGGCATTCACCGCATCTTCCACCACCGCCTCCAGGCTGCGGCCAAGGCGATGCTGGTCGACATCGTGCTGATACTGGCCGACCCCGATCGACTTCGGCTCGATCTTCACCAGTTCGGCCAGCGGGTCCTGCAACCGCCGCGCGATGCTGACGGCGCCGCGCAGCGAAACGTCAAGATCGGGGAATTCCTGCGCCGCCAGCTCCGAGGCGGAATAGACCGAGGCGCCCGCCTCGGACACCACCACCTTGGCAGGCCTCGGCGCGGGCATCAGCGCCAGCATGTCGGCCACCAGCCTTTCCGTCTCGCGGCTGGCAGTGCCGTTGCCGATGGCGATCAGTTCCACCCCGTGCCTGCGGATCAGCCCGGCGATTTCGGCCTGGGCGCCGCGCAGGTCGTTTCGGGGCTGGAACGGGTAGACGGTCGCGGTGGCCACCAGCTTGCCGGTGCCATCGACCACCGCCACCTTCACCCCGGTGCGGATGCCGGGGTCCAGCCCCATCGTGGCCTTCCCCCCCGCCGGGGCGGCCAGCAGCAGATCCTTCAGGTTCCGGGCAAAGACGCGGATCGCCTCGGCCTCGGCCGCCTCGCGCATCTCGGCCATCAGGTCGAGCGTCAGCGACAGGCGCAGCTTCACCCGCCAGGTCCAGCCCGCCACATCGGCCAGCCAGCGGTCCGCTGCCCCCTTGCCCGCCACCTGCAGCGCGCCGCGCACGATCCGTTCGGCCTCGCTCTGCCCCGGCGCGGCTTCGGGCTCGATCTCCAGATCGACGGCAAGAACGCCTTCGTTGCGGCCCCGCAGCATGGCCAGCGCGCGGTGGCTCGGGACCGTGGCAAGCGGCTCGGAATGGCTGAAATAGTCTCTGAACTTGGCGCCCTCGGTCTCTTTTCCCTCGACCACCGAGGCGGCGATGCGCGCCACCTTGCGCATGTGGGCGCGCAGACGGCCCAGCAGGTCGGCGTTCTCGGCCAGCCCCTCGGCCAGGATGTCGCGCGCACCCTCCAGCGCGGCCTTCACGTCGGGCACCGCCTCGCTGACATAGGCCGCGGCCACCGCCTGCGGGTCCAGCGCCCGATCGGCCAGCAGGGCCTCGGCCAGCGGGCCCAGGCCGTTCTCGCGCGCGATCATCGCCCGCGTGCGGCGCTTGGGCTTGTAGGGCAGGTAGATGTCTTCCAGCTGGGCCTTGGTGACGGCCCCCGCCAGCTGCGCCTCCAGCACCGCGGTCAGCTTTCCCTGCTCGCCGATCGAGGCCAGGATCGCCGCCCGCCGCGCCTCCAGCTCGCGCAGATAGGCCAGCCGCTCGGCCAGCGTGCGCAGTTGCGTATCGTCCAGCCCGCCGGTCGCTTCCTTGCGGTAGCGCGCGACGAAGGGGACCGTGGCACCACCGTCCAGCAGCGCGACGGCCGCTATCACCTGTTCGGCCCGGGCGCCGATCTCGGCGGCGATGATCTGCGGGATGCGGCGGGCGGGATCGGGGGTCATGGGGCAGGCTCCGGTCAGGGGAGGCAGACCATAGCCGCCCGCACGGCGCCCGCCAACCCCTCAGCCCCGCCCCTTCCAGGGTACCAGATGCCGCTCGGCCAGCCGCATCAGGATGTCGATGCCATAGCCGATGACCCCGATCAGGATGATGCCCATCACCACCACATCGGTCATCTGGAACTTCGAGGCGACGATGATCATCATCCCCGCCCCCTTCTCGGCCGCCACAAGCTCGGCCGCCACCACCGTGCCCCAGCAGACCCCCATCGCCACCCGCGCCCCGGTGAAGAGATCGGGCAGCGAGTTCGGGATGATGACATGCCGCAGGATCTGCCATTTCGAGGCGCCCAGCGAATAGGCCGCGTGGATCTTCGAAATCCGCACCCCCGACACCCCGGCCCGCGCCGCGATCACCATGATCCAGAGCGCGGCCAGGAACAGCAGCACGATCTTGCCGGTTTCCCAGATGCCGAACCAGATGATGACCAGCGGGATCAGCGCCAGCGGCGGCACCGGGCGCATGAACTCGACGACCGGGTCGAACCAGCCGCGCACCCAACCCGACAGGCCCATCGCATAGCCCAGCGGAATGCCCACCAGCGCGCCCAGCCCAAAGCCCGCCAGCACCCGCACCAGCGAGGCCGAGACATGCTGCCAGAGCGAGACGTTCTGGAACCCGTTCCGCGCGATCTCGAAAAAGCGCGCCACCATCGCCTCGGGCGGGGGCAGCCAGATCGGCTCCATCTGCATCCCCGGATCGGGCACGAAGTTCAGCGACCCGCGCGCGGTCAGCGACACCGTGCCATGCGGCACCGGCACGGCCTGATCCACCGCCGCGGGTCGGCCATCGACGCTGACCACCTTCGCCCCCTCGGGCGCGGGCACC
>JAJZVD010000030.1 GCA_021845805.1 Pseudomonadota bacterium | reverse complement strand
ACGATGACGCCGGGCATGGCCGCAACCGTGTTCCTGGCCACCCTTGTCACCTGCGTCGTGTCGGGGGCCATCGCGACGCGGCGGCTGTCCTCGGCCGATCCGGCCGACCTGTTCTGAGGGGGGGGGCGCGCGTTGGCCGAGACTGATCCGATCGTCATCCGCGGCCTCAACCACTGGTTCGGACAGGGCGAGGCGCGCAAGCAGGCACTGTTCGACATCAACCTGTCGGTTGCGAAGGGGTCGCTGACGGTGCTGGTGGGGCCGTCGGGATCGGGCAAGACCACGCTTCTGACGCTGATGGGCTGCCTGCGGGATGTGCAGGATGGCTCGGTCCGGCTGCTGGGGCACGAACTGCTGGGGGCGAAGCTGGCGCTCATCGAGGCGCTGCGGCGGCGGACGGGGGTGATCTTTCAGGCGCACAACCTGCATGAAAGCCTGACCGCGATGCAGAACGTGCTGATGGGCCTTCAGGTGCATGGCCTGCGCCGCACCCCCGACACCGAGGCCGCCGCCCGCCACATGCTTGCGCTTCTCGGGCTGGCCGACCGGGCCGACTACCTGCCCGCCAATCTGTCGGGCGGGCAGAAGCAGCGCGTGGCCGTCGCCCGGGCGCTGGTCGGCAACCCCGAGGTGGTTCTGGCTGACGAGCCGACCGCCGCGCTTGACCGCGAGGCGGGGCTTGCGGTGGTGCGGATGCTGAAACGGTTGGGCCAGTCGCGGGGAACCACGACGGTCATGGTGACGCATGACCCCCGCATCCTGGACCTGGCCGACCGGATCGTCGAGATCGACGAGGGTCGGCTGATCTGACGCGAGGCGCCGGGGGCCGGGCGCGCCCGCCTATTCCGCCAGGGTCGGCCGCCGGTCCGCAACGCCAAGATGGCGCTCCAGCGCCAGACCGACGCGCAGCACCGCCTGTTCGTCGAACAGCCGCCCCCAAAGCGAGATGCCCTGCGGCACAAGGAAAGCCGGACCGGGCGCGACCATCGGCGCCCGGGCACCAAGCGTGCCGCGCCGACGGGTGCCCGAGCGCAGGAACCCCGCGCGCAGATGCAGGCACGGGTGGCCGGTGAAGTTCGACGCGATCAGCATCGGGCCGGTGTTGAACGGGCCGATCAGCACGTCGATGTCGCGGAACAGCCCGTCAAGGGCCTGCATCACCCGGTAGCGCAGCCGGTCAAGCTGGACATGGTCGACCGCCGACAGGAAACGCGCCATCCGGAAGAGGTTCGGCCAGGCGCCGGTGTCCTGCCAGCCCAGCAGGTCGTCGGCATCGGTCAGCGTCAGGTCCTCGAACTGCGCCGCGGCCTCGGCGTTCACCACGTTGGCCAGCGCCTTGTAGGGCAGGTCGGGCAGGTGGACCTCGCGAAGCGACAGGCCCAGGGCGCGCGCGGCCTCCAGCGCGGCGTGGTCGACCTCGGTCGCGCCCTCGCCGAAGGCGTCGGGCAGGTAGCCCAGGCGCAGCCCTGCAAGGTCCTGATGCGCGTCGAAGCCGAACGGGGCGGCGATCGAGCCGCGGTCCGCCGGATCGGGGCCGTTCAGCGCGGCCAGCACCATCGCCGTATCCTCGACTCCGCGGCAGATCGGGCCCACCTTGTCGAGCGAGGGACAGAGCGCCATCGCCCCGCGCCGCGAAATCCGGCCGAAGGTGGGGCGCAGCCCGGTGGTGCCGCAGCGCTGGCTGGGATTGGTGATCGAGCCCAGCGTTTCGGTGCCGATCGCAAAGCCGCAAAGCCCCGCAGCCACGGCCGAGGCGGACCCGGCAGACGAGCCGCCCGATCCCTCGTTCAGGTTCCACGGGTTGCGGGTGGTGCCGCCGTACCAGATGTCGCCATAGGCCAGCGCGCCCAGCGTGGTCTTGCCGATCAGCACGGCCCCCGCCGCGCGCAGCCGTTCCACCACCGCGGCATCGGTTTCGGGGATGCGGTCGCGCATGGGCTCGGCGCCCCAGCCGGTCACGATGCCCGCGGTGTCGAAAAGGTCCTTGAGCCCGTAGGGGATGCCGTGCAGCGGCCCCAGATGGGTGCCCGCGGCCAGCAGCGCGTCGGCGCGGTCGGCCTCTGCCAGCGCCCGTGCGGGCGCGACGGTGGCGAAGCAGAAGAGCCTGGGGTTCAGCGCCGCGATGCGGTCAAGGTAAAGCCCGGTCAACCGTCGGCTGGTCAGCACGCCCGATGCGATCCAGCCAGCCAGGCGCGGCAGTGGCGCAAAGGCGATGGCCTCGGGGTCGTCGGGCAGGGGGCCGGGCGCAGCCGCGGTGAATCGCATCTGCGGCTGGGTGGGCAACTCGAACCCCGGCAGGCGGGGGTCGAACCGCAGGGCCGGGGGGGCGTCGTTCGGCAGGGTGATGCCGCGGCGGGCGCGTGCGGCAAGGATCTGGCCCTCGATCCCCTCGCAGATCTGGGCCCGTTCGGCCGGGGTGTAGGTGATGTCGGCCAGACGCTCGGCCGCGGCGACGTCGTCGGGGGTGATCTGCGGGTTCATCCTGTCCTCACCGGCCGATCGCATAGGCCTGCATCAGGCGCGGCGTGGCGGCGGCGCGCATCAGCCCTCCCGCGTCGCGCTGGGTCGCGGTCAGGCGGCCCACGGTCCAGGGCTCGGCCACCTCGACCCGGTGCCCGCGCGCGCGCAGATCGGCGATGGCGGCTTCGCCCAGCGCGGGTTCCACCATCAGATGGCCGGGCTGCACCGCGCGGGGGTAGAACGAGCCCTGGAAATGCGCCGTGTGGAACAGCGGCGCGTCGATGGCGGCCTGAAGGTTCGCGCCGGTATGCACGAGGCGGAGGAAGAAGATCAGTTGCCACTGGTCCTGCTGGTCGCCCCCCGGTGTGCCGAAGGCCAGCCGGGCCCCGCCCGGCCGTGCCGCCATCGAGGGCGACAGCGTCGTGCGCGGGCGCCGACCGGGCGCCAGCGAGGTGGGCAGCCCTTCCTCCAGCCAGAACATCTGGGCGCGCGAATTCAGCGGCATGCCAAGGCCCGGCACCACCGGCGAGGATTGCAGCCACCCGCCCGAGGGCGTGGCCGAAACCATGTTGCCCCAGCGGTCGATCACGTCGATGTGGACGGTGTCGCCGCGCTTTTCCGTCAGATGCGCCATCGTGGGTTCGCCCGCGCCCACCCCGCCCTCGCCGGTTTCCGCGGCGGCCCGCGCGATGGCGGCGCGCGCCCAGGCCTCGTAACCCGCGATCTGCCCGGGGCGCTGGTCAAGCGCGGCGCGCGCGCCGATCAGCGGGCTGCGGCCGCGCGCGTAGTCGCGTGACAGCAGCGTATCGGCGGGAATGTCGCTGAATGCCGGATCGCCGTAATAGGCTTCGCGGTCGGCGAACGACATCTTCATCGCCTCGGTGACGGTATGGACGAAATCGGCGCCCGCGGGGTCCATCCCCGCGATGCCGGTCCCCTCGAGGAGGCGCAGCGATTGCAAGAGGCTCGGCCCCTGCGACCAGAACCCGCCCTTGTAGACCGTCCAGCCATGGTAATCGACCGACACGGTCGATTCCACGCCGGCCTGCCAGCCGGCCATGTCCTGCCCCGTCAGCACGCCCTTGCGGCGCGCCCCGGCGGCATCCATCACGCAGGCATCGCGCATCCAGCGGTCGATCGCCTCGGCCACGAAGCCCTTGTAGAAGGCGGCCCGTGCCGCCTCGATCTGGGCCTCGCGCCCCTGCCGCGCCTCGGCCTCGGACAGCAGGCGTTCCCAGGTGTCGGCCAGGTCGGGGTTGCAGAACAGGCTTTCGGCCGCAGGCGCCGCCCCGCCGGGCAGCCAGGTGGCGAAGGATGTGGGCCATTCGTCGCGGAAGAAGTCGGCAAGGCCCGCGATGGTGGCCGACACGCGCGGCAGCACCGGGTGGCCGTGGCGGGCGTAGTGGATCGCGGGTTCCAGCACGGTGCGCAGGGGCAGGGTGCCGTGGTCGCGCAGCATCAGCATCCAGCCGTCGAAGGCGCCGGGGATCACCGTCGCCAGCAGGCCCGATCCGGGGATCAGGTTCAGCCCTTCAGCGCGGTAATGGGCGATCGTCGCGCCTGCGGGGGCCGTGCCCTGCGCGCAGATCATCAGCGGCGCGGCGTCCCCCGCGGGCCAGATCAGTGCGGGCAGATCGCCCAGCGGGCCGTTCAGATGCGGTTCCACCACGTTCAGGGTGAACCCCATCGCGACCGCCGCGTCAAAGGCATTGCCGCCGGCCTCGAGGATGCGCATCCCCACCGCGGTGGCGATCCAGTGGGTGGAGGCGGCGACGCCGAAGGTGCCAAGGAGTTCGGGGCGGGTGGTGAAGCTCATGGTTCGATCCTGGATCAGACGGAAAACGGGTCAGCCGCCCTTGGGGTCAAGCGCATCGCGCAGGCCGTCGCCCAGAAGGTTGAAGCCCAGCACGACAAGGAAGATCGCCAGCCCCGGCCACAGCGCCATCCACGGCGCCTGGTCGAGGAAGTTCTTCGCCACGTTCAGCATCGAGCCCCAGGAGGGGTCCGGCGGCTGCTGGCCAAGGCCGAGGAAGCTGAGCGAGGCTTCGGCGATGATCGCGGTGGCGATGGTCAGCGTGGCCTGCACGAGGATCGGGGCGAAGATGTTCGGCAGGATGTAGCGCCGGGTCAGCGCCACCGGCCCGACCCCGATGGCGCGGGCGCTTTCCACATAATCCTCGGACATCACCTGCAGCGTCTGGGCCCGGGAAAGGCGGATGAAGACGGGCATGGCCGACAGCCCGATGGCGATCATGGCATTGGTCAGCGAGGGGCCCAGAAAGGCCGCCAGCGCGATGGCAAGGATCAGGAAGGGCGCGGCCAGCAGCGCCTCGGTCAGCCGCGAGATCGCCGCGTCGGTCCAGCCGCGAAGGGCGCCTGCGGCAACGCCCAGCGGCACGCCCAGTGCGACCGCGATGCCCACCGACACCACACCGGCCAGAAGCGAGGCGCGGGCGCCCCAGATCATCCGCGACAGGAGGTCCCGCCCGATCTCGTCGGTGCCCAGCCAGTGCGCGGCCGAGGGCGCCTTGCGCACCGCGGCCCAGCTTGTCTTTGTCGGCGCGTCCAGCGGCAGAAGCGGCGCGGCCAGCGCGACGAGGACGAAGAACAGGACCAGCGCGGCGCCCAAAAGGGTCGCCGGGTTGCGGCGCAGGACGGCGCGGAACCGGCTCTGCCGCCGCACCAGCGGGATCGGCTCGACATCGGCGCTCATGCGACCCTCATGCGCGGGTTGAGCAGGCGGTAGGCCACATCCGCCAGCAGGTTCATGGCGATGAAGGCCACCGCCGTGCACAGCACGATGCCCTGCACCACCGCATAATCGCGGCTGAACACGGCATCCACCACCAGCTTGCCGAAGCCGGGGATGGTGAAGATCTGTTCCGTCAGGACGGCGCCGCCCAGAAGCTCGCCGAAGATCAGGGTGGCCACCGTCACGACCGGCACCAGCGCGTTGCGCAGCGCGTGCTTCACCAGCACGGTCCGCTCTGGCAGCCCCTTGGCGCGCGCGGTGCGGACATAGTCGGATTTCAGAACCCCCAGCATCGCCGAGCGGGTGTGGCGCATCAGCCCGGCGGCAAGCGCGGACCCCAGCACGAAGGACGGCATCAGCATGGTCTTGACCGACGTCAGCGGGTCGGTCCAGGGCGAGACATAGCCCGAGGCGGGCAGCCAGCCCAGCCGGACCGAGACCAGCAGGATCAGCATGATCCCAAGCCAGAAGTTCGGGATCGACAGGCCCGAGAGGGCCACGAGATTCGAGAGCCAATCGACCCAGGTGCCCTTTCGGTAGGCCGAGAGCACACCGGCCGGGATGCCGATGAACAGCGCCACCGTCAGCGACATCAGGGCCAGCTGGATGGTGACCGGCAGCTTTTGCGCGATCAGTGTGGCGACCGGCTCCTGCGTGCGCAGCGAAGTGCCAAGATCGCCGTGCACGGCGCCCTTGGCCCAGTAGAGGTATTGCTGCCAGATCGGGTCGTTCAGGTGGTACTTCAGCCGCAGCGCGTCGAGCGTGGCGGGGTCACGCTCTTCCCCGGCCATGGCAAGCACGGGGTCGCCGGGCAACAGCTTCTGCATCCCGAACACGAACATCGAGATCAGAAGCACTGTCGGCACGGCGATCAGCAGGCGGCGAAGGATGAATTCGAACATGGCCCGGCCCCAGACGAGGACCCGGCGCCGCAACGGCGCCGGGCCGGTTGGATCAGTTCTTCAGCGACACGTTCTGCAGCCGGATCATGCCGTCGGCATAGGGCACGAACCCCTGCAGCTTCGCAGTCGAGGCCCAGAGCCAGACGGGATGGTAAAGGTATATGATCGGCAGTTCGTCCAGCAGGATCTTCTGGGCCGCGTCATAGGCCGTCTTGCGCTTCGCCTCGTCGGTCGACAGCCGCGCCTCGTTCATCAGCTTGTCCACCTCGGGGTTGGAATAGTGCCCGTCGTTCAGCCCCGCGCCGGTCACGACGAAGCCATAGAGGTTGCCATCGGGATCGACCCGGCCCGACCAGCCGACCTGCGTCGCCTGATAGGCGCCTGCGGTCTGGTCCTTCAGCATGGTGGCGAATTCCTTCGTCACGATCTTGATGTCCATCCCGGCCTCGGCGGCCATCGACTGGATCACCTGCGCCACCTGCTGGGCATCGGGCGAATTCGCGGTCTGAAGCTCGAAGCTTACCTTGTCGAGCCCCGCCTGCTTCAAGAGCGCCTTGGCCTTGGCCACATCGCGCGGCTGGATCGGCAGATCCTTGTCATACCAGGGCGAGGTCGGCGGGAAGGGCTGGTTGCCGGGGGCAAAGGCGCCGTTGAACACCACCTGGTTCAGCGCGTCGCGGTCAATCGCCAGCGACAGGGCCTGGCGCACCAGCTTGTTCTGGCCCAGCGGGTTCTTCGCCTGATCGGTGTTGGCGATGTTCACCGTTATGCCCTGATAGCCGATCGACACGGCAGAGGCCGTCTGCAGCTTCGGATCGGCCTTGGCCGAGGCGAGGTCGGTCGGGGCCATCCGTTCGATCAGGTCCAGATCGCCCGCGCGCAGGTTGGCCAGACGCACGGTCGTGTCGGGGATCGGGCGGAAGATCACGCGGTCGAAGTGGATCTTGTCGGCGTCATAGTAGCCTGCGTATTTCTCCAGCACGATCTTGTCCTGCTGGACCCGCTGCACGAACTTGAACGGGCCCGAGCAGACCGGGTTCAGCGCAAAGTCGGCGCCCTCCTTCTGGGCCGCGGTGGGCGAGATCATCATGCCCGCCCGGTCGGCCAGTTGCGACAGCAGCGTGGCGTCGGGAGTGGAGAGGTTGAACTTGACCGTGTAGGGGTCGACCACGTCGACCGAGGCGATCGACTTCACCTCGGCCTTGCGGCGCGACAGATCGAAGGTCTGCGACCGGGTAATGTTGTACTTCACCGCCTCGGCGTCGAAGGGGGTGCCATCCTGGAAGGTCACGCCCTTGCGCAGCGTCATGGTCAGCGCCTTGCCATCGTCCGACCATGCCCAGCCGGTCGCCAGCATCGGCACGATCTTCAGGTCGGGCGAGATGTCCACCAGCTTGTCGCAGAGCGAGGCGAAGACGATCCGGCCGACGAAGGTGCGGGCCTGATCGGGGTCAAGGGCATCGGGGTCTTCCTGAAGCCCGATGCGCAGGTCGGCCGCGTGGGCCAGTTGGGCCGAGAAGGTAAGCGCGGCGGCGAGGATAAGAAATCGCTTGGTCGGTCTCATGCGTCGTCTCCCTGTCGTTGTCTGATAAAGCCTTCCTGGAACGGTTATCTCTGTGCCCCCTCGACCGAACGCGCGGCGCGGTACAGCGCGAAGCGCGCCTGTGCGGCGGGGCTGCGGGCGGTCTCGGTTGCGGCCAGCCCGGCAAGGGTCAGTTCGCCCGCCCGGTGGCAGGCCACCTGCCGGCCTTCGCGGTCCGGCGCCGACAGCGTCGGCCGTTCGGCCGCGCAGCGCGCCTGGGCATAGGGGCAGCGGGGGTGGAAGCGGCAGCCGGGCGGCGGTGCGATCGGGTTCGGCAACTCGCCTTCCACCCGGATGCTTGCCCGCCGCGCCGTCGGGTCGGGCAGCGGGATCGCGGCGACCAGCGCCTCGGTATAGGGATGGCGCGGCGCGGCGAACAGCGTGGCGGCGGGCGCAAGTTCCACCACCTCGCCCAGATACATCACGGCCACCCGTTCGGCCATGTGGCGGATCACGGCCAGGTCGTGGGCGATGATGACCAGTGTCAGGCCAAGGTCCTGCTTGAGATCGGCCAGCAGGTTCACCACCTGCGCCTGGATCGACACGTCAAGCGCCGACACCGGCTCATCCGCCACCACGACCTGCGGACCCGAGGCCAGCGCCCGCGCGATCCCGATCCGCTGCCGTTGACCGCCCGACAGCTCGTGCGGATAGCGGCCCGCGGCCTGCGCGGGCAGCCCGACGCGCGCCAGCAGCGCCGCCACCCGGCCCCGCCGCTCTGCCCGGGTGCCGATGCCGTGGGTGGCCAGCGGTTCTGCGATGAGCGCGCCGACCGTCATGACGGGATTGAGCGAGGCCGACGGGTCCTGAAAGATGAACTGGATGTCGCGCCGGATCGCCCGCAGCGCGCGCCCGGACAGCCCTGACAGGTCCTGCCCCTGAAACCGCACAGCCCCGGCAGACGGCGCGATCAGCGCGGTCAGCAGCCGCGCCAGCGTGGACTTTCCGCACCCCGATTCCCCCACGATCGCCAGCGTCTCGCCCCGCCGCACCTGAAGGCTGACACCGCTGACCGCGTGCACCACGGTAGGCGTGCCGAACAGCGGCCGTTCCGTCGTGAAGCGCCGTTCGAGCGCCTCGGCCGAAAGGATCGTTTCCGCGTCGCTCATGCGCCCACCGCCTTTCGCGGCAGGGCCGCCTCCAGCGGTGCGCGCCAGCAGGCGACGGCGTGGCCCTCGCCGACCAGCGGCGGCACCGCGCTGCAATCGGCGCCCCGGAACGGGCAGCGGGTCGCGAAGCGGCAGCCCGCAGGCATCGCGTCCGGCGCCGGGACCATGCCCGGGATCGTCACAAGCCGCGTCTCGGGCGCGCCGAACGACGGCATCGAGGACATCAGCCCGATGGTATAGGGGTGCTGCGGATCGCCGAAGACCTCGGCGACCGGCCCGGCCTCGACGATCCGCCCGGCATACATCACCGCCACCTTGTCGGCCATTTCGGCCACGACGCCCAGATCATGCGTGATCAGGATCAGCGCCGTCCCCGCCTTGTCGCGCAGCGTCCGCATCAGGTCCAGGATCTGGGCCTGGATCGTCACGTCAAGCGCTGTCGTCGGTTCGTCGGCAATCAGCAGCGCGGGGTCGTTTGCCAGCGCGATGGCGATCATCGCACGCTGCCGCATGCCCCCCGACAACTGGTGCGGATAGTCCCGCAGCCGCTTCTCGGGGGCGGGAATGCGCACCCGCCGCAGCATCTCGAGCGCCCGCGCCTCGGCCTCGGGTCGGCTTGCGCCGCGGTGGCGGCGCACCGCCTCGGCGATCTGCTCGCCGATCCGCAACGCAGGGTTCAGCGCCGTCATCGGCTCCTGGAAGATCATCGCGATCCGGTCGCCGCGCAGGCGCGACAACTCGGCCGGGGACAGGCGGAAGAGGTCGCGCCCCTCGAACAGGGCCTGCCCGCCCGCGATCGCCAGCGGCGGCGTCGCCAGAAGCCCCATCAGCGCCAGTGCCGTTAGGCTCTTGCCGCAACCGGATTCGCCCACAAGGCACAGCGTCTCGCCCGGCATGACGGCCAGCGAGACGCCGTCGACGATGGGCATCCCTGTCCCCGCCGCCCGGATGCTGAGGTCCCGCAGTTCGAGGAGCGGCGCGGTCATTGTGCCGCCTCCTGCCGATGCAGCGCGGCGATGGTTTCGGCAAGCCGGCCCAGGTGGGCGCGCATGGCGGCGCTTGCCGCCGCCGCGTCCCCCGCCGCGATGGCCGCGACGATCGCGCGGTGTTCGCGTTCGGATGCCGCCAGCGACCCGGGCGAGCGGGCATGGGCGCGCATGGCCAGCCAGTCGTCGCGCATCCGAACCTCGTCGACAAGCTGGAAGGCGGTCAGCATGATCGGATTGCCCGCGATCCGCGCGATCAGCCGGTGCAGGGCACCATCCCAGAGTTCCGCCGTGTCGCCGTCGGGCGCCGAGACGACGTGGCCGACCAGCCGCCGCAGCCGTTCCACATCCGCCGGCGTCGCCCGTTCGGCGGCAAGTCCGGCCAGCACGGGCTCGATGCACAGGCGCGCTTCCATGATCGCGGGGGCATCGACGGTCTGCACGATGTCGGCGGCAATCACGCCGTACGGGTCGGGCGGCTGCCCCAGAAACGTGCCCTTGCCCTGCCGACGCCAGATCAGCCCTTCCTCCTCGAGCACCTCGAGCGCGGCCCGCACGACGGTGCGCCCGACGCCCAGCCGCCGTGCCCAGTCGCGTTCGGTCGGCAGGCGGCCACCCTCGGCCGTCGCCCCCGAGGCGATCAGGCGGCGCAATTCGGCAAGGGCGGTCTGGGCATTCTCGGGCATAGCGCGTCCGGGATTGAACCAAGTTCGGATTGGTTGAACCATTAACGGATTGGTTGGCGCCAGTTGTCAAGCGTGCTGTGTCACGCGACCGTCATATGGGGCAGGGGAGGGGGCCGGGCGGCATCGGCCTGCCACGCTGCGGCAGGCCATGTTCCGCCGATGACCGGGCCTGGGGGCAGACGTGCGGGCGGCCTCGGCCTATGTTGAGTGTCCAACCGGAGTCATCATGAGACCGACCAGACCCCTGACCTTCGCTGCTGCTGCCATGATTGCGCTGGCCTGCGCGGCCATCGCTGTTCCGGCGGCCGCCGACGTGTTCTGCCCGCCGGGATTGCAGAAGAAGTCCAACGGCTGCCTGCCGCCGGGCCAGGCCAAGAAGCAGCATTGGTACGGCGAGCCCGACCAGCATCGCTGGCGCACCGGCGACAACATCCGAAGCTACCCCTACGTCATCATCCGCGACTACGGCGGCTACCACTTGCCCCCGCCGCCCGACGGATCGGTCTACGTCGCCTCGGGCGGCCAGCTTCTGCGCGTCGACCCGTCGACCCTCGAGGTCATCGGCATCGTCGGGCTTGTGAGCCAACTCCTCCACTGACCCCTTCCGCGGCGAAGCGATCCGGGCCGCGGCGCGGTTCGTTCGCAGTCGACGGTGCTGGCAATTCGGCGCGGGCATTTTCTACGCCATGAAATCAATTTATTGTGATGCACCGGGTTGTGAATATTTTATGACGACGCTAAATATATTTCGCATGTCTCGCTAATAGGTGCAATTTTGCAATGGCGGGCGCCCCGTTTCTTTCCGCCCGGGCAGATTGATCTGGATCAAGGCCGGATCGCGAATCCGGGAGCGTCATGCGGCCACGCCAACCTGGACGCCGTATCTCTGACCAATCGATCTCTGGCCCCTTCCGGTTGACGTTTCTGTTTAAGGAACGGGGAAATGAACATTCAACCTGGGTCTCTCCCTTCTGAAGGGAGAGCGAAACGGTATGGCTTGGGCCATATCGAGCAAGAGGGGCATGCGCCGACGCTCGGTCGGCTCGTGCGTGCATTCGTGCTGGTCGCCGCAGGCGTGTCGGGTCTTGTCCTGGGGCCTACCGCCTCGCAGGCAGTTCCCAGCTTTGCGCGACAGACGGGCATGACCTGTTCGGTCTGCCATACGTCGATTCCGGAACTCACCTCCTTCGGGCGCCAGTTCAAGATGAATGGCTATGTGCTGTCGATGCCGCCCGATCCCAAGATGGCGCTTCCGATCACGGCGTTCATGGTGGGCGGCTTCACGCATACGCAAAAGGCGCAGGACGCGCCGCCCCTGCAATCGTCGCAGAAGACGAACGACATTCTGTCGCTTGACCAGTTCAGCGTTTTCTATGCCGGAAAGATCGCCGACAATCTGGGCGCATTCGCGCAATTCACCTACAGCCCGGACGCCAAGTCCTGGTCCTGGGACAATACGGATATCAGATGGGCCAAGTCGGGCAGCCTGCTGGGCAAGGATGCCACCTTCGGCTTGAGCCTGAACAACAACCCGACCGTGCAGGACCTTTGGGCCACGACGCCGGCCTGGGGCTATCCGCAATTCGGCTCGGCAGTCGCGCCGCAATTCGGCCCGCCCGGCACGATGCTGCAGGGGACGCTGGCCCAGACCGTTGTCGGGCTGACCGGCTACTCGATGTTTTCAAATGGTTTCTACACAGAGTTCGGGGGGTACACGGGGCTGTCGCCCGCGATGCTGACCCATCTTGGCACCGGCGATCCCGGCTTCCAGGTAAAGGGTTTCGCGCCCTATCTGAGGCTGGCCTACAGCAAGTCGCTCAGCAAGAAGAGCACGCTGATGGTGGGCCTGATGGCGATGGCTGCCGACCTGAAGCCGACCGCCGCGGGCAGTTCCGGGAATGACCGCTATGTCGATCTTGGCTTCGACACGCAGTATGACTATTCCGGGCACGGCTACGGCCTGACCCTGAAGGCGCGCGACATCATCGAATGGCAGCACACCTCGGGCGCATCGCCGTTCAGCGGGGCCAGCAATCCGGCAAATCACCTGAACGCGACGGATATCTCGCTGACCTATTACCGCTCGAAATGGGCCGTGATCGGCGCATTCTCGCGGGTATCGGGCAGCAGCGATGCCGGTCTTTATGGCGCGAACTCTGCGATCGGATCGCCAAACAGCAAATCCGTATCGCTCGAGGTCAATTACTCGCCGTGGATGGATGGCGGGCCAAGCTGGGATCCGAGGGGAAACCTGAAATTCGGCATCCAGTATATCCACTATCTGCAGCTTTATGGCGGTACGACGAATTTCGATGGCGCCGGTCACAATGCGTCGGACAACAATACGGTGTTCATCTACGCGATGCTTGCGTTCTGATCGTCGATCAGCCCGGAAAGCCCGGCCACCCGGCCGGGCTTTTCCGTTTCTGGCCTCGCTTTCGCCTTGGCGGCAATTCCAGAATCCCGACCGGAACGCCCGCGCAATTGGCGCGCCGTGCGCCCCCATTTCCGCACGCCAGACCCGCATACCCGCCGGTTTTGCCCCGCCCCCGACCGGCGCAGTCCCCGCCGGCGGCCCTGGCCGCAGCCCGGGTCTGCCTTGGGGGGCCGCTGCGGGCCTTTGGTGCCATGCCAGCCATCCCGCGGCGATGACCCCGCATCCGGGCCGCGCAGCATTGCTCCACGGCACTTCGCCCGCTGTGCTATTGACCAAACGCAGCGCGGGTCACAGGCTCGGGGCAGGGGGAGGATGGCATGAGAATCCTGATCGTCGAGGACAACGAAGGCCTCGCGACCGGCATTGTCCGGCTCATGAACAGCGAGGCGCATGTCACGGACTGGGTGCCGGACGCCGAGACCCTGCAGACCGGGCTCAATCCGGCCGGCTACGACCTGTTCATCATCGACCTGGGCCTGCCCGGCATCGGCGGGATCGAACTGATCCGCTGGCTGCGGGCGCAGGGTGTCGAGGCGCCCGTTCTGATCGTCACGGCGCAGGATGCGGTGAAATGCCGTGTCAGGGGGTTGGACGCGGGGGCGGATGACTACCTGATCAAACCGTTCGAGGTCGAGGAGCTTGAAGCCCGGGTGAGGGCGCTGCTGCGCCGTCGTGGCACCCCCATCACCTCCAGCATCGAGTTCGGCCCCCTGAGCCTCGATCTGGGTGCCCGGCAATTCTCGCTGTCGGGTGCGCCGCTGGGCCTTGCGCCGAAAGAGCACGCGATCCTCGAGGCGCTGATCCGCCGTGCCGGACTGACGGTCAGCAAGGAGGCGCTTCTGGATGCGGCCTACGGGTTCGAGGAAGAGGTCAGCCCCGCCGCGGTCGAGGTGGTCGTGCACCGGCTGCGGCGCAAGCTGGAGGGATCAAAGGCGGTGATCGCGACCTTGCGCGGCTTTGGCTATCTCTTGCGCATTCAGGCGCCATGAGCCTTCTGCGCGGGCCCAGTCTGCGGCTGAACCTGATGATCTGGCTGGCCGGGCCGGTGGCGCTGGTGCTGGCGGCCAGCGTCTGGGTTTCCTGGCAAACCGCCACCAATCAGGCGCAACTGATCATGGAGCGCAACCTGACGGCCTCGGCGCGCATGATCGCCGAAGAGGTCCGCTATCGGGACGGGGCGATCGGGGTGATCGTGCCCCCCGCCGCCTTCGAACTGTTCGCGACCGGCGCCCGGGACGAGGTTGCCTATGCGGTCACCAACCCCGCGGGCGTGCTGATCGCGGGCTTTCCGGGGCTGGCGCCACCCACCCTGGCGCCGGGGACGAACCTCACCCCCTTCGACACCACCTTCAGAACCGAGGTGATGCATGCCGTGACGCTGCGTCAGCCGGTGATCACGCCGGACGGGACCCAGGTCGCGCTGGTGACCGTGGGCGAGACGCTGGGCGCGCGGACCGCGCTGCAAAGGTCGCTCTGGCTGCGCGGCTTTGCCGAACAGGCGGCGCTGGTCCTTGCCGCGGCAATCTCGATATGGATCGGCATCTCGATCGAGCTTCTGCCGCTCTTGCAGCTTCGGCGGGCGGTCCTGGGGCGGGGGCCGCGTTCGCTTGAGCCGTTCGATGAAACCGCGGTGCAGCAGGAACTGCGCCCCCTCGTTCAGGCATTGAACGCGCACATGGCCCGGCTTGGCGCCTATCTCGAGCGCCAGAAGCGGTTTCTGGACGGGGCCGCCCACCAGATGCGGACATCGCTGGCCGTGCTGAAGACCGAGGTCGGCCTTGCACGGCGTGGCGCGGGCGACGCCGCCGCCACCCTGGCCCATATCGACGAGGGGCTGAGCCGGATCACCCGCGTTGCAAACCAGCTTCTGACGCTCGGGCGGGTCGAGCACGAGCGTGCTCGCATGGTCAACGAGCCGGTGGACCTGTGCGTCATCGTCCGCGAGGTCGTGGCCGAGATCGCGCCACGGGCGCTTGACCGCGGGGTCGACCTTGTGCTCGAGGCGCCGGTGCCCTGCCGGGTCGAGGCAAATCCGCTTTTGCTGCGCGAGGTCGTGCTGAACCTTGTCGACAATGCCATCGTTCACGGGGGCGCCGGCTGCGTGGCAACGGTCGGCGCGTCTGTCGAGGACGGCAGGGGGATCATTTCGGTCAGCGATACCGGCCCGGGCGTTGCGCCGGCAGACCGTGCGCTGCTGCTGCGCCCCTTCGGCGGGGGTCGGCGCAGAGGCGAGGGGGCCGGGCTTGGGCTGTCGATCGTGGCAGAGATCGCAAGCCTCTTCGGCGGCCAGGTCGAACTGCCAGAGCCGTCGGGCGGTGGGTTCTGCGTTCGGGTTGTCCTGCCGCTGTCCGTGGCCGCCGCTCAGGGCACGGCCGAGGCGAAGGCGTTGGTGTAGGTGCGCGACAGGTCGATCGCGGCCGGACGCACACCCGGCATGAACCGCGACAGGACCTTCAGAACCGTCTCGGGCCCGCCCGCGGGCATCAGCCCGTCCGGGGTGAACATGTGTTTTCCGGCGGCGAGCGCCGCCACATACATCGCCCGGTTGCCCACATAGAAGGCGACGGGCACGGCCGCCGCGATCTGGTCTGCGTCATGGCTGTCGATGAAGCGCAGCGCGCGAACAAGCGCCGTGACAAGCCGCTGCACCGTGTCGGGATGGGCCGCAACCCAGCCGCTTTCCATGTAGAGACAGGCCGCCGGATAAAGCCCGCCAAGGGCCGCCCGCGTTCCGGCCTCGTCGCGCAGGTCGATCAGCACCCGCGCGTCGCCGGATGCGAGCAGGCGCGACGCCGTCGGTTCCGTCGTCATGGCCGCCTGGATCTGGTCCTTCCGGATCGCGGCGATCAGCGTATCGCCCGCGCCGACCGGAACCGGCGTCACATCCGAAAGCTTCAACCCGGCACGCATCAGCAGGTACTTGCTGAGGAAATCGGTCGATGAGCCAAGGCCGGTCACGCCGACCAGATGGCCCTTGAGGTCGGCCATCGTGGCGATTTCGGGGTGACGCGCAGAGACCGCGACGACCTCGCCCGGCACCCTGGCCAGTTGAACGACGGACTGGGTGTATTTTCCCAGGCTCTGCAATTCGATCGTGTGGTCGTAAAAGCCGATCACGCCCTGGACGGCGCCGGCCAGCATCTCGTCGGCGGCCTCGACCCCGGCAGGTTCGCTTTCCACCTCGACGTCAAGCCCGGCATCGCGAAAGTAGCCCAGCCTGTCGGCCAGGACGACCGGAAGGTAGATCTGCTTCTCGATCCCGCCGACCATCAGCGCGATCTGTTCGGCCCGAGCGGGGGCGGCAAAGCTCATCGCGGCGCTTACCCACAGGGCAAGGCCACCGCGCCAGAGCTTTCCGGTAATCGGCATGCGCTCCTCCCTCCCCAGTTAGGCCGCAAACCTCTGTCTTACATTACGATCCTCGGGCGCCCGATGTCGAGCGCCCGAGGTCGTGCCCTGCGTCCGCCGGGGCCTATTTCAGCCCTTCGGCCTTGATCGCAGCAGTAACGTACTGGTCCGTGAAGGTCTTCGACAGGTCTACGTTGCCCTTCACGTCGCCGGAGGCCTTGAGCACGTTGAACACCGTCTGGGGCCCGCTGGCAGGCATCACGCCCAACCCGGCGATGTTGAACTGCCCCCAGTCGGCCTGCAGGGCCGAGATGTATTCCTCCTTCGAGGTCAACTGATTGGACACGAAGTCCTTGGGCATCACGTTCGCCACGTCCGCGGCGGTGTGGGTCTTCATCCAGGCAAGCGTCGCCACAAGGGCGTTGACCACACCCTGCACTTCCTTCGGATGGGCCTTGGCCCAGTCGGCATTGACCAGCACGTTGGCCGCCGGGAAGTCGCCGCCAAGCCACTTCTCGACACCCGCGCCGGTCGAGAGGTCGATCGCGGAATAGCCCACGCCCAGCTTCTCGATCGCGTTCACGGTCGGTTGGCTGGTGATGCCGCAGACCGCCTTGCCGAACTTGAGCGCGGCGATCATCGTCTGGCCGGCACCGGCGGCAATCTTCGTGTAGTCGGTCGGCGCCATCCCGGCATGGGCCGAGACGTAGGACACAAGCGCGTCCGTCCCCGAACCCAGGTCGGTCACGCCGACGGACTTGCCTTTCCAGTCGGTCGGCGCCTTCACGTTCGATCCCTTGGCGCACATGATCCGTTCGCCCGGGGCCACCGAAAGCTGGATGACGCCGATGACGTTCTTGCCCTTTTCAAGGAACTCGATCGTGTGGTTGTACCAGGCGCCGGCCATGTTGACCTGGCCCGAGACCACCGCGTCTTCGGCGCCCACGCCGCCGGCCTGTTCGGTCGACAACTGCATGTCGATGCCGTATTTCTTGAACATGCCGAGGCTTTCGGCAAGCTGGTAGGGCAGGTAGATCTGCTTGTCGATGCCGCCGACCATCAGCGTCACCTTGGGCATGTCCTCGGCGCTGGCGGCGGTGGCAAGCATCGCCGCCGCCGGAATGGCGACCGCCGTGCATGTCGCGAGCATCGCGGCCATCTGTGTCAGTTTCATGGGAATCTCCTCCGTTGCTTCCCGGTTTTGGGTATCGTGTTCAGGTCAGAGCCCCTGAATGGTGCCATCGCGCGTGTTGGCGGGCTGCCATGCCAGCAGGCGCTTTTCGAGCTTCGCCATCAGCCATTCTGCCGACAGCGCCAGAAGCCCGATCACCAGCATCGCGCCGAAGACGCCGTTGGCGTCGAACGTGTTCTGGGCGGTCGCGATCACCAGCCCCAGCCCCTTCTGCGAGCCAAGGAATTCGCCGACGATGGCGCCGATGATCGAGAAGCCCAGGGCGACGTGCAGGCTGGCGATGATCCAGGTCAGGGCCGAGGGGATCACGACATGGCGCACCACCTGCAGGCGGCTGGCGCCCAGGATGCGGGCATTGGCGGTCAGGTTGCGGTCCACGCTTCGCACGCCCTGGAACGCGTTGAAGAAGACCACGAAGAACACCAGCACCGCGGCCAGCATCACCTTGGACGGCAGCCCGAGGCCCAGCCACATCACGAAGATCGAACCAAGCACGATGCGCGGCAACGCGTTGACGATCTTGATGTAGGGGCCGATCACCTCTGCCAGATAGGGGATCTCGCCCAGCAGGACGCCGAAGATGACGCCGGTCGAAACGCCGACGAGGAAGCCCAGGATGGATTCCTTGAGCGTCACCCAGATCTGGAGCCAGAACGAGCCATAGGCCGTGCCGTTCAGCGCCCAGTCCCACAGGCGCACCACGATGCCCCAGGGCGAGCCGAAGAAGAACGGATCGATCAGCCCGGTCAGCGTGCCGATCTGCCAGCCGCCGATGATGACCAGGGCAATCGCCATTTGACCTGTGATCACCCAGACCTTGCGGCGTGCGATGCGGGCGCGGGCGGCGGCGGCCAGGCTTGCCTCGTCCGAGGCGGTCTCGGCAAGCGATGCGAGGGCTTCGGCGGTCATGCGCGGCCTCCTGCGGCACGGGCGGTTCGGGCGTAGGCCTCGTCGACCTCTTCCCGCAGCGCCTCCCAGATCTGCTGGTAAAGTTCGAGGAACCGCCGGTCGAAGCGGATGTCCTGCACGGCGCCACGGGGCCGGGGCAGGTCGATCACGAATTCGGCCTTGACGGTGCCGGGGCCGGCCGTGATGACCACGACCTTGTCGGCAAGGCCGATGGCCTCTTCCAGGTCATGGGTGACGAAGATCACCGAAGGCCGGGTCTTCTCCCACAGGGTCAGAAGCTCGTTCGACATGATCGCGCGCGTCTGCACGTCCAGCGCCGAGAAGGGCTCGTCCATCAGAAGCATGGTGGGTTCGTTGATCAGCGCGGCCGCCAGCGCCACGCGCTTCTTCATCCCGCCGGACAGCTGATGGGGGTAATGGTTCTCGAAGCCCGCAAGGCCGACCGTGCGCAGCCAGTCGCGCGCTTTCGCATGCGCCTCGGCCTTGGCCATGCCGCGGAACATCGGCCCCAGCGCCACGTTGTCGATGACCGGCTTCCACGGCATCAGCGCATCGGTCTGAAACACGAAGCTGGCGCCGTGGGTGATCCCCTTCACCGGCTGGCCGTTCACCCTGACCGTCCCGGCAGACGGCATCTCGAGCCCCGCAGCCAGCGTCAGGGTGGTGGATTTGCCGCATCCCGTGGGGCCGACGACTGCGCAGAACTCACCGGGCCTGACCGTAAGCGTCACGTCGCGGATCGCCGTCATCGCGGCCCCCGTCGGCGTGACGAAGCGCTTGGTCACGCCGCGCAATTCGACACCGCCCGGCGCGTCCGACGACGCCGCCATTGCTGTTGCAGTCACTTGTATGATCCTCCCCTGTCGGCCTCCTTCCACCGGGCCGACACCGGAGTCTTAGCGCGTCAATCTTTCAGCAACCTTTCAAGCTGAGAGTCGCCGTGCCCCCCGGGGATGGCCGGCGGGCGGCCTCGCGGAAGGGCAGACGGGATCGCGATGCGCGAACGGGGCGGGGCCGATCCGCGTCGTTCCCGCCTGCCGGATGACCGTGGAACGTGCTGCGGCATAACGGAAAAGGCCGCGCCCCGTCATGGCCTCAGACAAGCCTGCGGCGGGTCGCCGCGCCCCCCGCTGACCCAGGTTAGTGTGTGCCGGGCCGTGTCGCATAACTCTTGATGTGGCTGGTCATGGTGGCGAGTCGCCGCAAATGGGGGTGATGATGTCCGACCTGAGGAACCCGCGTGCGGACCCGGTCCGGGGCCGCCCTGTCCCGCATGGCCCCTGCGATCTGGCGGTCCGCAACCGGCATCTGGCCGAAGCGCTGCTATGGCAGCGGGCGCGGTCGGCCAACCTGATGAATGTCGTGGCCGCCCTGGCGGGAACCGCGCTCTATCTGTCCGAGGACATGGAACTGCGGTATCTCTCGGATGCGGCCGGGGCCATGTTCGGCGTCGAGCCATCCGATCCTGGCAAGGTCGCGGACCGGGGCTCTCGGTTTCTGGCCCAAGGCGCGCTGCATGCCGAGATTGCCGAGGTCGGCCGCACGGGCAGGCCGCGCGAGCGGGAGATCCGGACCCCGGATGGCAAGGTGTCGCTCTGTCGCGTCCTGCCTGTCCTGACCCGCGATGGCCGACCGGACGGTGTGGTGATTGTCGTCGCGGCTGCGGGCGGGCTTGCGCAACGGACGACGATCCCGACAGAGCCATCGTGCCGCGGCGGCCTGACCCCGCGGCAGCGGCAGATCATGGACCGGGTTCTGGCCGGCGAGGCCAGCAAGACCATCGCCGCCGATCTGAAGATCAGCCAGCGCACCGTGGAAAACCACCGCGCCGCGATCATGCGGCGGACGGGGGCGACCTCGCTGCCGGCCTTGGCGCGGATGGCGGTCGGGGCCGCCATCGGGACCGACCGCAAGGTCGTTCTGACGCGCGGCCCCGCGCCCAAGGGCCGTCGCTGACCCGCGGCGCGCCGCCTCGTTGCGCCCGGCATGGGCCCCCCCCGATCCTCAGGGCCAGGTGGTGCAGGGATGGCTGGGGCCGCTCGGGCTTCCCCCGCGGCCGCGCCGATCGGTGCAGCCGGGGGGCGATGCATCCGGCCTGATCGTCTGGCACCTGCGATTCATCCAGCGGCTGGGCCGCAGCACGGCGGCCCCCGCGCCAGAGCGCCCCCGTCAACGACGGCGGACAGAGTTGCCGTCGTCCAGAATCCGGTTGATCAAGGCGGCAACAGCCTGATGATGCCCCGGGCCGTCCCTGGTTTCGGGCACGTTCGCATGAGCAAGCGCCGCATCCCGCAGGATGCCGACGATCTCTTTTTCCGGAAGCACGTTCCGGTCGTTCAGGGCGAGCAGCAGCGACTCGAGGATTGTAAGTGCGGCAATTCCCGAGACATCCGGGGCGATGGGGGGCATCACGAGCGACCTTTCCGGGGCTTGGCCCCGACGGGAGATCCGTCGGGCTGACATCCGTTTGCCGGGCATGATCGCAGAACTTCGCCACGGTGGACTGATCCAGAGTAGGATATAGTTCGACGGCTGCGATAAAGTTGCTTCCCGGTGCCCCTGCCTGTCGCCCGGTCGCCGCATGAAGGAGAAGAGGTGCGCACGTCAGTCGAGGATAGCCCGTTGGCGCGCAAGCTTGGCGCCTACGTCGCCCTGTCCGATCAGGACTCGCCGTGCTTTCGGCGTTGCACAAGCGGCGTCGGACCTTTCCGGCGGGAAGCGATCTGGTCTATCAGGGTCAGGTCGAGCGGTCGGCCTATATTCTCGTTCGCGGCTGGGTGTCGTCCTACAAGCTGTTGCCACGCGGAACGCGGCAGATCGTCGATTTCCAGATTCCGGGCGATTTCCTTGGCTTGCGCAGCATCCTGTTCCGGACCGCGGATCACAGCATCGAGCCGGTGACGTCGATCGAAGCGATCGAGGTTCTTGCCAGCGACCTGATCGACGCATTCCGAGAGTCGCCGCGGGTGGCGACGGCGGTGCTCTGGGCGGCCTCGCGCGACGAGGCGATGGGGGTCGAGCATCTCATCGACCTTGGTCGGCGCGACGCGCTGCAACGGACCGCGCACTTCCTGCTGGAGCTAGGCGCACGGCTGAAGCTGGTCGGCCTTGGCACCGTCGCGGGCTATGCTTGCCCCTTGTCGCAATACCATCTGGCCGACGCGCTTGGCCTGAGCGCGGTGCATGTCAACCGTGTCCTGCGCCAGCTGCGCGAGGAGGGCCTGCTGACCTTCCGAAGCGGCAGGGTCATCTTCGACAATTTTGACGGGCTGGTGACGCTGGCAGAGTTCGATGTCAGCTATCTCGATCAGAGCGGACCTCTGCTGAAATAGCAGTTGCCTGCGCGATCCGGGCCTGCCGGTTCGGGGGGCGGGGGTCGCACCTCTGCCGCCGCCTTACGCCAGGGCGCGGGCCGCGGCCTCGAGTTCCCGATAGCAAATGGCGTGATCCTTCAGGGAATTGGCCCTGCAGGCGGCCTCGTAATGCTTCAGCGCCACGTCTTTCTTCGGGCCGTCGGGCGCCCTGGTCCATGCGTCCTTCACAGCGGTCAGCTTGTCTTCGGCTGCGGACGAGGGGGAAAACCGCATGTCGGAGGATGTCTGGGTCATGAAAAGGCTCCGTCGGGCTGTGATGCAACGCTGATGAAACCCGTCGAGTCCGTCGAGGTACAACTTCCGCCGACGGGTTTCACCAGAACTCGATACCAGAGCAAGACGACAGGACACCCGGTCGTCATGAGATCACATTGGCCGACATCCCGGGTGGCAGGTCTAACGCAGGTTAGCCCTGATGCCGAATGCGGGCGGCGGCTGCGATGGGGGCGGACGATGGCCGAGGGTCCTGCCGGGCGGTGGTGTCGATCGGGGGGCCGGGCCCAGCCCGGCCGTCATCACCCTGTCGGGCCGCAGTACCCTGTCGGGCCGCAGTGCGGAAGTACGCGCTCTGCCGCAGAAAAATGCACGGCGCAGTGACCCAGATTAGTGTCCGGGGCGTCTGTTCGGCATCCAATGCCCCTGCAGACCGGGGTGCCTGGTCGAACGCCGGTGGCGCGGCGGTACGATCAGGTTGGCGGATGTCCCGCCATCCGGGCAATTGGAGCGGAAGACATGTCGATCGGAACGGTCCTCCTCATCATACTTGTCATCTTCCTGCTCGGTGGCTTCAGCGGTCGTTTCGGCGGCTACGGCTATGGCTACGGGCATGGCGGCGTCGGCGCGATCGGGGTTCTCCTCATCGTGGTCGTCGTGCTGATGCTGCTGGGGCGGATCTGACGGCCTGACGCCACGCTTTCGGCTTGCCTACCCCGGCAGGGCGGACGGCATGACAGGATGAAGACAGCCATCAAGGCAAGGCCGCCCGCCTCTGGGCAGCGGTCTTGTCCGCGGTGGGGTCTGCCGAGGCAATCCCGCAGAGGCGCCTGCGGCAGGGATCGGCCTGTCCCGACGGATGCGGATCGGCCCGCGCGGCGGTGCAAGGCTTAGGTTCAGGCACATCACACACAGGGAATACCATCATGAAAACCCATGCTTTCGCCCTTTGCTTCGCCGCGCTTGCCCTTGCGGGATGCGATCAACCCATCGGGTCGGGCTATGCAGAGACCGGGCAGGTCAGCCAGAACCAGATCACGCTATATGGAACCGTCGTCGGGGTTCGCACCGTCCGCCTGCAGGACGGCAGCGGCAACCAGGTGGCGGGTGCGGTGGTCGGCGGCATTGCCGGCGCCGTCGTCGGAAACCAGTTTGGCCAGGGCTCTGGCAATACGCTGATGACGGGCGCGGGGGCGGTGGGCGGAGCGATGCTCGGCAGCCGGCTGGCCCAGGGGTCGTCGGGCCGGCTCGCGCAGCAGTGGACGGTCCGGCTCGATTCCGGCGGCAGGATCGACGTGATCCAGGAAACCGGACAATTCCGCATCGGCGAACGGGTCCGGGTGATGCGGACGGCGAACGGAACCTATCTCGCGTCCTGACGCCCGTGCCGCGCCTGCGCCCCGGCAGCGCAGGCGCCATCGCCGGGATCAGACCCGCATTCCTGCCAGGATGCGGCCGTCCGCGCCCGTGCCGGTTGGCCGGGCGGGGATGCGCGTGGGGCGGGGCGGGCGATGGTTCGCCGCCCCGTCAGAGCCGGGAGGTGGCTCACAGGTTCTTTGCCACATAGTCGGCGAAGGCTGCGATCATCGCGTCGTGGTATTCCTTGCGGTCTGGCGTGATCGTCATCACGTCGACCCCGGCCGGCACGAAGGACACGGCGTCCTTGAACGAGATCGTCAGTTCGTAGTTGGATTTCTTGCCCGCGGTGCCCTGCTGGGTGCTGCCCTCGCCCGAGGCGCTCGGGCTTCCGACGATGTTCACCACGCCGATCAGATGCGGTTCGGGCTTGCCGTTGGCGCCCATGAAGCGGGTCGCCAGCGCGGCGGACGAGATCTTGACCAGGATGTGCACGCCGTCCGCGGCAATCCGGTCGGCGACGCGCGCCGCGATGGCGGCATTCAGCTCGTCGCCCAGGTTGGCCCAGTATTTCGCCGCGTCGGTATTTGCGACGGCCCCGGGATCGACGGTGACCGCGATATCCTTGACCATGAGCTGTGCGGCGTAGGCCGGCATGGTCGGCGCGATCAGGACCGCGGCAAGCGCGGATGCAAAGACGCTTCGGAACATCTCGAAGTCTCGATTCTGGAATGAGATGGCCGGAATTGGCCACATCGCATCCTGACAGGTGACACGGGGCCCCCGACTGATACGGATCAGCCCGATGCCGGAATTCGGCAGTGCCGGAGATCAAGGCGCGCCCCGTGGGGCTGTCCCTGACCCATGTTAGCGCGGCCCGGCGCCGTTGTGCCTAGGCTTGGGGCAAAGCTTTTTCCTGGCCTCCGCAGGTGGCCGAAGCTTTCGAGGATTTGCCATGACGATGACCGGACCGTTCCTCAAGCGCGCGCTGTTGGCGCTGATGCTTCCTGTCCTGCTTGCGGCCTGCGACATGACCGCAGGCGCGGGGCGCGACATCTCCTCGGCCGGCCAGGCGATCACGCAGGGCGCGAACGAGAACAAGACCTACTGACCCTGTGCCTGACCCGGCGGCAACGCCGCCGGGTCGACGCCTTTCCCGCATGAAACGGGCGCCGCGCGGCAACACCGCGCGATGCCCGTCGGCGTGCCGCACGGGTGCCGCGGGGCAGCGGATCGCGAAAGGCGCGCCGATCCCCCGCGGGGGATCGGCGTCGCCTTCAGTGCCGCCGCTTGCCGAAGTAAAGCGCGCCCGCGCCGACCGTGGTCGCGACGACGCCCGCCATCAGGGACCACATCGTCTCGCGCGAATAATGGCCGCTCAGCGCATTCGTTACCCTGTCGATCGGGGCATGCGATCCACGCCATGCAAAGACGAGCAGGCCGATGCCAAGCGCCATGGCCCCGAGGCCGATCAATCGTGATGCGAACATGTTGTTTCCTTCAGCGCAAGAACGCCGCCGGGCGTGAAGCCCCGGCCCTGTGGGGACCGTGCCGCCATTTGCTCTTGCGCGCGCTAACCTGCGTCAGGTCGCACCCGGCCGGGGGGGGGGCGCCGGACCCGCAGACGCTTGACTCAGATCAGCGCCGGGGCCGCGCCAGCCCCTTAACATGACGCTGCGGGATGTCCGGTGCCGTCATGTGCGGAGATCGAGGGGGCGTTGATGACGACGCGAGGGGGAACGGAGCGCAGCGGCGCGGGAAAGGCGACCGTGCCGATCGCCGCGACGGCACGGCCCGTCGGCGCGCCGCTGACGCCGGTTCCGAACCTGCGGGTGACGGCGCAGGACGCGCCGCGGTCGCGCTGGGGCATGGCCCGGCGCCGGTTGTGGGCGTGGCTGGGTGGTGCCGTCATCGCGATTGCGGTCGGCGCCACGCTTTATCTGCACCCGTGGGTCGCATCGAAGACCGTGGTGGCCGTCGAAACGGTCACCCCCGGGCCGCTGAAGCGGGTTCTGGCACTGAACGGCACGGTGGCCGCGCTGAACTCTGTCTCGGTCCGCTCGCCGGTGGCGGGAACGCTGGTGGCGCTGGAGGCCGACGTGGGCGACAGGGTGGCGGCCGGGGATGTGCTGGCGCGGGTCGACACGACGTTGCAGCAGGCCGTGGTGCAGACTGCGCTGGCGGCGCTGGAGGCCGGGAAGATTGCGCAGGCACAGGCAAGGGCCGTCTTCAGCCGGACCGAGGCGCTTGGCGCGAACGTCAGCCGAAACGCGCTGGAGGATGCAGCCCGCGCGGTCCAGAGCGCGGATCAGGATGTGGTGCGCCTTGATGCCCTTGTTCAGCAGGCCCGGATCGAGCTGCGCAAATACACCATTGCCGCGCCGATCGCGGGCACGGTGCTGACGCGTGGTGTCGATCCGGGGCAACAGGTCGACACCGTCGGAACGCTGTTCACCTTGGCCGACACCTCGCAACTGATCGTCGAGACCAACGTCGATGAAACCTACGCCACGCAGATCGCAACCGGGCAGCCCGCCGTCCTTCAATTCGTCGGCGAGACGCAAACCCGGACGGGCAGGGTGATCTTCGTCGCGCCGCAGGTCGATGTGGCGACCGGCGGGCTGGAGGTGAAGATTGCCTTCGACACGCCACAGGCCGTTCCGGTCGGGCTGACGGTTGCCGCCAACATCATCGTCGACCAGCAGTCGAACGCGATTTCGGTACCCCGCGCGGCGATCCTGCGCGATCCGGGCGGCGCGGCCGTCTTTCTGGTCCGCGACGGTGCGGCGCGGCGGCAGGCGGTGACCGTGACGGACTGGCCCGCCGACCGGCTCGAGGTGGCGTCCGGCCTGCGGGCGGGGGATGTCCTGATCCTTGATCCCAGCCGGGTCAAGGAGGGTCAGCCCGTCACTGTCAGGGGCCGATAGGCGATGCTTTATGCGCTGAAGATCGCGACCCGCTACCTGATGGCCAGCGCGTCGCAGACCGCCCTCCTGGTGACGGGTGTCGCGGTTGGCGTGTTCATCTTCATCTTCATGAGCGCGCTGATCGGCGGTCTGGCAGAGTTCATCATGGCGCGCACGGTGGGCGACATGGCCCATATCACCATCGACGCAGAGCCGACCGATCCTCCGCTTCTGCTGCCCCGCGCGCCGGGGCGCATCCTGTTGGTGCAGCAGAAGACCGACCAGCGGTCGAACGTGCTGCCCGACGCGGCCGCCTTCATCCCGACCATCGAGGCCATCCCGGGCGTCCTCGTCACCTCGCAAGAGATCACGGGTTCGGGCTTTCTGATCCGCGGCAAGCTTGTGCAGCAGGTCTCGGTGACGGGGGTGGAGCCTGGCAAGGTATCGGCCATCGTCCGTATCGGCAGCTACATCGTCGAGGGTCGGCCCGATCTGGCGGCAGGAACGGTGCTTCTGGGCAAGACGCTGGCCGATAACATGAAACTTGCCGTTGGCCAGACCGTCCGCCTGCAGGCGTCGACGGGGATCGACGCGGCGCTGACCGTCGCCGGCATCTTCAAGATCGGCTCGGGCGGGCAGGACCGGCGGCAGGCCTATGTCAGCCTTGCAACGGCGCGTACCCTCTTCGCGATGCCGCAAGCGATCAGCCAGATCGAGATCCGGCTTGCCGATCTTTACGCCGCCGACGCCACCGCCGCCCGGATCGAGGCAACGACAGGGCTTCACGCGACCCCCTGGACAGAGCAGGCGGCGCAATTGCTGGCGGCGCTGAAGGCGCAGGCGCAGACCGGTCTTCTGCTGAAGTCCTTCGCGCTGGTCACGATCGTCATCGGCATCGCTTCGGCCATGCTGCTGTCGACCTTCCGGCGGCGCCCCGAGATCGGGATCATGCGCGCGATGGGGGCCAAGCGGTCATTCGTGCTGCTGGTCTTCATCGCTCAGGGCGCGATCGTCGGGCTGCTGGGGGGCGTGTCGGGCGCGGCAATCGGCTATCTGGTGCTTTCCCGCTTCCCCGGCCCCGGCGCGCTTCAGCCGGGCGGCCTGCCGATCGATGTCGCGCAGGGCGCCTTTGGTCTTGCAATCCTGCTGACCACCATCGGGGCGATCCTCGCCTCGATACTGCCCGCGCGCTCGGCGGCACGGGTCGATCCGGCGACGGCGATCGGGCAATGAGCGGCCTGCTTCTCGAGGTGCGCGATCTGGTCAAGACCTTCGGGGCCGGTGAGACCACGACCCATGTGCTGCGCGGGCTGAACCTGCGGCTGGAGAAGGGCGAGCTGTCGGCGCTGCTTGGCCCGTCGGGGTCGGGCAAAAGCACCCTGCTGACCATCCTCGGCACGCTGATGAAGCCGACATCGGGGCGTTACGAGATGCTGGGTGCGGACATGATCGGCGCCGACGATGCGGAACTGACGGTGTTTCGCAACCTGCACATCGGCTTCGTGTTCCAGTTCCACAACCTGTTGCCAGACTTCACCGCGCTGGAAAACGTGATCTTCCCCACCGCCGTGCGCGAGGGGCGCGAAACGGCATCCGCCCGGGCCCGCGGGACAGAGATCCTGGTGCGGATGGGATTGGTGGACCGGGTGGATTTTCCCGTCGCCAAGCTTTCGGGCGGGCAGAAGCAGCGTGTCGCGGTGGCGCGCGCGCTGATGAACCGGCCGGAGCTTGTCCTTGCGGACGAGCCGACCGGCAATCTTGATCGCGCCTCGGCCATCCAGGTGATGGATCTGATCGCCGAGATCAACCGCGACGAGGGAACGACCTTCCTGATCTCGACCCATGACGACAAGATCGCCGCCACCTGCCGCCGCCAGATCGTGGTGGGCGACGGTCGGCTGACCGGATAGGCGGGTGCGCGCGGCGATGACCTCAGGCAACGGCCCGTGCCGTGCCGCGCCTTGCAGGGGTCAGAGCGCGTCGATCAGTTCGTCGATCCTGATCGTCGCGAAGTTCGAATAGGTGTCCGAGATCGCATAGGGCAGAACGATCCGGTCGTTGTGGCGAAGGGCCCCGCATGTATAGACCACATTGGGAACGTAGCCCTCGCGCTCGGCGGGTTCGGGATGCACCAGCGGATCGCGCGAGCGTCCGATGATCTTCGACGGATCGGCCTTGTCCAGCAGTACCGCGCCGATCGAGTAGCGCCGCATCGCGCCGACCCCGTGGGTCAGCAGCAACCAGCCCTCGTCCAGCTCGATCGGGGCGCCGCAGGTGCCGATCTGCACGAATTCCCACGGGTAGGTCGGGCTCAGCAGCAGTTTGCCGACCCCCCAATGGTAGAGATCGCTCGACGAGGTCAGATAGAGGCTCTCGTTATCCTGCCGCGTGATCATTGCGTATTTGCCGTCGATCTTGCGGGGGAACAGCGCCATTCCCTTGTTGTGCGCCGCAGAGCCGCGCAGCGGGGTCATCGTGAAGGTCAGGAAGTCCTTCGTCTCGATCAGCTCGGACCGGATCGTGCGGCCGCTGTAGGCCGTGTATGTCGCGAGGTAGGTCTTTTCGCCGTTGTCCTCGAACAGGGCGAAGCGCGCATCCTCGATTCCGTTCGACTGGGACGGGGTGACGGGAAAGATGACCCGTTCGCTCAGATCTTCCTCGGCCACGAAGGTGACGTCGACGGTATCGCCCTCGCGGCCCGGTACGCGCCTGGTCACTTTCGGCAGTGTCGCCAGGCGCACGGTCGGGGTGATCGTCACCTGGCCGCT
Organism: Pseudomonadota bacterium; assembly: GCA_021845805.1. Taxonomy (GTDB): domain Bacteria; phylum Pseudomonadota; class Alphaproteobacteria; order Rhodobacterales; family Rhodobacteraceae; genus Solirhodobacter. The sequence goes on along the minus strand of JAJZVD010000030.1, from coordinate 11,432 downwards.
GGGGTTGACCGTGCCGGATCGGAAGGTCAGCGATGACACATGCCCTTCGCCGACCGCCCGCAGGCTCAGGATGAAGCGCAGATCGCCCGCCGGAAGGCCGGATTGATCGGGGTGCGGCACGATGCTGGGATTGAAGAGGGCCGCGGCCTCGAAAGAGTATTCGTGCATGAAGTAGGCGCCGATCAACTGGCGCTGAACGTTGCTGTAGGGGGCATGGGCGGCAAGGTAATCGTCAAGCTCGGTGGCGCGAAGCGCGAAGGTTGCCAGCAGATTGCGGTGCCGCACATCGAAGTTTTCCAGAACCCTGGCCAACTGTTCCTTTGCCTGGGCGGGCGACAGCGACAGGACACGCTCGACGATACGGTTCACCCGCGTCACGTCGGCGGACATCAGCGCCCTTGGCTCAGTCGAATGACTGAACGGCCGTACGATCACCCGTGTCGGGTCCGGTCGCAGGTACAGGGCCTGGCGATTCAGGAAGCTGATTTTTGACAGGGTGTCCTCGTTTCTTCATGAGGTGGTCGACGCCCGCGATCCTTGACTGAAAGGACGCTGTCGCCGTGTGACGCGCAGGCAGTCGACGCAACTGGCGCATGTCGGCCAGGGCAAGTAGGTAGGACAGTGTGGATTCTCCACCCCTGTTCTCGTTGGGTCGGTCGGGGTGCAGACCGTCGCGGCACGCGCCTGTCTCCGGGTCGACAAGCGATTGAGACAGATCGTTCGCGCCGAGGAACCACTGGAAGGCGCGCTCGGCCTCGGTGTGCCAGAATGTGCCGCCCTCGACGCGCGCCGCCGCGCGGCAGGCGGCGACAGCGGCGGCCGCTTCCAGCGGCTGCTGATCGAAAATCTGCGGGCGTGTCCTGATCTCGCCAAAGCCGTTCGACCCGACCGGCCTGAAATGCCCCTGAGGCGCGGTCTGCAGCGCCATCAGCCACCGCAGGGTCCGCAGGCCGTCCTCGACGAAGGTCCGGTTGCCGGTTGCGGCGCCGGTGACCAGCAGCGCCTCGCACAGGCGGGCATTGTCGTAGGCCAGCCCGCTCTCGAACCAGACCCAGTCTTCGGTCTCGACCGCTGACAGAAGCGCCGACAGCCGGTTGGCCAGGATCAGGCGAAGGCGTCGCGCCTCGGCATCGCCGGTGGCGGCGCCGCAAAGTCCGTCAAGGCCCAGCAGGCTGAAGGCCCAGGCCCGCGGCGCGCTGAAATGCTCCACGCCCGCCAGCGCGACAGAGAAAAGTCCGCCGACCCACCTGCGTCGCGACGGGCTGGAATCGCTGCGGGCACAATGCCCCAGCGCCCAGAGCGCGCGGCCGTGGCTGTCCTCGGACCCGGTATCTTCCAGCCAGTTCCGGGAAAAGCTCATGAAATTGCGGAACCGTCCGGCATCGGGGTTCCACGCATGCTGCACGAAGCCGGCCAGCCGGGCGGTGATCGCGCCCGCAAGCGGTTCTTCGCCCGGCGCGTTCAGGGCCGCGGCCAGCAGCAGGGCGCGGGCGTTATCGTCAAGGCAATAGCCATGCGACCGGTCGGGGACGGTATGGATCGCGTGCTGAAAGACCCCGGTATCATCCGAGATCGACAGGAAATGATCGAGCCGGATCTGCGGCTGCGCGATATCTGTCGCCAAGGGGATGCGGGCAAGCCGGGGCAGGCGGGCCTCGTCGAAGGTGTTCAGGTACCGCTTCGCGGTCTGCGCCCAGACCATCGGCCGGCTGCTGGCATAGGCCCGCGCCCGCAGCGTGTTGCGCAGCAGATCGTTGGTGAGGACCGAGACGACCTCGCGCCCGAGGGCACGGGCATCGGCGAAAGGCACCAGAATCCCGCGCCCGCCCGCCAGCAGCTCGCTGGCATGACCATACGGTGTCGAGATGACCGCCTTTCCCAGGCCGAAACTGTAGGCGAGCGTCCCCGACGTGATCTGGGCTTCGTCCAGATAGGGCGTGACATAGACATCGCACATCGCGATGTAGTCCAGCAGGGTCGGCTGGTCGACGAACTGGTCGAGAAAGACGACATGCCCCTCGATCCCCAGGTCCCGTACCCGGGCGACAAGACTTTCGCGATAGCTCTCGCCTTGTTCGCGCAGCAGATTGGGATGGGTTGCCCCAAGCACGACATAGCTGGCGCTGGGGCAGCGATCGAGGATCGCGGGCATCGCCTCGATCATCACTTCGATGCCCTTGTTCGGCGAGAGCAGGCCGAACGTGAGGATGACCGCCTTGCCCGCAAAGCCCAGCCTCGCCTTCGTCGCGTCCGGCTCGACAAAGGCAAAGTCGGGAATGCCGTGAGGGATCACCGCGATCTTGTCCCCCCGGATGTCATAGGTCTTGCGAAGCAGCTCGCGGCCCCGTTCCGACATCGCGATCACCTTGGCCGACCTGGCGGCGACCTGCGTGACGATGCTGTGCTGAAGCGGGCTCGGTCTGGGCAGGATCGTGTGGAACGTCGTCACCACGGGCATTTTCAGGCATGACAGGAACGACAGCACATGACCGCCCGCGGCTCCTCCGAAGATGCCGAATTCGTGCTGAAGCGCGACCAGATCGACCTGATCGTGGTTCAGCGAAGCCGCGGCGCGGGAATAGTCTTCGACCTTGTCATCCCGGATCTGGTAGCGCACGAGGGGGGGATACGCGAAGCTTTGTCCGTGATCGTTCATCGCGACAATGCTGGTGTCGAGGCAGGGCCGTTCGAAGGCCACCGCCTGCTGAAGGTGGGTCGTGAAGGTTGCGATCCCGCAGCGCCGCGGGAAGGAATTGCCGACGAACGCGATACTTTTCAGTTCTGTCATCTCCGACTCCATCTGGTGAATTCCTGCCTCCGGGGTCGCATTCGGGCGGGGCCGCGTTCTGGCCTGGGCATGTCTCAGGGTGACGGTTCGGCGGCGCGGAACAAGCGTCGGATTCTACCTATCGGCGGGTGATCGCGCCCACCGCTGGCGGGGCGGCCGCCCGAGCTCGGGGCACCCGCAACCGCGCGGATCCGTGCCCGGCGGGCCTCGGCGACGTTCCCAAGGCCGCAGGTGGCCGCCGTCACGCCTGATCGACCGACTCGAGGCAGCCCGCAATCGCTTCGATGACCCGCTTTGTCTCTTCCGTATCGCGCACCGCGATCGTCAGGACCCCGGTGCGCTTGGCCGGAAAATCGTTGCCGCCGGGAAACAGCGCATCGCCGACGAAGATCATGTCGGTTATCGCGATGCCCAGCAGGTCGTGCAGCTTTCCGATCCCGTAGGCCTTGTCGATGCCCTTGCGGGTGATGTCGATCGAGGTCGCGCCGCCCATCTGGATCGAGAAGTCGGGGATCATCGGAGCGAGGATCGAGACGATCTGCCGGCGCTTGGCAAAATCCGGGTCCCAGGCCGCCTTTTCTGCCAAGGGCGCCTGCTGTCCCAGTGCAGACAGCGTGATCTGGCTGCCACGGTCCTCGATCAGCTCGCCCCAATGCCGGTCGGGCCTCAGGTCGGCCCGGTCGAGCGCCAGCGTGACGGCCCTGACGATCGTCCTGCGGTCGTCCGGGGCGATGTCCTCGGCGTAGCTTTGTGCCCAGGCCCCGTCGTAGCGGTAGAACCTTGTGCCGCAGGTCGGCAACAGGGACAGGTTCCTCAGAAGATCGCCCGTGCCCAGATGCGGCAGAAGCTGTGCCTTGAACTGGGGCCAGGCGCCGCCCGAGATGATCGCCACCTTGACGATTCCAAGAAGCCGGATGAGCAGCGCGCCCATCTCGGCGTCCAGCGGTGACTTGCTTTCCGCCAGCGTTCCGTCGAGGTCGAAGACGATCAGTCTCTTCATGGCAGATCGGGCACGCCGATTTCCAGAAGCGTGACTTGGCCCTCAGGCCTGAACCGACAGGCGCCAAGGGCGGCGGGAAGCAGCATGGTGCCGCCCCGGCCAAGCGCGAAATCCGTGCCTGCATGCTCGACGCAACCCGCGCCGTTCAGGCACACGAGCACGCGTGGCGTCCCGGTTGCGCCGACGGTGAACACCGCCGAACTGTCGATGCGCCACATCTGGAAATGCGAACAGTCGACCAGGGCCTGCCGGGCCGGGGGGGATGGCGGCTCCGGCATCGGCAGGATGGCGCCCCGGGCGAAGTCGACGCAGGCGATGGCCTCTTCCACCTGCAGCGCGCGCAGATGCCCTGTCGCGGGATCGACATGATCCCAGTCGAACAGGCGAAAGGTCACATCGCTGTTTTCCTGTACCTCGAACACGACCACGCCGCCGCCCACCGCGTGCACGCCCCCGGCTTCGATCAGAAGGCTTTGCCCCCGCCGGGGGGCAAAGCTTGCCAGCGCGCGGTCAACCGTCGGCTGCGACAGCGTCCGCAGATCCATCGCGGTGGTGCTAGGCTTCAGCCCTGCATAGACGCGGCTGCCGGGCCGGGCGTCCAGCACCACCCAGGCTTCGGTCTTGCCGGTCTCGCCAGTCGGGATCAGCCCTGTCGCGCCGTCGGGCGGATGCACCTGCACCGACAGGGTTCCCGAGACATCGAGAAACTTCAGCAGAAGGGGGAAGCGCGCAAACCGGGGCGCCAGCCTGCCCAGGATCAACTGGGCGGATTGTGCCATCAGATCGGTGATGCTGCGGCCCATGAACGGACCGCAGGCGACCCGGCTCGATCGGTCTTCCCGGTCGCTCAAAAGCCAAGCCTCGCCGATGGGGCCGTCTCCGGGCAGTGGCGCGCCAAGCCAGTCGGCCAGGCGCCGCCCGCCCCAGGGCCGATACTGGAAGATCGGATCGAACGGCAGCGGTTGAAGTGATGCGAGGTCCATGTGTTCCCTTCGCCGCGCGGGCGCAACCGTGTGGCCCGCCACGCACGGAATTGTCGCCCGGAAGGCGCGGGGTCGCGCGGCCAATGACGCCGCGCCTGCCGCGCAGCGCGTGGGGTCCGAAAAGTGTAGCGTGACCGCACGTCGCACGGCAGGATCGGAATCTACGCATTCACCGGATGCCCGTGACGGCGTGCCCGTCACGACGCTGGTGGGCCTAGTCTCTTGCAAATCGGCTGTCTGGTCCCCATCTGATACAGGCAGATGCGCGATGCGCCGTCATCCCGTGGATCGGCGGCGCCCCTTGCGCGATCAGGCAATCGGACATTGTTGACGCGCGGCGATGCGAACGGCTGCCCGAACGTCGCCGCGGCACCAGAAGACCCGGGCGGGGTCTGGTGCGGGCACGTCGCGCGAAACGGTTGGCGGCATGCGGCCCTCTGGACCGAGGGGTGCACGCGACATCCGCGACTTCCGCGCGCGCGTCATTTCCCGAAAGCGGCGCGACATCCGCGCGAATTCAGCCAAAAGGGGCTTTCCGAATGGACGCCATGACCCGCAAGACCGTTGTCGTCTTTACCCGGCCGTTCACGGTTCGCGGAGTCGGCGAGACGTTTCCGGCCGGCGAATACGCCATCGAAACCGAACTGGCGTGCCCGCCCGGCCATCTTTCCCCCGACAGCTGGAAGGCCTCGGTGCTGGTAAGGCTTCATCCCCGCGCGACGCATCCCGGGCTGGCCAGAACCCTGACCCTGTCCGTGGACGACCTCGAGCAGGCCTGCGAACACGACACGCTGACCGGCAGGCAGGTGTCCGATGCCGTTGTCGAGGAGATGCTGGCCGATCCGATCTCGCGCCTGGCGATGATGGCCGATGGCGTTTCAGAAGCCTATGTCCGCCAGCTCTATTCCGCGCGCAAGCTGCCGGAGGGCGCCGGAGGATCGACGGGATCGAACCCGATGCCCCGAAAGATGCAGGACAGCCTGGCAATCGAGGCCGCCGAAAACGAAGGGATGCCGCCAAGGCGGAAACGGCCCGTTTCCGGGCGCGCAAGCGTCGTGGCGGTGTCGCGATGACCGCTCTGGCGCACAAGGCGGCGCCGATGGCGCCCAGGCGCGCGCTGCACGATGTGCCGCAAGAGCGGCGCTGCCTGCGCTGCAAGGCGCTTTTCCTTAGCGAAGGCTTCGGAGAACGGATCTGCCCGCACTGCAAAGGCATGAGCGTCTGGCGTAATGCGGCACCAGTCGGGCGGGGCGCATCCTTCCGACGATGACCGCCCGGCCGCCCGGTCAGGCCCAGCCCGCCGCCTCTGCGCCAGGCGGGTCTGATCTTGCGGGCGCGCCCCGTCGAAGCGCGTGTTGATGGTCGGCCTGCGTCAAGCCAGCGACAGCTTCAGCAGGGCCGCCGCGGCCACGGCGTGCTCTTTCTTGTGGTAGTCGCCACGAAAGGTGCCATCGGCCTTCACTTCCCAGACCCCGTTCCGCATCCTGACTTGCACCCGCTCCGGTGGGCCATCTACCGCCTCTACCGCCTCTACCGCCTCGGGCGGCGGCGGGGGCTCGGCCGGGGGCTCCGCCTCTGGTCCGTCTGCGGCGCGCAACTCGCCAAGCAGCATGATGGCACGAATGAACTCTTCGGCATAGTCATCGCTATTGCGGTAGTCATGTTCCCGCGTTTCCATGGTCATCGGTTCCACGAAGCGCTCTCGCAGGTGGTCGATGAAGCGCGGCTCTGTGCGCGCCATGTAGGCGATCAGCGCCTGCAGGACCCGCTCATGCGCCAGCACGCGCCGCTCGAGATCGGTTGTGTCTGATGATCGGGTGTTCATCGCTTGCCTCCGCGATCCGTGCAGGGTCTGCACTGGCCGACGTCATGGGCGCTCCGGCCCTCGGGTCGGCAAGGCCGAGCCAGGCCGTGTTTGTAGGACCAAGCTGCCGGGCGGATGCTGACGCATGTTAGCGCAGCCCAGAGGCGCGGCGGTCAGAGTTCTCGTTGGCAGAACCGGCTGCGGGGCGCACCTTCGCAACGGCATCGAGCGTTCCGCAGGTGCGCCATTTCCACGTCCGTGACACCTGACCCGACCGTGCGGCGGGAGCGATGGCCAGCACGACGCGCGCGGCACGTGGGCCGCCCCCAAAGACAAGGAAGGCGTTGGCGATGACAAAATCCATGATCCTCGACCCGCATCCCCGCGAGTATGAACGGTTTCTGTTCGCGCGGGTGGGCGATGACCGGCGCGGACATGCCGTGACGGTGCTGTCCACGCTGGCCCGTCTTGGCCTCGACCCCTGGGACGAAACCGCCGAACTTGTCACGCTGAGCCGGGAAGCCGCGGGGGTACGGTTGGGGCTTCGTCTGTCGAAGTGTCAGGATATCCCGACGCTTGCCCGCGATCACGTCTCCGTCGCCCGGGAACTGAGCCAGTTGCTTCCGCAGGGGTCGGTGTTTTCGCCCCCCGGACAGATCGGCGCCGTGATCCGCAAGGGCCAGCTTTTGCCCTCGGCCGCGATCTGGATGATCATCGCGGTGGCCATCGCGCTGGTTCAGGTGCTGGTCATGGGCGGGCCGGGGGGCGGCAAATGACGGCGCCTGTGCCCGCCGCCAGCCCTCGTGGTTCCGCCACGCTGGGGGCAGGGGTGCTATCTGCCGGGGACCAGGCGGTTCTATGGGAGATGGAGGAGCGCTTCTGGACGGGCGGCGCCGACATGGCGCGGGCGACCACCGCGGCCGATGCGGTCATGATCCTGCCCTATCCGCCGGGCATCCTGCGCGGGGATCAGGTCTGGAAACACGCCGACGGGTGGGCGGGCTGGCGTTCGGTGGTGATGACCGACCGGCGCGCGACGCGCCTTGGCACAGTGGCATTGCTCGCCTATCGCGTGTCGGCAGAAAAGCCCGATGCACCCTTCCACGAGGGGCGCTGCGCGTCGGTCTATCTGCAGGACGACGGCAGATGGGTGCGGATCGCGCACCGGCAGACGCCGGTCGGCCATGAAGCGCCAACGTCGCGGGGCAGCCATCCAGACAGGTGCCCGGCCTAACCTGCGTCAGTGCGGCAAGGCCCCGGACCACTGATAGATGAAAGGTGCCTGCCGACGAACCGGTGGCACGTTTTCCGAGTAGCCGAGACGCACGCAGGTGCGCGGCGCCCTGGGTGGGCCGCTGGCCTGCGCGTCTCGTGTTCCCGGAATGTCCAGGAAAGGGCAAACCCGATGACTCCGCAACAAACCAAGACCGCAGAGAAGATGACCTCCGTCAAGGCAGCCTGGGACAAGGCGCCTGCCGGACCGAAGAAGGACGCGGCGCTGAAGCATTACAAGGCCGCCGAGAAGGCCCATGCCGCGAAGAACGACACCGAGACCAACAAGGAACTCGACGCGGCGACCCATGCGCTTGCCTGACGTCACGCGTCTGACGTGATCCTTCGGGCCGCCTGCCTACCGATGGCGGCGGCCCATTTCGTTCAGGCGCTGATGACGGCCGGGCAGGGCGTTCGCGCCCGGTGACAAGGCGCATGGCGTCACGCTGAAAATCCGCCGGGGCCAGGGGCGGCGGCAACGCCTTCGCAGGTCACCCTCTGCGCGTTCCGACGCCCGAAATCCCTGCGAAATTTTTTATGTATACATGACCATCTGCACATTGAACTGGCAAGTCCGGTACCTCATGCTCGGCCAAGCACAAGAATCGCCGAACCTGTCACCCGAGGGCACTGCAGATGTTGCGGCCGGAATCCGAGCGAAGCGCCGTTGATCCCGAGGGTGTTGACGCCGTGGCAGGGTCCTGCCGTCAGCCGGGTTTTTCGCCGGCGGCGCGCGGCGATGCGCGCTTTTCCAGCCTGACCTGCAGATGAAAATGAAATCACCGGATGTCATCGTGGTCGGCGCGGGCGTCATCGGCCTTTCGGTCGCTCTGGATCTGCTTGCCTCCGGATTGGCCGTGCGCGTGATCGATCGTGTCGGCCCCGCGGCCGGGGCCTCTGCCGGAAATGCAGGGGCGTTTGCCTTTACCGATATCCAGCCGCTGGCCTCGCCGCGCATCCTGCGCAAGGCGCCGATCTGGCTGTTGGACCCGTTGGGCCCGCTGAGCGTGCCGCCGGGCTATGCGCTGCGGATCGCGCCCTGGATGCTGCGGTTCTGGCGTGCAAGCTGGCCCGCGCAGGTGCGTGCGTCAACCCTGGCGCAGGCGGCGCTGATGCGGGTGTCGCAGGCGGCGCTCGACCCGTTCCTGCAGCGGTTCGGCGTGCAGTCGATGGTGCGGCGCCACGGCCAGTTGCAGGTTTACGAGGGCGAGGCGCAGTTTGCCGCGGCCTTGCCGGGCTGGTCCGTGAAGGCGGCAGAAGGCATTCCGTTTCAGCACCTGAAGGGCCCGGAAATCGCCGAGGTCCAGCCCGGACTTGCAGCCCGGTTCACCCATGCGACCTTCACGCCTAGCTGGTGTTCGGTCACCGATCCGCGCGATTACACGCTGGCGCTGGCCGATCGCCTGCGCGAACGGGGGGGCGAGATCGTCATCGCCGAGGCGCAGGCGCTTGTGCCGGGCGGGGTGCAGACCTCTGCCGGTGTGATGCTGGGGCGGGTGGTCCTGGCGGCGGGCGCGTTCTCGCACCGGCTGGCCCGGACGGCCGGGGTCCGCATCCCGCTGGAGACAGAGCGCGGCTACAACACGACCTTGCCCGGCGATGCCTTCGATCTGCGCCTTCAGGTCACCTTCGGCGAGCATGGCTTCGTCGTCTCGCGGTTGGCGAACGGCATCCGGGTCGGTGGGGCGGTCGAACTGGGCGGGTTGGATCTGCCGCCGAACTTCGCGCGCGCGGACGCGATGCTGAAGAAGGCCGCGCGCTTTCTGCCGGGGCTCAAGACCGGGGGCGGGACGCAGTGGATGGGCTTCCGCCCCTCGCTGCCCGACAGCCTTCCCGCGATCGGCCCCTTGCCGGGGCGCCCCGATGTGTTCTGCGCTTTCGGGCACGGACATCTGGGCCTGACGCAATCGGCGGGCACCGCACAGATCGTGGCCCGCATGATGACCGGGCAGCCCCCCGGTCTGGACGTGACACCCTTTTCCCCCGCACGCTTCACAAGGCAGCGCTGATGCAACATACATTTTCCTGTATCGACGGTCACACCTGCGGAAATCCGGTGCGGCTTGTCAGCGGCGGCGCGCCGCTTCTGCGCGGCGACACCATGCTGGATCGGCGCGCGCATTTCCTGGCCGAATTCGACTGGATCAGAACCGGCCTGATGTTCGAACCGCGCGGCCACGACCAGATGTCGGGGGCCATCCTCTACCCGCCGACGCGGCCCGACTGCGATGTGGCGGTGCTGTTCATCGAAACCTCCGGCTGCCTGCCCATGTGCGGGCATGGCACGATCGGAACCGTGACCATCGCGCTGGAAAACGGTCTGATCCGGCCCGCAGAGCCGGGCAGGATCGTTCTTGATACGCCCGCGGGCCGGGTCGATGTGGCCTATCGGCAAGAGGGCCGCTTCATCGAGGAGGTCCGCCTGACCAATGTGCCCGCCTTCCTTTACGCCGAGGGCCTGACGGCGCAGGTCGAGGGGCTGGGCGAGATCGTCGTGGATGTCGCCTATGGCGGCAACTTCTATGCCATTGTCGATCCGCAGAAAAACTACCGCGACATGGCGGATTTCAGCGCCGGAGAGCTGGTGCTGCTGGGCCGCAGGCTTCGTGAGGCGCTGAACGCGGGGCACGAGTTCATCCACCCCGAGAAGCCCGCGATCCGCGGGCTGTCCCACATCCTCTGGACCGGCGCCCCCCGCGATCCGCAGGCGCAGGGGCGCAACGCCGTTCTTTACGGCGACAAGGCGATCGACCGCTCGCCCTGCGGAACCGGCACCTCGTCGCGAATGGCGCAACTGGTGGCCAAGGGAAAGCTGCGGGTGGGCGACGACTACGTTCACGAATCCATCATCGGCTCGCTGTTCAAGGGCAGGGTCGAGGCGGCGGCGGTTGTCGCAGACCGGCCTGCCATCATCCCCTCGATCGCGGGATGGGCGCGGGTGACGGGGATCAACACCATCTTCATCGACGACCGGGATCCCTTTGCCCACGGGTTTGTCGTCAAATGACCGCGCAGAGCATCCTTGCGGGGGCGGCACATGGGCAGGTTCTGGCGACCGACGAGGGGCTGAGTTTCTGGGGCGGCGTCGATCCGCTGAGCGGCCTTGTCATCGACGTGCATCATCCGCTCTGCGGGCAATCGCTGGCCGGCAAGGTGCTGGTGATGCCCACCACGCGCGGGTCGTGCAGCGGCAGCGGGGTCATCCTTGACCTTGCCCTGAACGGCCTTGCGCCCGCCGCCTTCGTATTCCGCGAAATGGAAGATATCGTCACCCTCGGCGCGATGATCTCGGGGCGGATGTTTGATCGGCCTGTCCCGATCGTTCGTCTGGGGGCAGAGGAATTTGCCCGCGTCGCCCGGGCGCAGCAGGTCGATCTGACCGAAGATGCCCTGATCGCCGACGGCCGCCGAGTGCCGCTCGACCCGGCCCCGGCCGCGGGCGTGACCCTGACAGCCGCGGATCGTGCCATGCTGGATGGCGCGAAGGGCCCCGCGTGCCGCATCGCGATGGAGGTGATCTGCGCGATGGCGGCGTTGCAGGGGGCGACGGCGCTGGTCGACGTCACGCAGGGGCACATCGACGGG